>CANDEH010000009.1 GCA_947383645.1 uncultured Clostridia bacterium | reverse complement strand
GCGGATGGTGCCGGTCATGGCCAGGCGCAGGTCGGAGTCGATGTTGATCTTGCACACGGCGCTGCGGGCGGCCTGGCGGAGCTGCTCCTCGGGGATGCCCACGGCGTCGGGCATCTTGCCGCCGTTGGCGTTGACCATCTTCACATACTCCTGGGGCACGCTGGAGGAGCCGTGGAGCACGATGGGGAAGCCGGGCAGGCGCTTGACCACCTCGTCCAGAATGTCGAAGCGCAGGGGAGGGGGAACCAGCTCGCCCTTCTCGTTGCGGGTGCACTGGGCGGCGGTGAACTTGTAGGCGCCGTGGCTGGTGCCGATGGCGATGGCCAGGGAGTCGCAGCCGGTCTTGCTGACGAACTCCTGGACCTCCTCGGGACGGGTGTAGTGGGAGTGCTCGGCGGAGACGTTGACCTCGTCCTCCACGCCGGCCAGCGCGCCCAGCTCGGCCTCAACGACCACGCCGTGGTCGTGGGCGTACTCGACGACCTTCCGGGTGATCTCGATGTTCTCCTCGAAGGGCTTGGAGCTGGCGTCGATCATCACGGAGGTGAAGCCGCCGTCGATGCAGGACTTGCAGGTCTCAAAGCTGTCGCCGTGGTCCAGGTGCAGGCAGATGGGCAGGCCGGTCTCGATGACGGCGGCCTCCACCAGCTTGATGAGGTAGGTGTGGTTGGCGTAGGCCCGGGCGCCCTTGGAGACCTGGAGAATCAGGGGGGCGTTGACCTCCTTGGCGGCCTCGGTGATGCCCTGGACGATCTCCATGTTGTTGACGTTGAAGGCGCCGATGGCGTAGCCGCCGTTATAGGCCTTCTTGAACATTTCGGTGGTTGTAACAAGGGGCATGGGAATAACCTCCTTATAATGATGTCTTCTCTATTTTACCACATTTTTCTCAGATTGCAACAGGCAAGCGGGACAAAACTCCATGTGGACAGGTTCCGCTTTTGTAGGATCTGTGAATGGAAAAACCTCCGCCTGACCGCTCCCACCATGCGCGGCTGCGGCAATCTGAGCGGCAATTCCCATCCCGGACGCGTTTTTTGAAGGTCTCTCCTCCCGGAGCACTCTAAGCCGCCGAAAGTCTCCGGCATCTGCCCACAATATCTGCGCCGTCCGCACCCCGCGCAGCAGCTGACAGAGCAATATCTCCCGATCCGATAACCGCCGGATCGGCACGCTTCCCTTCTCCCCTATTCTCTTGATTCCATCCAGGATAGTTCCTGTCCCGGCAACAACAAATTACCGGTTTATCACACCATTTTTACCATTATCTGCCCCAAAAATCAAGACAAGGTCGGTCATTCTTCACGTTTACAACAGCATAAGTCTTTGCTATAATATTCCCGTTTCATATAATAACCCATTCTGTAAAGAATATTTTAATTTTGGAGGTATTCATCCATGAATGAGCTTAGAGGCGCCTGCATCATCGGACAGTCCGGCGGTCCCACGTCGGCCATCAACGCCAGTGCTTTCGGCGTGATCCGCACGGCCCTGGACAACCCCATGATTACCGCTGTCTACGGCGCGGAGCACGGCATCAAGGGCGTGCTGAATGACCGTCTCTTCGACATGGGTCAGGAGGACCCCGAGGAGCTGGCCCTGCTCAAGTTCACCCCCTCCTCTGCCCTGGGCTCCTGCCGCTACAAAATCGCCGATCCGGATGTGGACGACACCGACTACAGGCGCATCCTGGAGATCTTTAAGAAGTACGACGTCCGCTACTTCTTCTACAACGGCGGCAACGACTCCATGGATACCTGCAACAAGATCTCCAAGTATATGATGAAGGTGGGCTACGAGTGCCGGGTCATGGGCGTGCCCAAGACCATCGACAACGACCTCTTCGGCACCGACCACTGCCCGGGCTTTGCCAGCGCGGCCAAGTATATCGCCACCTCCTGCATGGAGGTCCATCGGGACGCCCAGGTCTACGACACGGGCATGGTGGTCGTTATGGAGATCATGGGCCGCCACGCCGGCTGGCTCACCGCCGCCTCCGCACTGGCCAACATCGACGGCACGGGCCCGGACCTCATCTATCTGCCTGAGGTGGACTTCGACATGGATAAGTTTCTGGCCGATGTGAAGCGGGTCTACGACGAGAAGGGCTGCTGCATGGTGGCCGTCTCCGAGGGCATCCACTACGCCGACGGCTCCTTCGTCTCCGAGGCCCAGACCTCCGCCACTGACGGCTTCGGCCACGCCCAGCTGGGCGGTCTGGCCGCCAATCTGGCCGACGTGGTGAAGCAGAAGCTGGACGTCAAGGTCCGCGGGATCGAACTGAGCCTGCTCCAGCGCTGCGGCGCCCATCTGGCCTCCCGCACCGACTATGAGGAGTCCTTTCTGGCCGGCCGGGCCGCCGTGGAGAACGCCGTGGCGGGTCTCACCGACAAGATGGTGGGCTTTGAGTGCACCCGGGAGGGCGGCAAATACGTCTGCAAGACCAAGCTCATCGACCTCAAGGACGTGGCCAACACCGAGAAAAAAGTGCCTCTGGAGTGGATCAACGCCCAGCACAACGGCGTGGAGCAGGCCTTTATCGACTACTGCCTGCCCCTCATTCAGGGCGAAACGGAGATGGTCAAGGTCAACGGCCTCCCCCAGTTTGCCCGGCTGAAAAAGGTGCTTGCCAAGTAAAAGCGGAAAACTGACGGTATTTTTCAGGAAAAAATGGGCGGTTTTAAAAACCGCCCATTTTTTGGCGCCCGGATCCCGCGGCTTCGTGCTACAGAATGATGCAGATCAGTCCGCCGCTGCCCTCGTTGACGATGCGCTGCAAGGTCTCCTGGAACTTCCGGCGGGCGTCCTCGGGCATCCGCTGGAGTTTGGCCTGGAGATCCTCGTTTACCAGCTCGTGGAAGCTGCGGCCAAAGATGTTGGACTCCCAGATCTTCGCCGTGTCCCCCTCGAACTTCTCCATCAGATAGTTGACCATGTCCTCGCTCTGCTTCTCGTTGCCCACGATGGGGGACACCGTGGACTCGATGTCCACCTTGAACATGTGGATGGAGGGGGCGTTGGCCTTCAGCCGGACGCCGTAGCGTCCCCCCTGCCGCATGATCTCCGGCTCCTCCAAGATCAGCTCCTCCATGCCAGGCATAACGATGCCGTAGCCCGTCTCGTGGACGCTCTGAAGAGCGTCGGAGACCTTGTCGTAGGACCGCTTCACCTCCGCCAGGGATCGGAGGAGGCTCAGAAGGTCCCCGTCGTCGGCGATGGTGAAGCCGGACTGACTGCTCAAAGTCTCGTAGAACAGCTCCCGGGGCAATTCCAACTCCACACGGGCCACGCCCTTGCCCAGGTCGATGCCGGCGATGCGGGAGGCGCTGATCTCCTCCGCCTCGTCGATCACCGTCAGGGCCTCCCGTACCTCCCGCACGTGGGAGAGGTCCCCGGCGGCCTCTCGGATATGAGCGTAGATGTTGCTCTTGATGGGGTGGTCCATGTCCAGGGCGTCCACCCAGGCGGGCAGGAAGAAGTCCATCTCGCAGAGGGGGAACTCAAAGAGCACCGCCTTGAGGATGTCCTTGATGTCCTGCTCATTCAGCGTCAGGCAGTTGATGGGCATGCAGGCCACGCCGTGGCGCTGGGAGATCTCCTCGCTGATGGCCATGGCCCGCTGGGACCGGGGATCGGCGGAGTTCAGGAGCACGATGAAGGGCTTGCCCAGCTCCTTCAGCTCGCTGATGACCCGCTCCTCCGGCTCCACGTAGTCCTCCCGGTCGATGTCGGTGATACTGCCGTCGGTGGTGATGACGATGCCGATGGTGGAGTGCTCGGTAATCACCTTCCTGGTGCCGATCTCCGCCGCCTCGGCCATGGGGATCTCCTGCTCGAACCAGGGGGTGGTGACCATCCGGGGCTGTCCGTCCTCGAACTGGCCCATGGCCCCCTTGACCATGTAGCCCACGCTGTCGATCAGCCGGACGGAGAAGACGGCGCCGTCCTCCAGAGCGACCTCCACCGCCTCCTCGGGGACGAACTTGGGCTCGGCAGTCATGATGGTCTTGCCGCTGCCGGACTGGGGCAGCTCGTCAATGGCCCGCTCCCGCCGGTACACGTTCTCGATGTTCGGGATCACCTGGGTCTCCATGAAGCGCTTGATGAAGGTGGACTTCCCCGTGCGGACAGGCCCCAAGATCCCCAAGAAGAGACTGCCCTCCGTGCGCATGGCGATGTCCTGATAGATGCTGGTGTTTGTCATAGCCTCCGCCCTCTTTTCCGTAGTCTTTCACTGGGAGTTTATGAGAGGGTGGACATAGATAGACCAAAGACTTTTGTCTTTGGTCTATCTATGTCTTCGCCGGAAACCCGCTGCACTTATTCGCTGAAAGCGGCATGGCCGCTTCCAGCGAGGGGGGGAATGCGCCCTGCTCCGCGCACTCGCTAACGCTCGCACACTGCGCAGGGCGAAAGGTATTTTTTGCGCAAGCGCGGTTTCCGCAAAAAATGATTTCAATTTATTTCGCGCCTGCGGGCGCGAAACTCTCCCGAGGGGCTCTTTGCTGCTGAGGCAGCAAATTCGGTGGGAGGGGATGGCGTCTGCGGAGATTGGGAGGTTTTGATGTTGTTGCAGGTTTTGCGGGCGAATGGGTTCCGCCTCTACGGAGGGCGGTGGATATGGATGGGGGTACTGGCGGGGGATTTGAAATCGTCCGGCGAAGCCGGACACCATAACTCCTATCTCCTATCTCAAACTGCTGTGCACTTTCCACAAATCGACAGGCTCTCCAACTGGCAGGTTTATCGGCTTTGGGGGTTTACATTGTCGCTTTAGTATGGTAGAGTGATAGAGCAATAAAACGTTGGCGATGCCAACACAGTTTTGGAGGATATGATGAAGAGAATGAAGAGAACATTGGCGCTGCTGCTGGCGCTGACTACGCTGCTGGCGCTGAGCGCCTGCGGAAAGAAGGACGACAGCAAGAGCGACAGCGAGTACGTCAAGGAGAAGGGCACGCTGATTGTGGGCATCACCGAGTTTGAGCCCATGGACTATCAGGACGCCAACGGCGAGTGGATCGGCTTTGACGCCGATATGGCCCGAAAGTTTGCCGAGAGCCTGGGCGTCACCGCCGAGTTCCAGATCATCGCCGACTGGGACAACAAGGTGATGGAGCTGGACGGCAAGACTGTGGATGTGGTGTGGAACGGCATGACCCTCACCGACGAGGTCACCAGCTCCATGGAGTGCTCCAAGCCCTACTTCTACAACGCCCAGGTGGTGGTGGTCCCTGCGGACAAGGCGGACCAGTACCAGACCGTGGAGAGCCTCTCCGGCCTGCGGTTCGCTGCGGAGAACGGCTCCGCCGGGCAGGCGGAGGTGGACGCCATGGGTAACGAGTGCACCCCCGTCCAGGACCAGGCTACCGCCCTGCTGGAGGTTCAGTCCGGCACCGCCGATGCCGCCGTTATCGACTACCTGATGGCCCTGGCCATGACCGGCGAGGGCACCAGCTATGCCAATCTCACCTACACGGTGGCCCTCAATGAGGAGAGCTATGGCGTGGGGTTCCGGAAGGGCTCCGACTTGGCCGCCGCGCTGAATGACTTCTTTAAGAGCGCCTATGCCGACGGCTCTATGCAGCAGGTGGCTGAGACTTACGGTATCGCCGGGAATTTGATCGAGCAGTAACTTGCTTTTTCTTGAAAGAAAAAGTAAGCAAAAAGAACTTTAACACGCTCTATACCTGTTTGCAAGTCCGAGTTTTCCGCACGGTGACGATAGAACGGTGTTTGTTGAAGTCCACAGGCGGAGAGTAAAACTTCATCAAAAGCAGAGGACGGTTTTGCCCTCTGCTTTTGACTGGTTTGATGCCGTTGACCATGGACGCAACATTTTGTGACTGAATTAACAAAATCCCCTATACAAACACGAAATAAGGTGGTATACTTATGTTCATAACAGTGGTTGGAGCTCTCAACGAGGGGTTCCTTCAGACGCTCAAGCTGTTCCTGGTGACGCTGATCGGCGCCTTGCCCCTGGGGCTGGTGGTGTCCTTCGGCTCCATGAGCCGCTTCACTCCCCTGCGCTGGGTAACCCGCACCTTCGTGTGGATCATCCGGGGCACGCCGCTGATGCTCCAGCTGCTGATCCTCTTCTATATACCCGGCTACCTGCTGGAGGGGGGCAGCCCCTGGCCCGGCGGCGAGGCGGGCCGGTTCCTGGCCTCGGCCATCGCCTTTATCATCAACTATGCCTGCTACTTCTCCGAGATCTACCGGGGCGGTATTCAGGGCGTCCCCGTGGGCCAGCAGGAGGCGGGTCAGGTGCTGGGCATGACCAGGAGTCAGATCTTCTTCCGGGTCACCCTGCTCCAGATGATTAAGCGCATCGTCCCCCCCATGTCCAACGAGA
This sequence comes from uncultured Clostridia bacterium, assembly GCA_947383645.1. Classification (GTDB taxonomy): domain Bacteria; phylum Bacillota; class Clostridia; order Oscillospirales; family Oscillospiraceae; genus CAJFPI01. The sequence continues at coordinate 29,808 of CANDEH010000009.1, read as the reverse complement.
TCATTACCCTGGTGAAGGATACCTCCCTGGCCCGGATTATCTCCCTCCAGGAGGTCATCTGGGCGGGCTACTCCTTCCTCAAGGGGTCCCACGGCTACGCGGGGCTGCTCTGGCCCATCTTCTTCACCGGCGTCTACTACCTGCTGTTCAACGGCTTTCTCACCCTGCTCTTCAGCTGGGTGGAGAAGAAGCTGTCCTATTTCCGCTGAGGAGGTGCCTGTATGTCTGTGTTGGAAGTACGCCACCTGGAGAAGCACTTCGGCGACACCCAGGTGCTCAACGACATCAGCTTCTCCCTGGACAAGGGGCAGGCCATCGCCATTATCGGCTCCTCCGGCAGCGGCAAGACCACCCTGCTCCGGTGCCTGAACTTCCTTGAGAAGCCGGATGGCGGGCAGATCGCCGTGGATGGCCGGGTGATCTTCGACGCCGGCGATCCCGCCACCCAGCGGGAGAGCGAGATCCGCCGGAAGCGGCTCCACTTCGGCCTGGTGTTCCAGAACTTTAACCTCTTCCCCCAGTATACCGCGCTGCAGAACGTGATGCTGGCCGGGGAGCTGCTCTCCCAGGAGCAGGAGGACTATAAGGCCAACAAAAAGGCCATTCTTCAGGAGATCCGCGCAGGGGCGGAGGATCTTCTGACCCAGGTTGGTCTGCGGGATCGGATGGACAACTACCCCCACCAGCTCTCCGGCGGACAGCAGCAGCGGGTGGCCATCGCCCGGGCCCTGGCCCTGCACCCGGACATCCTGTGCTTTGACGAGCCCACCTCCGCGCTGGACCCGGAGCTCACCGGGGAGGTGCTGCGGGTGATCCGCTCCCTGGCGGAGCAGGACACCACCATGATTATCGTCACACACGAGATGGCCTTCGCCCGGGATGTGGCGGACCGGATCATCTTTATGGACGAGGGGTACATCGTAGAGGAGGGGCCCGCCCTGGAGGTCATCAACAGCCCCAGGGAGGAGCGGACCAAGCAGTTTCTTGCAAACTTTTCCAATCAATAGGGAGAGCGTGAGGTACCGCCTATGAACATAGCCAAGTTCTTGATTCCAAAGGTTAACACCGTCTATTTAAAGGAGAGCCAGACTGTCCGGCAGGGGCTGGAGAAGTTTATCCGCCACGGCTACACCGCGATTCCGGTGCTGAAGGAGAGCGGCGAGTTCTTCGGCTGCATCGGTGAGGGGGACTTCCTGCGCCACATCATCCAGACCGGCACCACAGATCTGCGGGAGCACGAGCACTACCGGATTGCGGACATCATGCGGCAGGACTTCTGCCCGCCGCTGACCATTGTGGCCTCCATCGACGAGGTGATGGAGCAGATTCAGAAGCAGAACTTTGTCCCCGTGGTGGACGACCGGAACCTGTTCTGCGGCATCGTCACCCGGAGCGACGTCATTAAGTACCTCACCGATGTGGCCCACAGGGCCCGGGTGGACGAGGTGATCCCCGAGCGCAAGGGAGCCTCCCTGGCGGCGGCGGAGGGGTAAATATAGGAGACGACAAAGCATAAAGGAGCGCGATACATCCGTATCGCGCTCCTTTTTACAAGCCCTTGGCAGAGTTTCGTTTCCTGGTACTGCCACCCCGCCAACACAGTTGGCGGGGCCTGCGCTAAAAATGTGCCACCGGCACATTTTCTTAACGCTGTGGCGTTATTCCGGGGACCGCGTCCCCGAAATAAACACTTTTTGCGGAGCGAGCGTCGAACCCGGCCCCCTCCCCTCGGGGAGGGGGCTGGCGAGGCGCAGAGCGCAGCGCAATCCCCTCGTTTGAAAGCCCAGCGAAGCGGGTTTCAAACGACTTTTTTATTTGTGTCGGGGGATCAGCAGCAGCTTGTCGGAGGAGATGTCCCCTTCGCTGGAGAGCTGGTTGGCGGCCAGAATGTCCGCGCCGGTGGTGCGGTACATCTTGGCGATGTCCCACAGCTTGGTGCCCTGATCGAACTTCCGCAGCACCAGGGAGGCCGACCGCTCTCCCCGGTCGGGCAGGTCCTCTACCTCCGCCGAGGCCACACAGGGCTTCTGGATCTGGCTGCCGGTGCTGATTAGAAACTCCAGGGGGAAGCGGACCTCGATGCCCTCAGGGGAGGGGGCCGCCGTCAGCTCGCCGGGGCACTGGAGGCGGATCCTGGGGTTCTCCTCCTCGCCGGTCTCGGTCTCGCCCTTGATGGTCAGCTCCCGCTCCGCCAGCAGGAGGGTGTCGTTCTCGTCCAGATAGAGGCACTTTACCGTCACCGCCGCCTCGGCCATGGTGCCGTCCCCGCCGCTCTGGCAGGTACAGGCCCCGCAATTGACCGCGGTGTAGACCACCTGCTTTACCGCCACCGCCGTCTCCAGCACCTCCCGCATGGACTGCTTCCTGGTGAAGGAGCGGACGTTCTCCGTCAGCGACAGGGTGTCCCGTTCCAGGGTCAGCTCCTTGCGGGTGCTGTACATGTCGCTCAAGAACTGGAGCTTTCTGGTCTCCATTACCTCTATGTAGGTGCGGATGTGCAGGGACATGGTAACGGCGTGGGTATCGTCGCTGCTGTTCTCCGAGCCGATCTGGTACTCGTAGCCGGTGAGATCGTACACAGCCTTGGCAAAGCCGTTCTCCTCCGAGGCCGTGGTCTCCACGATCTGGGAGAAGAGATACTCCTGGGAGAGGCATCCCAGCTCGCCGGCCTCGTCCTTGAAGAGGATCTCCCCCCGGGCGATGCCCTTGAGCACCAGCTTGTTTCCCACAATCCTGGCCTCCGAGGGGTAGACGGCGGTGCGGGTGTCCAGAATCTCCTGGACACCGCGGCGGCTGGCGGAGAGGGTCAGCTCCTCCACGTAGGTAAACTCCCGCTCCATCACATCGGTGATTACCGTGGTCTCGGCGCTGTCCTCCAGAACCTGGAGACCCTCCTCCCCCTCCTCGGCGGCGGTGCACAGGGACACCGTCTTGGGCCGGTAGGCGCAGACCTCCAGGGTGAGCTCCGCCCGGGTCAGCAGCTTCCGGGGGTTGAGGAGCCGGGAGTCGATGCTCCGAAGGCCCCCGCGGACGCTGTAGCGGCTGCACTCGGAGAGATCCCGGCCGTCGCAGTAGTTGTGGAAGGGCACGGACAGGTGCAGGGCGCAGACCTCGTGACCGGCCTCCGGCACGAAGAGCACGGTGGCCTTGATGACGCCGCCCACCTCAATGCGGCCGTCGGGGGTCATCTCCTTGTTGTGGACCAGGACGCTGCCGGTGGTGTCCACAATCCGGGCCACATCGGCGCAGTAGTCCGGGACGATGGCCTCCTGTGTGGTCTCGAAGGAATAGGGTGTTTCGGCCACCGCCTCGTAGTATTCAAAGTCCTCTTTTTTCAAACGCAGTTCCATGGTATCCTCCCCCTGGCGTGATTTGAAAACCTGGATTCACAGTCGAATGCGGTATTTAGGGCTGCGCACGCAGGCTCCGCAGGTTCTACCGAAACTCTATGCGGGGAGGAGGCGGTTCATGCCTGGATCTTGAAGAGCTTGCGCAGGATCGTACCAACAAACTTCGGCGGCTTGACAATGACGACTTTCATACCAATACACTCCTTACCTTCGTCTCATACAGGCCCATCCGCAACCGATGAGCAGGAATGAAATGAGAAAGAGGAGGAACCCTACCGGAAAAATCGCCGTAATCAAAATGCCAAGTCCCAGCGCCAGCGCGCACAGGCCCACCATCTGACAGCCGTTTCGCATAAGTCCGCCCCCTTTCAGTGGATTCATTAACAGTATATACAGACCCCCTACCGGTGTGTGACAGACTATGGAAAAAGGGCGCGGCCATCTCTGCCGGATGACCACTCCCCTTTCAGCCTGGCAGAAAAGGCAACAAAGTAGGATGGCGGTAAGGAGGATAGTGTGAAAGGAACCCAAGAGGGGTTCCTTTCGCGTCAAATCACCCGCCCGAGGCGACAAATTGGGACCATTGGTCCCAATTTGCCTCAGCCTGTCAAAAACCCCAACGGGTTTTTGACAGGCTGAAAAGGGAGCGGCCATCCGGTAGAGATGGCCGCTCCCTATCGCTATGTTCCCTTCTGGTTCCACTCCCGCAGGTCCTTCAGTTCCCGGTAGAGACGAAGGTAGCTCTCATGGCGGCTGGGATGTATCTCCCCGGCGCGGACCGCCGCCAGTACGGCGCAGCCCTTCTCCTTCGTGTGGCTGCACCCGGCAAAGCGGCAACGGTCCAGACAGGGGACAAACTCCCGGAAGGTCTTTGGCAGAGCCTCCTTCAGCTGGAGGTTCAGCTCCTCCTCCTCAAAGGTGGAGAAGCCCGGGGTGTCCACCACCTCCCCACCGCTCCGGAGGGGGAAGAGCTCCACATGGCGGGTGGTGTGCCGCCCCCGGCCCAGCTTCTCGCTGATCTCCCCGGTGGAGAGGGCGAAGCGGGGGTCCAGGCGGTTCAAAATGCTGGACTTCCCTACGCCGGAGTTGCCTGTAAAGGCAGAAAGCTTGTCGGCGAGCAGGGCCGCCAACTCCCCCATACCCGCGCCGGTTTCGGCGCTGACGCAGCAGACGGGGATGCCGGCAGCGCGGTAGATCGGGGGCAGGGTCTCCGGTGGGACCAGGTCGCACTTGTTGATTACCAGCAGCACGCCGCACTGCTTCAGCTCGGCAATGGCGGTCATGCGGTCGATGAGAAAGGGGGCCGTCTCCGGCACCGCCTCGGAGGCGATGATGACCAGTTGGTCAATATTGGCTACCGCCGGGCGGGTGAAGGCGTTTCGCCGGGGGGCAATCTCCCAGACCATACCGGATCCGTCCTCCAGGCGCCGCACCTCCACATGGTCCCCCACCAGGGGGGAGAGGCCGTCCTTGCGGAACTTCCCCCGGGCCCGGCACCGGATCAGCTCCTCCGCTGTCTGCACGTAGTAGAAGCCGCTTAGGGCCTTGACGATCCGGCCCTTAGTCATCGTCTTCCGGATCTGTGGAGGGGACGTCGGCGCCCTCGTCGCCGGAGCCGCCCTCCTCGACAGGCGGCTCCTCCGCCAGACTGCCGTCGCTGACGGTGAGCTCGATCTCCGTCTCCTGGAGCACCGTGGCGCCGGCGGCAATGCTCTGACCGATGACGGTGCCCGCCGGCTCCTCACCGGGGGCGCTGACGAATTTTACCTTCAACCCCAGTTTTTCGACGGCGTCCTTCTCCGCCTCCTCGCGGGGCTTGGTGAGGAAGGAGATCACCGTCACCGGCTTCAGGTCCCTGCCCTTGCTGATGGTCAGGGTGACGGTGTCCCCCTTGGAGATAACCTCATCCTTGGCGGGAACGCTCTTAATCACCTGTCCCGCCGGGTACTCGTCGGAGAAGACCTCCTCCCCCGTGACCACCACCAGGTCCAGGCGCAGGTTTTTCAGGATAATCTCCGCGCTGGTCCGCTCCAGGCCGACGAGCTGGGGCATCACGTCGGACTGGACGCCCTTGCTCACCAGGACAGTGATGACAAAGTCGCTCTTCTTTTTCCGCTCCGGCTCCGGGTCCTGCTGGATGATCTGGCCGGCGGGGTACTCGTCGTTGTTGACGGTGTCCTCCACTTCAATGGTAAAGATGTCCTTCACCCGGGGGTCCTCCTCCGCCTCGGCCACGGTCATGCCCAAGAGGTTCGGCACCTCAAACTCCGTCACCGGCGGCGGGGCGAAGCTGTTCAGGATCACCTGATAGAGCCCGTAGATCAGCGCCACGCTGAGGGCAATGGCCGCCGCAATCATCAGCAGCTTCTTCCACACGCCGCCGCCTCCCCTGTCGTAGTCGTACTCCTCCGGCTCCCGCAGACTGTGGATCTCCCGGGCGTCGATGGGCTGCGTCGGCTCGTCGCTGACGCCGCTACGCAGGTCCAGAAGGTCGTAGTCGAAGTTGATCTCCGGGTTCTTGCGAAACTCCTCCAGATCGTGGATCATCTCCTCGGCGCTGGCGTACCGCTGGCCCACCTGGGGGGCCATGGCCTTCATGCAGATCTGCTCCAGGGCCTCGGGGATGTCGCTGCGGATCTCCCGGGGATTCAGCGGCACGGCGGAGAAGTGCTGGATGGCGATGGACACCGGGGAGTCCCCCTCGAAGGGCAGACGGTCGGTGAGCATCTCGTAGAGCACCACGCCGGCGGAGTAGATGTCCGACCGGGCGTCGGTCCGCTCCCCCTTGGCCTGCTCCGGGGAGATGTAGTGGACAGACCCCATGGTCTCCTTGGAGGACATGGTCTGCTTACTGGAGAGGCAGGCGATGCCAAAGTCGGCCACCTTCACGCTGCCGTCCCGGAGGACCATGATGTTGTGGGGCTTGATGTCCCGGTGGATGATCCCCCGGCTGTGGGCGTGGCTGAGGCCCTTCATAATTTGGGTGATGAAGTGCAGCGACTCCCGCCAGTTCAGCTGGCCCCGCCGCTCCATATACTGTTTCAGGGTGATGCCGTCGATGAGCTCCATGACGATATACTCCAGGTCCCCGCCCTTGGACACGTCGTAGACCGAGACGATGTTGGGGTGGGAGAGCATGGCTACCGCCTGGGACTCGTCGTGGAACCGGCGGCGAAACTCCGCGTCGTCGGCCAGCTCGGGCTTGAGGACTTTGATGGCCACCAGCCGGTTGAGCCGGTGACACTTGGCCTTGAACACCACCGCCATGCCGCCCTTGCCGATGATCTCCAGGATCTCATAGCGGTTGTCCAGCATCTTCCCTATGTATCGTTCCATAGCAGCGTCCTCCTTCCCTTACTGTTTTTGCAGCAGCACGGCGGTCACATTGTCCGCCGCCCCGTTGCGCTTGGAGATCTCCAGCAGCCGGTCCAGGCAGCGGTCCAGATCGTCCCCGTAGAGCACCTCGTACTGCATCTCCTGGTCGGACACCGTGGAGACCAGACCGTCGGTACACAGCAGAATGAAGTCCCCCGGCACCACCGGCACGATGAACCCGTCGCACAGGGGGCTCACCTCCGGGCCCAGGGCCCGGGTGATGTAGTTGCGCTGGGGGTGGACACGGGCCTCGGCGGCGGTGATCTCCCCCCGCTCCACCAGGGTCTCCACCAGGGAGTGGTCCTTGCTGACGCGCTGGATGCCCTCCCGGTTGATGAGGTAGGCCCGGCTGTCCCCCACGTTGGAGACCACCACGCCCTCCCCGTAGCTGACGGCGGAGACCAGAGTGGTGCCCATGCCGGCGTAGGCCGGGTGCTCCTCCACGGCGGCGCGGATGTCCATATTGGCCACGGACACCGCGTAGGAGGCCATCTCCCGGATCTGCTCCGGCGTCATGTCGGCGCGGAGATGGGCGCGCACCGCGGACAGAAAGGCCCCCACGGCGATGTTGCTGGCCACGTCCCCGTTCCTGGGACCGCCCATGCCGTCGCACACCACGGCTACCGTGCGTCCGCAGACGGTCTCCACGCCGTAGGCGTCCTGGTTTTGATGGCGCACCAGACCGGTGTCTGTCAGCGCCCAGACCTTCATCATATGGCCTCTCCCCCTTCTCTCTGTTCCATGGCCTTCCTGCGCAGCTGGCCGCAGGAGGCGTCAATATCCCCGCCCAGGCTCCGGCGCACCGTGGCGGTGAGGCCGTGGCGCTCCAGGCGCTTCTGGAAGGCCCCCACGCGCCTGCTGGGCTTCAAAGGACTCTCCCGCACGTCATTGAGCGGGATCAGGTTCACATGGGCGGGCATCCCCCGGACCTTTTCCGCAATCCGGTCGGCCTGCCAGTCGGCGTCGTTGACGCCGTCGATCATGGCGTACTCAAAGGAGATCCGCCGGCCGGTCTTCTCGAAGTACCGCCGGCAGGCGGCGAACAGCTCCTCCACGTCGTAGGCCCGGTTCACCGGCATGATGGCGCTCCTGGTCTCGCTGTCCGGGGCGTGGAGGGACACCGACAGCGTCAGCTGGAGCCCCAGCTCCGCCAATCGGTCGATTCCCGGCACCACGCCGCAGGTGGAGAGGGAGATGTGCCGCATCCCGATATGTAGGCCATCCGGGTGGTTCACCAGCTCCAGGAACCGCAGCACATTGTCCAGGTTGTCCATGGGCTCTCCGATTCCCATCAGCACGATGTTGGAGACGGGGAGTCCGCTGTCCCTCTGGGTAAAAATCACCTGGTCCAGCAGCTCAGACGGTGTCAAGTCTCTTACCTTGCCACCCACTGTGGAGGCGCAGAAGGCGCAGCCCATCCGACACCCCACCTGGGAGGAGATGCACACGGTGTTGCCGTGGTGGTACTGCATGAGCACCGACTCGATGCAGTTGCCGTCGTGGAGCTCCCACAGGTACTTCACCGTACCGTCCAGGGCGGACACCTGTTTGCGGGCCACCCGGGGCACGTGGATCTCGTACCGCTCCCCCAGTCTCTCCCGCAGGGGCTTGGAGAGGTTGGTCATCTCGTCAAAGGAGGATACGCCCCGGTGGATCCAGATGAACACCTGCTTTCCCCGGAAGGCGGGCTCTCCCAGCTCCCGGAGGGCCTGGGTGATCTCCTCCTCTGTCATGGATTTGATGTCGCTCATAGTTGTTTCCTCAGCTTGCAGATATAGAACCCGTCGGTCTGGTGGCGGTGGGGCCAGAGGGTAATCTCCCCCGGACACGCCCCCACTCCCGGCAGGATGAATATTTCCCTGGAAAAGTCCGGCGCCCCCGCCAGAAAGGCCTCCACCACTTTCTCATTCTCCTCGGGAAGGATGGTACAGGTGGAGTAGAGCAACAGGCCGCCGGGCTTCACGTAGTCCCCTGCGTTGCGCAGAATGGCCAGCTGCACCTCCGGCAGGCCGGAGAGGGCCTCCGGGGCCTTGTATCGGATGTCCGGTTTCTTGCGGATGATGCCAAGACCAGAGCAGGGCACGTCGCAGAGGACCCGGTCGGCGCTTTCCAGAAAATCCTCCCGGCGCTGCCGGCCGTCGGCCAGCCGGGCGCGGAGGCAGGTGATGCCCAGGCGCTCCGCCCCCCGCTCTATGAGCCGGATCTTGTGGGGATGGATGTCGCAGGCGGCGATCTCTCCCCTATCCTCCATGTCCATGGCCGCGGCGAAGGACTTCCCTCCCGGTGCGGCGCATGCGTCGATAAGCCGCATCCCAGGACGGCAGTCCATCGCCAGGACGGCGAGCCGGGCGGCGGCGTCCTGGACCAGGAAGCGGCCCTCTGCGAAGGCGGGCAGGGCCTCAATATCCCCCGCGCCCTCCAACAGGAGGCAGCCCTCTAAAAAGGGGTGGGGCGTCACGGCGATTCCGGCGGCCTGGAGCTCCGCGGTCAATGCCGCCGGGGTGGTTTTCAGCGTGTTGACCTGTACCGTCATGGGCGCCGGATCGTTGTTGGCGGCGAGACACCGCTCCGCCTCCTCCCGGCCCAGCAGTTCCACGTACCGGTCCACCAGCCACTTGGGGTGGCTGGTCCGCCGGGGCAGGTCCGCCGGCGGCTGGAGGGTGTCCTTGGAGCGGGAGAGGTTTCGCAGCACGGCGTTGACCATACCCGCGGCACGGGACCGACGGTGGGCCTTGGCCATGGACACCGCCTCGTTCACCGCGGCGCTGTGGGGAATCCGGTCCAGCAGCAGAATCTGGCAGGCCCCGATCCTGAGTATATCCAAAATCACCGGTTCCAAATCACCGGTTCCGCTTTTGCACAGTTTGTCCAAATAGTAGTCCAGCAGCATGCGGTTCTGCACCACGCCATAGGTGATGCGGGAGGCCAGCGCCGCGTCCCGGGGGTCCAGCTTCGACCGGCGGAGGGTGGATTTCAGCGCGGCGTCCACCCAGGCGTCGGTCTTCCGGCAGGCGGTGAGCACCTCCAGCGCCGCCTCTCTGGCCCCGGTCACCGGCGATCCCCCCTGCGGCCGGCGAAGAGCATCACGTACCGCAGCAGCTGCACCACGGACATCAGCAGCGCCGCCACATAAGTCAGCGCCGCGGCGCTGAGGACCTGACGGGCACCTCGGGCCTCCTCCTCGGAGAGAAGGCCCCCCTCGTTGATGGTCTCCATGGCCCGGCGGGAGGCGTTGAACTCCACCGGCAGGGTCACCAGCTGGAAGAGGGTGGTGAGGGAGAACAGCAGGATGCCGATCAAAAACAGCGGCTCGATGCTCAGGAGGATGCCGGCGAACAGCAGAATCACCCCGAACTGGGAGCCGATCTGCGTCACGGGAATCAGGGCCATCCGGAGCTGGATGGGGCCGTAGCCCACCGCGTACTGCACCGCGTGGCCTGCCTCGTGGGCGGCTACGCCTACGGCGGAGATGGTGGGGCTGTCGTACACCGACTCGGAGAGCCGGATCACGTTGGTCTTGGGGTCGTAGTGGTCCGTCAGGTTCCCCCGGACCCGCTCGATGCGCACATCGTAGACGCCGTGGCGGCGCAGCACCTCCTGGGCGGCCTGGGCCCCCGTCAGGCGGCGGCGGTTGGCCACCTTGGAGTAACGGCGGAAGGAGGAGTTGACCTTCCACTGGGCGTAGAGGGTGATGGCCAGCACCGGCAGGAGCATCATAATATAGCGGGTGTCGTAGTAGAACATAACAGTCCTCCTATCAAAGAAGTCGTGGGGGGTGAACAGGGATTTTCCTTTACAGCTTAATCGGGTGTCCCAGCAGGTAGTCCGCCGCGGACATCCGCTTGCCCCCCGGGGCCTGGAGCACCAGGACCCGCAGGGTCAGTCCGTCGCCGCAGGCGATGTCGATGCCCTGCTTTCCGGCGGCGATGATATCGCCGGGGAAGGCGTCCGTCCGCTTCTCCACCACCTGGGCGCCCCACAGCTTGATGGGCTCCCCGCTGATTACGTCGGTGGTGGCGGCAGGCCACGGGATCAGGCCCCGGATCTGGTTATAGATTTCCCCGGCGCTCCGGGTCCAATCCACCGGGGACATCTCCTTGGTGAGCATGGCGGCGTAGGGACCCGGGTCGCCGGTCTGGGGCGTCCGGGCGGCGGTGCCGGCAGCCAGGGCGGCCACCGCCTCGCTGAGGGCCTCCGCCCCCAGCTCCGAGAGGCGGGTGTAGAGCGCCCCCGCGTCCTCCGTCTCGCCGATGGGGGTGGATTTGGCCAGCACGATGTCCCCGGCGTCCAGCTCCCGGCTCAGGTGCTGGATGGTGACGCCGGTCTCCCGCTCCCCGCTGAGGATGGCCCAGTTGATGGGGGCTGCCCCCCGGTACTTGGGCAGCAGCGAGGAGTGGACGTTGATGGCGGCCACACTGGGGATACTGAGCAAATCCTCCGGCAGCAGCTTGCCATAGGCCGCCACCGCCAGCAGCTCCGGCTTCAGGGCGCGGATCTGGCGGAGCACCGCCTCCTCCCGCACGCTCTCCGGCTGGTACACCGGGAGACCCAGCTCCTGAGCGGTGGCCTTCACCGGCGTGGGGATGAACTTCATCCCCCGGTTTTTGGGCTTATCCGGCTGGGTGAAGACGGCGCAGAGTTCGTGGCCGTCGGCGTGGAGCCGGCGGAGGGACGGCACGGCGAACTCCGGCGTGCCCATGAATACGATTCTCATTGGTTCTCCTTCTCCTGGGCCTCGTAGTAGGCCTCCACCTCTTCGTCGGTGAGGAAGCGGTCGATGTGCTCTGTGTAGAGATGTCCGTCCAGGTGTTCCAGCTCGTGGCAGAAGCACCGGGCGGTGTAGTCCTCCCGCTCCAGCTCAAACCAGTTCCCGTGCCGGTCCTGGGCCCGGACCTTCACCACGCTGGGCCGGGTGACAAGGCCGTACTTGCCGGGGATGCTGAGACAGCCCTCCGGGCTCCGCTGCTCCCCGGAGGAGGAGACAATCTCCGGATTCACCAGCTCAATGGGGGTGTCGTCGTCGTCCATCACGATCACCGCCCGGCGCAGGATACCCACCTGGGGCGCTGCCAGCCCCGCTCCGCCCACCTCCGTCAGTGTCTCCACCATGTCGTCCAGAAGGTCGTGGAGTCTCCTGTTGAAGTCGGTCACGGGGCGGCAGACCTTGGTGAGGATGTCGTCCCCCTGTACTACAATCTTTCGAATGGCCATAGTCACTTTCCTCCTAATCCAGTCCGTTGCAGTCAATAAAGAGATGGAGCGCCCGGTTCTCCTTCTGCATATGGAACGCGTTTAAGTAGCGGGACAAGAGCTCCCTGGTCTGGTGGTCGTTCTTCCCCACCCAGAGCAGGCGGTAGCGGTAGCGGTTATTTACCTTCAGGATGGGGGCCGGGGCCGGCCCCAGCAGCTCCGCCGGCGCTCCCGGCCCGCCGGCGGCCTGACGCAGAGCGTCCCGCAGGGCCATGGCCGCGCGGAACACGGCCCCCTCCTCCAGCCCCGATACCGTCAGGGTGAAGAGGTCGGCAAAGGGCGGCTCCCGCCGGATGCGCCGCATCCGGATCTCCGAGGTGTAGAAGGCCTCGTAGTCCTGCCGGGCGGCGCTGACAATCACGTCGTTGTCCGGGGTATAGGTCTGGATCACCGCCCGGCCGGTCTTGTCCCCCCGGCCCGCCCGGCCCACCACCTGGGTCAGCAGGCTGAAGGTCCGCTCGGCGGCGCGGAAGCTGTCCACATAAAGCGACAGATCCGCAGACAGCACACCCACCAGGGTGACATTTTCAAAATCCAGCCCCTTGGCCACCATCTGGGTGCCCAGGAGGATGGGAATCTTCTCCTTGACAAACCGGGAGAGCAGCTTCTCATGACCTGCGGCGGCGGTATCCGCGTCCATGCGCAGGATCGCCGTCTCCGGAAAGAGGGAGCGAAGCTCCTCCTCCACCCGCTGGGTGCCGAAGCCCACATGCTTCATCCGTCCGCCGCACGCCTCGCAGTGCTCGTGGGCCGGCTGGGAGTGGCCGCAGTAGTGGCACATCAGCCGCTCGTTGGCGCTGTGGTAGGTCAGAGGCACGCTGCACCGGGGACACTGGGGCGCCGCGCCGCACTCCCCGCAGAGGAGCATCCGGCTGCTGCCCCGGCGGTTGAGAAACAGAATACTCTGCTCTCCCCTGGCCATGGTCTCCTCCAGGGCCTTTTTCAGCGGGGCGCTGATGATGCCGCTGTTGCCGGCGCGGACCTCCTGGCGGAGATCCGCCAGCACCACCCGGGGCAGGGGTCTGGCGTTGTAGCGGTAGCGCAGGAAAAACTGGTGATAGCGGCCGGTGCGGGCGTAGTAGGAGCTCTCCACCGTGGGGGTGGCGGATCCCAGGATCAGGGCGGCGCCGCTCTCGCTGCACCGGTACTTGGCCACATCCCGGGCGTGGTAGCGGGGCGGGTTCTCCGACTGGTAGCTGTTCTCCTGCTCCTCGTCCAGGATAATCATTCCCAGGTTTTTCAGCGGGGCGAACACCGCGCTGCGGGTACCCAGAACCACCCGAACCTCTCCCCTCTGGATCCGCTTCCACTGGTCGTAGCGCTCGCTGAGGCGGAGAGAGCTGTGGAGCATGGCCACCTGGTCGCCGAAGTAGGCGGCAAAGCGCTCCAGCATCTGGGGCGTCAGAGCAATCTCCGGCACCAGGATCATGCCGGTCTTTCCATCGGAAACGACCTCCTGGAGCAGACGGATATAGACCTCCGTCTTTCCGCTGCCGGTGACGCCGAAGAGCAGGGAGCAGCTGGCCTCCTCCCTCCGGTAGAGCTCCCGCAGCCCCTCGAAGGCGGCCCGCTGCTCGTCGTTGAGGGCGACAGGTCCGGCCTCTGCGTCTCTGGCGTACAGGGGGATCCGGTAGGTCTCCTCGGGCTCCATGACAATGAGCCCCGATTTCTCCAGAGAGCGCAGTGTGGCGCTTGACGCGCCGGTAAAGTAGCACAGGTCCGCGGAGGCGGCGCTGCCGGCGGCGCAGAGGAGGCGGATCACCTCATAGCGCAGGGGAGCCCGGTTCTTCTTCGTCTCCACCGCCGCCAGAGCTTCCTCCGCCGGCACGGCCAGAGATACCCGTTTGACGGTCTTGTCCCGGATCTTCCGGTCGGCGGAGGTCTCCACTGTGATGAGGCCCAGGGCGGCCAGCTCCCGGAGAACCTGTCCTGTCCACTCGCCCAAATCACGCCGCAGCGTCTCGGTCTCCGCCTGACCGCCCCGGGCCAGGACGGCGTCGTAGAGCGTCCGCTTCCGGCCCCGCTCGCCCAGGTGTGCGCTCAGCTCCTCCTCCGTCACGTCTCCCACAATGCGGCAGGTCTCCCGAAGGCGGTACCAGAGCCCGGCGGGCAGAATGGTCTTTACCGCCTCGTAGACGGTACAGAAGTACCGCTCCCGCAGCCAGAAGGCCAGACGGAGCCCCTCCTGATCCAGAACGGGGCTGTCATCCAGTACGGCGCTGATACTCTTGAGGCCCCGTACCTTCTCCACCTCCTGCACACTGAGGACGATAGCCTCGGCGCTCTTGTTGCCACGGCCAAAAGGTATGGCTGCGCGCACGCCCACCCGTACCTTTTCTGTCAGGGAGTCAGGAATCAGATAGTCATAGGGCTTATCAAAGGCGTAGGCCGCCGCAGAAACCGCCACCCGCGCCGCCAAGACCGTCTCCAAACCGCCGCCCCCTTCCCTGTTCCCCGCAAGCCCCCCTTCGCGGCCCCAGCCGCGAAGAAAAGCTCTCCGCAGGAGTTTGCGGCGCGCACGCCGCAAAAAATCTAAAATCATTTTTCCGGAAACCGCGTTTTCGGAAAAAATACTTATCGCGGAGCGAGCGTCGCAGGACTTTGCCCCGCGGGGCAAAGTCCGAGGCGCAGAGCGCAGCGCAATCCTACCTCGCTTGAAATCCGCAGATTTCAAGCGAAATTATGCCTCCACGTCCTTGATAACCACATCCGCCGCGGCCACGCTGATGCTGCCGTCAGCCACCTCCTTGATGGAGCTGGTCACCGGCTTCTCTGACAGCTTCTCGTTGCAGTCCTCCGCCCGCTGGGCAATCTGGCGGGCCCGCCGGGCCACCACGTTGACCAGAAGATAGCGGTTGGGTACATTTGCCGTCAGCTTGTTCATTGCAGGATAGAGCATCATAAATGCGATCCTTCCCTTCCATATATAGTGTTTCCGGGATTTTCCCGGGAATACGCAGATGTTATGCCGGCAGGTCTGAGGAGCAAACGCTCACTCCTCCAGCGCGCGGCTGACCGCCTCATAGCGGTCCGCCGCCCGGCAGTGGCTGGCGGCGATAATGGCCAGCACCTCCGCCGCCGCCTGTTCCACGTCGTCGTTGACCACCAGGTAGTCGTAGTTTTGCGCCACCTGGAACTCCTCCCGGCTGCGCTGGAGACGCCTCTCCACCTTCTCTGCGGACTCGGTGCCCCGTCCGATCAGACGGCGGCGGAGCTCCGCCCAGGAGGGGGGCGCCAAAAAGATGCGCACCGCCTCGGGCCGCAGCTGATGGACCTGCTCCGCTCCCTGGACCTCAATATCCAGGATAACGTCCTCTCCCCGGTCCATGGCCTCGTCCACGTAGCGCCCGGGCGTGCCGTAGCAGTTGCCCACGAACTCCGCATGCTCCAGAAAGGCGCCCTGGGCGATCCAGCTGTCAAACTGTTCCCGGGAGATGAAGTGGTAGTCCACCCCGTCCTGTTCCCCGGGCCTGGGCGCCCTGGTGGTGGCGGAGACGGAGAAGTACAGCTTCCGTCCGCTCTCAAACACCCTCTTAATGACGGTGCCCTTGCCCACCCCGGAGGGGCCGGCAATGATGAAGGTCATGCCTTTAGCCATTCTCTTCCTCCTCCGTCAGCTCCGCCGGCTCCAGACCGAAGCGGGGCGCCAGCTTCTCCAGCGCTATGCCGGAGAGCACAATGTGGTCGCTGTCCATAATGAGTACCGTTCGGGTCTTGCGCCCGAAGGTGGCGTCGATCAGCATGCTCCGCTCCCGAGCCTCCGTCACCATCCGCTTGATGGGCGCGGAGTCCGGGCTCACCACGGCGATCAGCCGCCGGGCGGAGATCAGATTTCCGTATCCGATGTTTACAAGCTCCATAGCGATTTTTCCTGTCTTCAGCCCTGATTTTATGCCCGATATCTCAGGCACTCCCGGAGGGGACGCTGTTAAAGACCTCCATCCCCAGGATGTGAACAATGGTTCCCTCCACATACTCCTGTTCCGCCGGAAGGCCGGGGGCCAGCCGGTGTACGTCCTGCACGCTGTAGAGAATGGCCCTGTACACGACCGTTCCGCCGTCCTTCAGGCGGTGCCGGACGGGGAACAGCAGGAGGATCGCCAGAGCCGCCAGGAGGGCGATGATCCGCTTCCTTTTCACGGGGTCCTCCTCCGTTCACTCGATATTCTGTACCTGCTCCCGGATCTTTTCCACCTCGGCCTTCAGCGCCACCACCTTCCGGGTGATCTCCACATCGCTGCACTTGGATCCGATGGTGTTGGATTCCCGGTTGACCTCCTGGATCAAAAAATCCAGCTTCCTGCCCACGGGCTCGCTGCTCTGGAGCATCTCCCGCAGCTGGGCCAGGTGGCTGCGCAGGCGGACGGTCTCCTCGTCCACGGCCACCTTGTCGGCAAAGATGGCGGCCTCGGTGAGAATCCGGGTCTCGTCGATGGAGGCGCCGCCCAATACCTCCTGCATGCGGCTGAGGAGCTTCTCCCGGTACTCCGCTACCGTCTGGGGCGAGCGCTCCTCCACCTGAGCGGTGAGCGCCTCAATGGTATTGAGGCGTCCCTCGATATCCGCGCAAAGCCGCGCCCCCTCCTTCTGCCGCATCTCCTGGTAGTTCTCAATGGCGGCGCGGAGGACGGTGCAGATGTCGGCGCTGAGAGACTCCAGATCCTCCTCCGCTTTGGTGACAGTAATCACATCGGGAAATCGGGACAGCTCCCGGGCGGTGATGTCCTCCGGCAGTCCCAGCTGGCCGCTGATCTGCCGGATGGCCTCCAGATACCCCGCGGCCAGGGGCAGGTTTACCGACACCACGCCCTGCTCGGCCTCGGTGGCGTCAATGGTGATGAACACATCCACCTTCCCCCGGGACACCGACTGCTGCACCGCCGTCTTAATGGCGTCCTCGGCAAAGATGTACATCCGCGGCATCTTTACCGTACAGTCCAGGTAGCGGTTGTTGACGCTGCGCAGTTCCACGGTGATGTCCCGCCGGTTGATCGTCTCTCTGGCCCGGCCATAGCCGGTCATACTCTGGATCATAGCTCCTTGTTCCTTTCCTTATACGCCCGTTTCCTGTCTTCTATGCGAAGTCCGCTTTTTTAGGAAGGACTGATTCAATCGGCGTGCGCGGATTTGTGTCAGAAATTTTCCGCTGGCGAGGAAGAAAACCACAGAAATCCTAACGGATTTCAAGGTTTTCTGACGATGTCCAGAGAAAATTTATGGCGCGAAGACGCGTATGGCGATTGATTCAGTGCGTCCTTAAAAACGGCTGAGGCCGCAGAAGCTGCAGCAGTTGCAGCAGCAGTAGCTGCACAGCATCCAGCGGCAGAAGCCGTTGTCCGCGCAGGTGGTGGTAAACACCGGGGGATAGCCAGCCGGGCGGTAGGCCCGCTGCGTGCGGCTACGCAGCTGCTCCAGGAACTGGAGGTACTCCATATTCCCCGGCGAGAGCTGGCAGGCGGCCTCGCAGTAGCGCAGCCCCTCCTCCAGCCAGCCCCGGCGGCAGTAGATCACGCCCTTGAGAAAGTGCCACTCCCCGTCCCGGCGGCTGATGATCTCCAGCACGTGCTCCGCCGTGCTTAAATCCCCCCGGTCAATGGCGGCGCGGACCTGCCGGAAGGCGGCGCCCTCCTCCCCGCCGGCCTCCTGGCGGGAGGAGGCATAGCCGCCGTATGTTCCGCCGGAGGCGCTCTGGCCGCCGCTGTAGGACCTGCTGCCGTATGAGCCGCCCTGGCCGCTGCGCTGCCTGGTGATGGTGTCGTAGGCCTCGTTGATCTCCTTCATCTTCTCCTGCGCCAGATCGGCCAGGGGATTGTTGTTGTAGTTGTCCGGGTGGTACTTCCGGGCCAGCTCACGGTAGGCCTTCTTCACCTCCTCATCAGTGGCAGTGGGAGGTATGTTCAGAACTTTATAGGGATCGGTCATAGCAGCTCCTTTTTTCCGCCCCCCTTTTGGGCGGTGTGAAATGTTCCATCCATCACAGCATGTCCCACACAGTAGAGGCCCTCGTACACGGTGGCCCGGATCAGCGCCGACCAGGGGCCGAAATCCCACAGCTCGTAGGCCGCCGCCATGGCCTGGATGGAGGCGTCCAGGGTCTCCCCTACCCGCTCCCGGGCCTCCCGGGACAGCGTCCCGTCGGTGAGGCCGAAGCGCAGGGCCACAGGGTTGTAGTTCCCGGTCCGGCTGTCCTCCCGGAGGTCGTCCACCGCGTCCACCAGGTAGATCCACCGGCCCAGGTGGTAGAGCAGCTGCTCCAGCACCCGCCGCTGTACGCCCTCCTCCAGCTCTGCGGCCGCGCTCTGGAGCAGAAGGGCGAAGGTGTCCGCCGGCGCGTCAAGGGAGGGGCAGCGCTCCTGTTCCAGCCGGTGCAGGCGGTCCAGCTCACAGCGGGTCCGCCGGTCCATATCCGGCCGGAGGGCGGCGGCCCTTTGATAGGCCGGACGCAGCGCCCCCTGGACGGCGCGGCAGGCCTGTCCCCGCCAAAAGCCGCTGTCCAGACGGTCGTCAGCCGCCTTGTGGTAGGCGAGTATCACACTGATATCGGCAGCCAAATCCAGCGCCGCGCTTCCACAGGCCGCCTCCTTCGGGCGAAGCGGACTTGCGATACAGCGCCGCCGCTCCCTCCCCGCAGTGCCGGAGAGCAGGGCCGCCAGAAAGGTAAAATCGTAGTTGAGGATCAGGCGGCTTAAACTGCCGCAGCGCCGGCCCAGGGTGTGGCAGAGGCCGCAGTACAGCGCCTGATAGCCCTCCCGCTCCTCCTCCGAGAGCCGGTTCAAGCTCGGTCTGACGTAGCCAAACATCCCTACAGCAGCTCCGTGATCTCGAAGCGAATCCGGGATCGCCTATCCAGCAGCAGCGCCGGGACCAGGCCCAGGGCCGTGCCGCCCAGGGAAATCAGAACCCGCAGGGCGAGGCTCGCCAGACCGGCGGAGAGGCCGTAGCTCAGAAAGAAGGTCAGGATGGGCAGCAGGTATACCAGCGCCGCCGCCTGCAAAACGGGTCTGTCGTCGCTGTACACCAGCACCCGGTCCCCCGGCCTGGCGCCGAGGGGATTATAGGCGGTAGCGCGGACCACCGGCTTCGTCCCGCCGCAGCCGGCGCAGCTCTCACAGGCGTGCGCGCAGGCGGACCGGCGCACCACGGCAATGCGGGCCCGGTCCCCCTCCAAAAGCTGCTCCACGGTGGCAAACTGTGTCATGAACGCCTCCTTACGAGCTGATCCGCACGGTGATCTGATAGCTGCCGATGGCCCCCACCCGGTCGTTGCCGTCCACATAGACCTCGGCGGGGATGGCGTAGTTGCCGTTGGAGGCGGTGACGTCGGTCATGTCGCCCACAATGCGGATATTGAAGTCCTCAATGGCCTCCAGCTCCTCCGCCGGACCCCGGAGCACCACGTCCACCTCATTGGTGACCACTGTCACCGTCTTGTCCGGCGGCTCGTTGATATAGCTGAGGTTGCTGACGGTGAAGGTTTTTGTCTCCAGGTTCATGGAGCTGATGGTGACGGTGGCCGCCGTCTCCCCGGAGAGGTTGATGGACCCCGCCGGAATGGGGATGGGCACCGTGTAGGAGGTATTCTGCGTAATCTCCTTGAGCACCACCTGGCTAAGGACGATCTGGTCCAGCTTGCTGATACTCTTGCTGTCCCCGGCCACGGTGATGGTGCGGGGCATGATGGAGTGGGGCATGTCGGCCTCCATGGATCCGGGGGAGGACACGAAATCGACAACCAGAGGCAATTCCTTAATCATCAGGATGGGCACGGACACATTGATGGCCTCGGCGCTCATGCGCAGCTCGGCGCTGTCCACCACATCGCCGTTGAAATCGATAAGCTGGATGGGGGCCGCCTGATTCACCGTCTCGGTGGCTCCGGTGAGGTCCACACTGACCAGGGCGTGGCTGATGTTGCTCACCGCCAGCTGCTCGCCGCTGACCAGAATGGTATCCTCGCTGAAGGTCATCTCTCCGGCCATATAGCCGTCGGCCGCCTCGCCGGTGCGCTCGCCCCGGACGGTGATGGACTTCTTGTAGAGCTCCACCACGTCCACCGTCACCCGGTAGGGGTTGGCGGAGTCCACCACGATGTTCCGCTCCGACACGCTGTCGGGATAGATGATGTCATACTCCAGGCTGTGCTGCCCGGTGGTGGTAATGCCGGAGAGGTCCACCTGGATGCGGATGCCCTTCCCCCGCCCCAGGGAGGTAATCATATTGCGTTGGCCCTGCAAAGTCAGATCCACGGTGACGTTCTTGTCGCTGGAGACCATCAGTCCCCGCTCCTCCAGGATGTCCTCCTCGCCGATGAACTCCACTGGGATGTCCCGCACGTTCAGGTCGATGATGGAGGGGTCGATATTCTCTACATACAGCCAGATAATCAGCGCCACAAGGATGGAGAGGATGGCGCGGAAGGTTTTCGTGTTTTTGATATTATTCATGCTTTTCCTTCTTCCGTTTGATCAGGTCTTTCAGCTGAAACTTCTTTTTCTCCGCCGTGTCCTCCTCCTTGGGAAGGAGCTCGTTGGAGAGGAGGAGACGCAGCGTCTCGACGCTCAGGTGGCGCTTGAGCATCCCCCCCACCGCCACGGAGATGGATCCGGTCTCCTCGGAGACCAGGACCACCACCGCGTCGGAATTCTCGCTCATGCCGATACCCGCCCGGTGGCGCATGCCCAGGTCCCGGCTGAGGTTCACATTCCGGCTGAGGGGGAGCATACACCCGGCCCCCAGCACCCGGCCGTCCCGGATTATCATAGCCCCGTCGTGCATGGGCGCCTTGACGAAGAACACGTTCTTCAAAAGCTCCGAGGAGGGCTCCGCGTCCAGTTTGGTGCCGCTGCGGAGCACGTCGTCCAGCTTGTTCTGCCGCTCAAAGACGATCAGGGCGCCGGTGCGGTCCCGGCTCATGTCCTGACAGGCCTCGGCGGTGACATGGATGGCGTGCTCAATGGAGCTGATCTGTTCCCGCTTGTTGAACACCCGCAAAAAGGAGAAGCGGCTGCCCCCCAGCTGGTCTAAAATCCGCCGGATCTCCGGCTGGAACAGGATCACCAGGGCCAGAACGCCCCACTCCACCAGCTTGTTGAGCACAAAGTTCAGACTGCTGAGCTGCCACTCCGCGGAGAGCCACAGCGCCAGAATCACAAACAGCACGCCCTTGAGCACCCGCTCGGAGCTGGTGTTCTTCACCAGGGCCAAGAGCTGGTAGACCAGATAGGCGATAATCGCCATATCCACGATGTCCGTGATCTCCATACTGAGGAGATAGTAGAGACCTCTTTCCAAATATTCCATTGCGCGCTCCTTACTGTCCAGTGCTTCACATAATTCGTTTTATTGTATAATAAATCCAGAAAAAAAGCAAGAAATACCGCAAGGTAAATTTGATCAATTTGTAAATTTTTTGCGGCGGGGATCTTCCTCCGGAGCGCGGCGGGCCAACAGCGCGTGAAAGGAACCCTAAAAGGGTTCCTTTCACGCGTGCATATTCAAATTTTGAGAAGCATTTCGGATCATTTGTAGCGCTTCAGCGCCTCAACAAGGCGGTCCACTTCGTCGGGACGGTTGAAGGCGGATACGGAAAAGCGGGCGGTGCCGGTGTTCAGGGTTCCCGCCGTCCGGTGGGCATACGGGGCACAGTGAAGCCCGCCCCGCAGGGCGATGCCCTTCGCGCTGAGATATTCGCACAGCGTCTCCGAATCACCCTCCCGGGGAATGATAGACAGCACGCCCGTCTGAAGAGCGGCGTCGCGGCTGCCGAAGAGCTGGTAGCGCTCCTCCCCCTCCAGAGCGGTAAGCAGCTGATCCTTGAGCCGGTTTCCGTGGCGGCGGATGGCGGCCAGGCCTGTGGTGCGCACAAAGCGCACACCGGCCAGCAGGCCGGCGATCCCCGGCACATTGTGGGTTCCGGCCTCCATGCGGTCCGGCAGAAAATTCGGCATCCACTGCTCCCGGGAGCTGCTGCCGGTACCGCCGCAGAGCAGCGGCTCCCCCTCCCTGCCGCAGAGAAGCACCCCGGTGCCCTGAGGCCCGTAGAGCCCCTTGTGTCCGGGCATGGCGATGAAGGCCGCGCCCAGAGCCCTCTGGTCGATAGAAATACACCCAGCGGACTGGGAGGCGTCCAGAATCAGCGGTACCCGCTGCCTCCGGCAGATGCCGGCAATCTCCGCCACGGGCAGAACATAGCCGAAGACGTTGGACACATGGGTGCAGATCACCGCGTCAATATCCGGGGTAACCAGATCCTCGAAGCCCTGGACCATGGCCGTTGGATCGAAGAGCGGCGTATTGACCACGCAGATGGTCAAGCCCTCTATGGCGTGAAGGGTCCGTGTGACGGCGTTATGCTCATACCCGGAGATTACCACCCGCCCCCCCGGCCGGACGCAGGAGCGGATGGCGATGTTCAAAGCATGTGTGGCGCTGGCGGTAAAAACCACCTGCTCCGGGTTCTCCATACCAAACAGCTCCCCCAGCTCCATTCGGCACTGGAACAGCGTCTGGGCCGCCAGGGCGGCAGCGGGGTAGTTCCCCCGGCCGGGGGAACTCATGGAGTCCATAGCGGCGCGCACCGCATCCTTTACGGCCCGCGGCTTTTGAAAGGTGGTGGCGGCGGCGTCAAAATAGATCATGACAAGGCCACCTCATGGTACTGGCCCTCCCGGTGGAGGAACACCTTCACCGGTCGAAGGGAGTTCTGCCACAGGAGTTCCATGGCTCTTGCAAAATAGGTCTCCCCGATTCTGACGCTGTAGCTACAGCCCCGCTCCGTCAGTCCGACGGGGGAGCGGAAGATGCGGTTGGTAATACCGGCGGCAGACAGGAGGTACCCGGCCCGCTGGGCCTGGGTCACCGACCGGCAGACAATAAGATAATGGTTCAATGAGATTCCCCCCTCACGCCTATGCTATGTCGGGGACGGAGCGTTTGCCACTTCATAAAATGCAGAGATCGCCGCCCCGACAGGCGGCGGTCTCTGCGCAGACGGGAATCCCTTTTCCATGTGGGCTCAGGATTTGCTTGAAAAATGCCGGCGCACCCAATCTGTGCCCTGTCGTACTGCCGGTCCTTTCAACAGCGTCGGCCCCCCTTTTTCCTCACCGGCTCCTGTCTCCGCTCCGGGGAAACAGCTGCGGCAGCAGGTCGCGCACCTCCGGATACACCAGAAAGGCGGCGGTAAATCCCATGTTGTGCCCGGTGCGGATCTTCTGGCGGATGGTATCCGCGTCGTCGTAGAGGAAAAAGCGGCTCTCCCCGTTCTGTGTGCAGGTAAAATATTTGGCGCAAAGCTCCGCGGAATAAAATACCGAGGGGGTCAGACGCCCCATCAGGCTTTTCAGCTCCTCCGGCGGGACAGGACGCCCCATGCCCGAGGGAGACGGAAGCGCAAAATCCATGGTCAGGCGCTGGATATCCAGCGCCACACGATTCTTTCCAAAACGGACTTCCGCCTCCCGCAGACGTTCACAGAAGTTTCCGCCGGAGATGGCCGTGCAGATTACGGCGGCGCCGCCGCTTATCTCCCGGGCATAGACCTCGGGCAGATAGAGCCGCCGCCCGTTTTTTTGCAGCAGAGCGCACAGGCGGTCCAAAAAAGCCAGACGGTCCTGCGCCGGGGCGGCCTCAAAGTCCGCCAGAATCCCGGCGTAGCTGCGGGCGGCGCACTCCTGCCAGATCTCCCGGCAGAGGATCTCAGGCCGGGAGATGGGCGGGGCCTCCCGGTCGCTGAGGGACATCAGGCCGCCTCTGGTCTGCATGAGCAGATTCTGCCGCAGCAGATGGGACTCCGGCCCGATGCGGTATGCCACATGGGCCAGTCTCCGGTGAAATTGCATGGCGGCGCGGCAGTCGGCAGGGGTCACGGACAGATAGACCTGCAAATTTGGTCCCTCCTCTTGTGAAATGCGGTGTAATATGGTATAATTACTGCCATATTATGCAGGTAAGGAGGCGGCTATGCCTTTTTCACTGATCCCGGATCTGGTCCTGACCCGTTACACCGAGGTTACGCCGGCGCTGCTGCGCCGCCGGGGCGTCAGGCTGCTGCTGTGCGATCTGGACTACACCCTGGCTCCCCGGTCGGTGTCCGCGCCGGACGAGGCTCTGCGCCGCTGGCTCTCCTCGCTGGAGGCGGCGGGGATCACGGTCATGATCCTCTCCAACAACCGCTCTTCCCGGCGTGTGGAGACCTTCTGCGGCACGCTGGGTATCCGCTACGTGGGGCACGCCGGCAAGCCCGCCCGGCGGGGCTACCGGGAGGCCATGGATCTGGCCGGGGCGTCGGCGGCGGAGACCGCCATGCTGGGGGACAAATTGCTGACGGATATACTGGGCGCCAGACGCAGCGGCGTGCTGGCGCTGATGGTAGAGCCTCTGGGGGGACCGGTGGGACTGTGGAACCATGTACTGCACCTGCTCCAGCGGCCCTTTAAGGCAATTGCAGAAAGGAGAGACAATCTATGAGCAGATTTCAGAAGATCGCGGTGCGCCTGACAGACTACGGTCTGGACGCTCTGCTGATTACCAGCGAGCCCAACCGGCTCTACGCAACCGGCTTTCACTCCTCGGCGGGAGCCGCACTGGTAACGCCCTCGGAGAGCTACTTCTTCACCGACAGCCGCTACATCGAGGCCGCCCGCCGTCAGGTCGCCGAGGGCGTGGTGGAGGAGAGCACCAGGGAGCGAAACACGGACCAGCTTCTGACGGAGGCTCTTAGGCGCCATGGCGTCAGGCGTCTGGGCTATGAGGACACCCGCACCACTGTGGCGGAGTACGGACGTCTGAAGGGGAAGCTCCCGGCGGAGCTGACGCCGGCCAGGGACCTGCTGGAAAATCTGCGCGCCTCCAAGGAGCCCTGTGAGATCGAGCGGATGGTGAAGGCTCAGCGCATTGCGGAGGCGGCGCTGGCCGAAGTGCTGAATTTCATCCGTCCCGGCCGGACAGAGCAGGAGATCGCCGCCTTTTTGCAGTACCAGATGCTGCTGCGGGGGGCGGAGCGGATGTCCTTTGACCCAATCGTGGTCAGCGGCGCCAACAGCAGTATGCCCCACGGCGTGCCCTCGGAAAAACCGGTGGAGCGGGGGGACTTTGTCACTATGGACTTTGGCTGCGTCTACGGCGGCTACTGCTCGGACATGACCCGGACAGTGGCGGTGGGATTTGCCACCGAGGAGATGGAGCGGGTGTATCACACGGTGCTTCAGGCTCAGATTGCGGGGATTGCGGCGGCAAGAGCCGGCGTTACCGGTGCGGCCATCCACGCCGCTGGGGAGGCGGTCATCGCACAGGCGGGATACGGCGCCTGCTTTGGCCACGGCTTTGGACACAGCTTGGGGATCGAGATCCACGAGGGCCCCAACGCCGCCCCGGCTGGGAAGCGTCCCATGCCTGTCGGCGCAGTCATCTCGGCGGAGCCGGGAATCTACCTGCCGGCGCAGTTCGGCGTGCGGATTGAGGACGTGCTGGTCCTGCGGGACGACGGCTGCGAGGATATTACGCTGGCGGGTAAGGATCTGATGATCCTGTAGAAAAGACGGGGGAAACCACAGCGGTTTCTCTCGCTGCCGGCACTTCCGGCCCCGCGCTGAAAAGTCGGAGCGGCGCCGGAACAAAGCGGGCAGGTCAGGCGTTTTCATAGGAGTGCCGCCGGAAGACAACTCCGGGAATTTTATAAGGTGCGGGTATTTTGCCGTCACCGCCGCTGTGTGCAGCCCCCCCTTCAGGAGGTTTGAGACTCTATGCGAAACAGGAAATCTCTTATTTTCTTCCTTTTGGGCACAACTGCCATTCTCATTGCTGCGGCTGGGCTGCTCCTTCTGCTGCACCGTCATCCCGCGGCGGCCTTTTTTACGGGGGCTGCCCTGCTGATCGCCGGGGCGGGGACAATACTGTTCCGGCGGCTTCCCCTGTGGCTTGCCCCCCGCCGGGAGGCGGAACGGCAGCTAACGGCCCTGCTGCGAAAGTCCACACAGGCCACTCTGCTCTACTACGACAGTCCGGAAGAGGAGGCTGGCCCTGCGCTGGTCATCACCACCCGTGTGGAGCGTCGTGAGGGACTGGAATTCCTCCGCCTCACCCTCCCGGCTGAGCACCCGGATCTTCCGGCCCTGCTGACCCTGCCCTCCGGCGCAGAGCTTACGCTCGTCCTTTTGGCCGGTCCCACAAGCAGTCTGCAATTTAGCGGCACCATCTCCCCGCTCGCCGCAGACGGTGACCGGGGCTGTCTGCGCTTTGCTGTCAGAACCCTCCGGCTTCCCCATCTCTCCCGTCCGCTTTTGATTCAACCAGCCAAAGATACCATATCTCCAGCACAGCCGGAGGTATGAATGCCTATCCCCTGCCTCTCCCCTTCTCACTCTCCCAATTGACAACCCCTCCCCCACCGGGTATAATGCAACACAGCGCTTCCCCATATTAATCTGCTCTCTGTACCGCTTTTGGAGGTCCCCCATGTCAACTATCTCTGTCATTGTCCCCGTCTACAAAGCGGAGGCGTTCCTGCGCAAATGCACCGACAGCATCCTCTGTCAGTCCCACCGGGATCTGGAGCTGCTGCTGATTGACGACGGCTCCCCCGACAAGAGCGGGGCCCTCTGCGACGCCATTGCCGGGGAGGATGGCCGCGTCCGGGTGTTTCACAAGCCCAACGGCGGCGTCTCCTCCGCCCGAAACCTGGGACTCAGGGAGGCCCGCGGAGAATATATCGCCTTTGTGGACAGCGACGACTGGCTGGAACCCGAAGCCCTGGAGCTGCTGCTCACCGCCCTTGTCGAAAATGGAGCGGACTCCGCCGGCTGCGGCCACTTCAATGTGGGCGACGGCGGCGTCACCTCCAGCGAGGCCCCGGCCCTCCCTGCCGGCGTCCATGAGGCTGCGGACATTCGGGAGAATCTGGTGCTGCGGCTCCTGGGGGACCGGCTCCGCCAGCCGGTGCTCAACGGCTTTATCTGGCGCTTTCTCTACACCCGTTCCATTATTGCCGAAAACAGGATCGAGTTTGAGGGGGCGTATCTGGAGGACGAGCTGTTCTTGATGGAGTACTTCTGCCACGCCCAACGCCTGGCCACCGTGGACACGCCGCTGTACAACTACTATTGGAACACCGCCTCGGCTACCCACCGGTATATGCGGGACTATCCGGAGACCTTCCGGCGCTTTATGGAGCGCAAGAAGGATCTGGCCCGGCGCTACGGTCTGGACGTCCCCCTCTGGCGGGAGAACTCCAACTACGCGGGGCTGCTGATTGCCGTGGGCAACGAGTATGCCCCGGGAAACCCCGCCTCCCTTGCGCAGAAGCAGCGGCGGATACAGGAGATCGCCGCCCAGCCGGAGATGCAACGGGCTCTGTCCGTCCTACGGCCCGAGGGGGCCGGGCGGAACAAACAGATTGCGGCTGCTCTGCTCCGCCGGCGGTGGTACGGCCTTCTCACTCTGCTCTATCAGATTAAAAACCGCGGCCAGTGAGCCGCATGAAGAGGTAACCCCATGTCAATTGTCAAGGAAAGTCTGCTTATTCGTCTGCTTTTGTCCCTCTGGCAGGGGCTGTGCCGCGCCTACCAGGAGAGCGGCCTGGGCCGCCTGATCTCCCGTTTTACTGTCTGGCTCTCCGCCAGATGGGAGGGAAGTTTTCTGGTCCATCTGTTCTACGATGAGAGCCGGTTTTCACGCTCCTGGGACTACTGCCTGCTCCGCCGGGTGTCGGAGTGGGTGCTGAACCTGCCCCTGCGGCTGGTGCAGTGGGTCTATCAGAAGCTCCGGCGGCTCTTTGAGGAGAGCTTTTTCGCCTCTCTGGCCCTCGAGGTGGGACGGGAGTCCTTTTTGGCCGCCGGGTGGTTTGTGGCGCTGATTCTGGTAATCCCCAGCAAGTACTGGAACAACGCCTACAGCTTGATCCTGTTTGCCTTTGTACTGGCGTTGATTCTCATAGGCGGCATGGACGAGCCCGCCTTTCGTCTGTCCCTGAAGCCTGTGGGCCCCTATGTGGTGCTGTTTTTCGCCGCAGTGGCGGCGGCGGTGCCCCTGTCCAACTACCCCCGGCTGTCCCTGCGGTTTCTAAACTACCACATCGCCTGTTTTTTGGCGGTGCTCGCCCTGGTCAGCGCCGTGGAGAACAGCCGCCAGCTCCTCCGTCTGGCCGGCGGTCTGGCCATGGGCATTCTGGCGGCGGCGGGGTACGGCATCTATCAGGGGGTGGTCATCGGCGTGGAGGTCAACGCCTCTTTCGTGGATCTGACGGTGAACGCCAACATGCCCGGCCGGGTCTACTCCTACTTTGAAAATCCCAACGCCCTGGGGGAGCTGCTGCTCTTTGGCCTGCCCATTTTAGTGGCGCTGGTGTTCGGCTCCCGGCGGTGGCTGAGCAAGCTCTGCGCCGGGGGGATCTTCTGCGTCGCTCTGCTCTGCATCGGCATGACCTACTGCCGGGCCAGCTGGGTGGGGCTGGTAGCGGCGGCGCTGGTCTATGTGTTCTTCTGGAACCGGAAGCTGCTGCCGCTGTGCTTCGCGGCGGGCTTCGCGGCCATCCCGCTGCTGCCCGCCTCCATCCTGAACCGGATACTCACCATCGGCAACCTCAGCGACTCCTCCACCGCCAGCCGCTTCCCCCAGTACGCCGCGGCGCTTCGGCTTCTGGCCGGGGAGCCCGTCACCGGCGCAGGCCTGGGGGTGGATGCGGTGCGTCAGACAGTGCGGATCAAGACGCTGTACCAGGGCTATGCCCCCTTCGTCCACGCCCACAACACCTTTTTGCAGGTGTGGCTGGAGTGTGGGCTCCTGGGGCTGGTGACCTTTGTGGGGGCGATTCTCTCCGCTGTCAAGGCTACCGCCCGGTGCGTCAAACACTGCCCGGACGTGGCGGCGAAGCATATGGCTATCGGTGGTGCCTCCGCCCTGGCCGGCGCGGCGGTGTGCGGGTTGGCAGACTACCTGTGGACGTATCCGCGGATCATGTTTGTGTTCTGGTTTGTCTTTGGGTTGACATTGGCCGCAATTAAGGTTTGCAATTTGGAGGCAAAGCGTGTATAATGATGCGGTGCCTCGTAAGGGGCACCCCTATCCGGGTGTTGCGCAGCTGGTAGCGCGCCTGCTTTGGGAGCAGGAGGCCGGGAGTTCGAGTCTCCCCACTCGGACCATGCGGAGTGTCCTTATAGGATTTGAGTATCCTTGTGGGACACTCCGCATTATTTTTGCTCAAAATCCTATACGGCAATCCGCTCCGGGGAGTAGCTGACGGCTACTCCCTTTCTCGTCCCCATGGTGATCTCCTCAGCCGGGATTTTCCGGCGGTCCGGGACAGAGAAAGTGCCGATACAGTTATAATAGATGGTGATGTGCTGGGTGGTAACGCCGTCCTGCTTTTCCGCATGGTACACGTCGATATGGTCAATCAGCTCCGCCACCATGCGCTGGGTAATCTCGGTGGCGTTGGTGTACCGCCGGACCGTTTCAAGAAACGTGTCAATGTCCATCCGCTGGCCCTCGCTCTTTTTCAGCTCCAGCCGCAGCGCCTTGATCCGCTTGGCGTTCTCTCCCTGCTCCTGCTCGTACCGCTGGGACATTTTCGCAAACCGGGCGTCGCTGATCTTTTGGCTCACATTGTCCTCGTAAAGCCTCTCGAAAAGTCCGTCAAGCTCTTTGTCCCTCGCCAGAAGCCCGTCCAGCTCCCGCTGCTTCCTGGCCCGCTCGTCCTCCGTCACTTTCGCGGAACGGCCCATCATGGCCTTGATAAAGTCGTCCTCATATTCATTGGCGAAACAGGCCAGCCGGTTTACCTCATACAGCACCACCCGCTCCAGAAATTCCAGCCGGATATAGTGGGTCTTGGAGCACT
>CANDEH010000008.1 GCA_947383645.1 uncultured Clostridia bacterium | reverse complement strand
GCATGGGCTGGTCTGTGGAGACCTCCATCATGATTAACGTGGCCGCCAACGGCTTCGTGAACCTGTTCACCCCCACCTGCGGCTTCATCATGGGCGGTCTGGCCCTGGCCCGGGTGCCCTGGGAGACCTGGGTCAAATGGGCCGGCAAGCTGCTGGCGGTGATCGCCGTGGCTGTGGCCGCCGTCCTCACCGCAGCCATGCTGATTCTGAGCTGACGGGGACTTCTTACTGTGCTTTCATGCTGATTTCCTTTCACGGACTGCGGCCGTATGCGTTTTTGCATACGGCCGCAGTCCGGTGTATTCTGCATTTTTGATTGCTTATTTTTACATATTGTGTTATCATGTAAAATAGAACCGCGCAGGCAGGGCGGCTTTGTCCGCAGGGTATAAGCGGGGCCTTCGGGGGCCCCGGCGGCAGGAGGTAATTTCTGTGAAAAAACCGGCGGCCTTACAGGAAAACTTAGCGACGGCTTCCGAGCCGGCAACCATCTGTTCCTTCGACTATGAGGCAATTCAGGCCCCCACCAAGGCTCTGATCCACCAGGCGGCGCGCTTCCTCTACATCAAACACGGCCGGGGCGTCATTGAGATCGGCGGCGTGGAGTACGCCATCGTCCCCAACACCCTGGTGGCCATCACGCCCTGGAAAATCTCCGAGATCACGGCGGTACAGGAGACCTTGCAGCTGGTGCGGATCGTCTACGACTACCAGTATATCAACTCCGTACTCAAGGGGGTCCCCGGCTCCGAGGAGGACAGCTCCGAGCTTCTCCGCTTCCTCACCATGGAGCCGGCGGTCTATCTGGACTCCGTCCAGGCCGCCTACGTGGACAGCATCGCCGAGCACCTGAAGACAGAGCTGGGGGTGGAGTCCACCCGGGTCAGTCCGCCGCCGGACCGGCCCCTGGCCCAGCTCTACGTCACCAACAAGGTCATCGAGCTGATGATTATGTACCGGCGGTACGTGATGGCCGTCCGGGGGGAGAAGGACTATGAGAAGGACATCGCCGCGGAGAATTCCATCCTCAGCTATCTCTACGCCCACTCCGCCGAGCGGCTGACCCTCGCCAGCGTGGCCGGGGCCTTCTTCATCTCCGAGTCCACCCTCTCCAAGCGGATCGCCGACACCACCGGCACCACCTTCTCCAAGCTCCTGGCCAGCATCCGCATTGAGAAGACCTCCGACTACCTCATCTACACCGACCTGACCCTGGACGCCATCGCCACGCTCACCGGCTTTGTGGACGCCTCCCACCTCTCCAAGCACTTCGTGGGGCGCGTGGGGGTTACGCCCATCAAGTACCGGAAGATCTACGGCAAAACCAAGACAAAATTCAGCCGGACCAACAAGGACATCGCCTTTCAGATCACCGACTACATCTACAAGAACTACACCACGGAGAAGCTCTCCGCCAGCCAGGTGGCCAGCCAGTTCGGCGTCTCCGTGGCGGAGATGAACCGGCTGATGCTCTACCACTCGGACATGAACTTCGAGACGCTCCTGAACTTTGTGCGGATCAACCGCTCCTGCGAGCTGCTGGCCTCCACGGAGTACTACGTCATCGACGTGGCCTTTGAGGTGGGGTACAACAACATCAAAACCTTCAACACCAACTTCATGAAGTTCAAGGGCATGACCCCCACCGAGTTCCGCAGCCGGATCACCCTCCAGAAGGCCGACGGCAGCGAGACTGACCGGAACAAACGATAACGATGTCAAAAAAATGCAAGCATTTTTTTGAGGGGATTGCGCCCTGCTCCGCGCACTCGCTTCGCTCGCACACAGCGCAGCCGTTAGCGGCTCTGCCGCTTACGGCTGCGGCGTACCCCTTGCGGGTACTGCGCAGGGCGAGAAGTATTTTTTCCGAAAACGCGGTTTCCGTAAAAAATGATTTCAGATTTTTTCGCGCCTGCGGGCGCGAAACTCTGCCGAGGGCCGCAGCGTTAAGAAAATGTGCCGGCGGCACATTTTTAGCGGAGGCCCCGCCAGCTGTGTTGGCGGGGTGGCAGTGTCGGGAAACGGAACTCTGCCGGGAGCTTTTTGACAGGCGGAGGTTGAGAATTTGTATGCGGCGGTGGGCGGAATTTTTATTGGTCCTCGGGGAATTTTCCCGGAGCGGTGGATACAAATTCAAAAATATGCAAGAATATACAAAAAAACCGGGTGAGCGCGTGTAGCCGGAAATGGGACATTGGAATATACTAACTTTTATTTCTGGGATCGCCGCTCCCTCTGTTCACAGGAGTGTACGATATGGAAGGACAGCTTACAAAGGATGGCCGACAGAAGCTGATCTTGGAGCTCATCTCAAGACAGCCGGTGGAAACACAGCAGCAGCTCCAGGAGCTTCTGGAGGAAAACGGCGTTCGATGCACGCAGGCTACCCTCTCCCGGGACCTGCGCACTCTGGGTCTGGTGAAGCAGACCACCCCCGGCGGCGCCGTCCGCTACAGCGTCAACCCCCTGTCCACGGAGGACAGCGATCTCCGGCGGCTGCTGAATATCGCCAGGGTCGCGGCCCTCTCCGCGGAGACGGCCCAGAATATTATTGTCATCAAAACCCTGCCCGGCCTGGCCGGCGCTGTGGCCTCCTTTATGGATAAGCTGGAGCAGCGCGGTCTGGTGGGCAGTCTGGCGGGAAACGACACCATACTGCTGGTGATGAAGGACAGCGAGACGGCCGAGGAGCTGCTCCAGGTGATCCGGGAACTGCTCAGCGGAAAGCGCTCGCTGCCATAATGGAGGAGCATAGACATGAATGATTTTGAGCAAAAGATTTTCTCTGCGGTACAGGAGGCGGTCAAGTCGGTCTACGATCTGACCCCGGACAACGCCACTCTCAGCGTGGAGGTCCCCCGGGATCCCAAGCTGGGGGACTACGCCACCGGCGCCGCCATGAAGCTGGCCCGCACCCTCCACAAGAGCCCCATGGAGATCGCCCAGCCCCTGGCGGAGAAGCTCCAGGAGCTGCTGCCGGAGATGGAGTCGGTGACGGTGGCCAAGCCCGGGTTCATCAACTTCCGCATCGGCGGCGGGGCCCTCACCGCCCTCATCAATCAGGTCATCGACGCCGGGGACCGCTACGGCGACAACAACTCCGGCGAGGGGGTCCACATCTTAGTGGAGTGGGTCTCCGCCAACCCCACCGGCGATCTCCACTGCGGCCACGCCCGGGGCGCGGCCTGGGGCGACGCCATCTGCCGCCTCTTGGAGCGCAGCGGCTACGACGTGCTGCGGGAGTTCTATGTCAACGACGCGGGCAACCAGATCGTCATGCTGGGCGAGTCTTTGATCTCCCGGTACTTTGAGCACTTCGGGAAGGAGTATCCCCTGCCCGAGGGGGGCTACCACGCCGACGACGTGAAGCAGATCGCCATCGAGATCGCGGAGCAGGACGGGGACAAATGGCTCACCGCCGACCCCAAGGAGCGCCTGGAGTACTTCATGCTGGAGGGCAAGACCCGGGAACTGAAGAAGATTGAGAAGGATCTGGAGCTCTACCGGGTGCGGATGGAGTCCTGGATTCACGAGACGTTCTTCTATGAGAACAACATGGAGCGGATCAACGCCTGCCTCAAGCGCATGGACGACATGGGTTTGCTCTATGAGAAGGACGGGGCGCTGTGGCTCAAGAGCACGGACTACGGCGACGACAAGGACCGGGTCCTCCGCAAGAGCGACGGCACCCTCTCCTATCTGACGCCGGACATCGCCAACCACGTCTACAAGGTGGAGCGGGGCTACCCCATCATGGTGAACCTCTGGGGCGCCGACCACCACTCCTATGTCACCCGGATGCAGGCCGCCCTTACCGCTCTGGGCTATCCCAAGGGCTCGCTGTCCGTAGACATCATCCAGATGGTGCGGATGGTGGAGAACGGCGTGGAGGTGAAGATGTCCAAGCGCACCGGCAACGCCATCACCCTGCGGGAGCTCTGCGGGGATGTGGGCGTGGACGCCGCCCGGTGGTTCTTCGTCTCCAAGGACATCTCCACCCAGATGGACTTCGACATGAAGAAGGCCGCCACCAAGGACAACGACAACCCGGTGTACTACGCCCAGTACGCCTACTCCCGGATGTGCTCCATCCAGAAGAACAAGGACATCCCGGAGTTCCACAAGGTGGACAGCTACGACCGGCTCACCGACGAGAAGGAGCTGCTGCTCCTGAAGATGGTGGGCGAGTTCCCCGCCCTGGTGGCCAAGGCCGCCAAGACCAGGAAGCCCAACACCATCGCCGACTATATCCTCTCCCTGGTGAAGCTGTACCACAGCTACTACAAGGTGTGCCGGGTGAACAACCCCGACGACCCGGATCTGACCAATCAGCGGCTGGGTCTGGTGAAGGCGTTACAGATTACCCTGCGCAATGCCCTGGACCTGCTGGGTGTGTCCGCGCCGGAGACAATGTAAGCGGGTATGAGCCAGCACAATCTATGATGAAAAAAGGACGGTCTGAGAGTTTTCTCAGACCGTCCTCAGCTTGTCGAAAAACCCGGTGGGTTTTTCGACAAGCTGAGGCAAATTTCGGCCCTTGGGCCGAAATTTGTCGCTGTGCCTGAGCCGCGCAGCGGCGAGGAAATGCCCTTGGGGTACGGCGGGCTGATCTAACGCGAAAGGAACCCCTCTTGGGTTCCTTTCACACTATCCTCCTTACCGCCATCCTGCTCTGCCGTCTTTTGGGATAGGCTGAGGACAGTCTGAGAGTTTTCTCAGACTGTCCTTTCTGTTTTCTCCAGGGAGCTGCCGTCGTCCTGTCCACGGTCCAGGAGGGACTGGAACATGCTGGTGATCTCGGCATCGCACAGGTCCGGGACTGGGGGGACGGCGGCGGTCGGATCGTCCTCTCCGCCGATCTCCTCCCGCTCCCGGATCCGTCGCCGCTGCTCCTCCACCCGCTCCCGGAGGTCGTACAGGCTGATATGGAAGCACCGCGCAATGCACTCCAGATCTATGATGTAGTCGTCACATTCGCTCTCATACTCCATCTCCTGGATATACATAAACGCGTAGCTATCCTGAAAGTCCTCCAAAAGCTCGTATACGGGGCAGAATTCCTCCTCCTCCGTGGAAATCGGGCAGATATCGTCAAGGGTTGGAAACAGCATGATGTCATCCGTGCTGTAGCCGAAGGCCCACTGGCACCAGGCCAGACCGTATTGCAGCAGAACGTCGTACAGCCGCTTCTGCGTCTCCTTCTTGAGGGCAAAGAAGTCCAGCTCCTTCAAAAGGTTCTTCAAATCGCCCAGGCCCACTCTCTCGTGGCAGTTCTCATCAGACATGTCCCCGCAGGCCGCCTCCAGTATGTCCAACAGGCAATCCACTTTTTCCTGGATGACCTCCCGGGCCTCCGGCAGATCCAGATACCAGTTGACCGCTGTAAGCTGCGTGATCTGCCTGACCAGCGCGGCATCCCTGTGGCCGGACAGTCCCGTGTCCATGGTCCGGCGCAGCGCCGCCGTGAAGTCGTCCTGACAGCGCAGGCACAGCTCCTGATCCAGTCTCGCCATCTGGAGGCAGTAGTGGAAATCTATGGCGGCCTCGCAGAGCACCCGAAATTCCGCGTCGTTTTCCGCAATGTAGCCGTGGATAAAGTCCTCCACGGAGGGGTTGTGGTAGAACACATATCTCCCGTCGATCTTGATAAAGGTTCCCACTGTCTCTTTG
The DNA here is from genome assembly GCA_947383645.1 of uncultured Clostridia bacterium. GTDB lineage: Bacteria > Bacillota > Clostridia > Oscillospirales > Oscillospiraceae > CAJFPI01. Next base: position 30,935 of record CANDEH010000008.1, on the reverse strand, counting down.
AGCGCGTCCATAAAATCCGTGGCGCGGAGAGGTCTGTTCTCCCTGCGGGACTTTATGCGGTGGTACTCCTCATAGTGCTTTTGCAGATAGGGTATGGAGGCCCCCCCGCCGACCGGATAGAACAGCAGCAGAAGGTCCCGGGCGGCGGGGCTGATCTGGCGCTGGAAGGCGTGCTCCCAGAGCTTGTCGGGGTGGTCCAGCATGTGGGCGAAAAACTGATAGAAATCCTCCTCGCCGGCGGTGTGCCTGAGCTTTAACACCGTCTCGATCAGGCGGGGGCTGTAGTTGGGGTGGTCCACGATGCGGATCACCCGGTCATCCTGGAGCAGGGCCTCGATGTCCTCGCGGCCGGCGCGGTAGAAGTACAGATGGTTGTACAGTATCCGCGCCCGGTCCCCCCGGGTGTAGTCCTCCAGGGAGATGATGCACTTGCGGTAGTCGAAATCCTCCCGGCTGAAGGCCTCGCAGGTCTGGCGGGCCTGGTTGAGGATGTACTCCCGGGTGGTCAGGATAAACTTTTTCCCGCGGTCTCTGGCGATATGGCTGAGAAAGGAGAGCAGCTCCTCCTTCTCGTTCCTGTTGTCCCTGATCTCCAGGGCGGTGCTGCCCAGAAAATCGTCGTAGAAAAACACCTGCTTTCGCTCCGGATGGTAGAGCTCTATCGCCTCCCGCACGTCGGATCGGATCTTGATGATCTCATAGCCCTGGTCCAGATAGCAGATCAGCAGAATTTCCGCCAGAGTGGTCTTGCCGATGCCCGGAATCCCCGAGATGATGCAGCAGTTCTGCCGGCGGAGGGTTTCCCGGGCCTTGTTGTAGGCCGCGGCGCTCTGGACGTAGAGGCGGAGCTTTCCCCTGATCTCCTCCCGGAGCATCGCGCTCTGCCGGTAGAGCGCACTGTGGAGGATCTTCTCCATCACTGCCGCGCTGGTCAGCCACAGCTTGTAGTGGGTCTGCTCCACCTGGGGGTGGCGGCGGAGGAGGGCGTTGAGCTCGCTCCCGCCCAGGATGTCCTCCGCAGACAGGCAGTAGGGGGTCAGCAGGGCCAGGAGAGTATCCTTCTCCGCCGGGGTAAGGAACCGGGAGGTGACCAGGAGGTACCGCGCCGGGGCGAGGCGGGCGAGCTTGGGAACCTCCCTCTTCACCGCGGCGCAGAGCCCGGAGAAGGGGGTGTTGGCGTAGTGCTTGCACTGGATGACCGCGCCGCTGCCCTCCTCCACGGCGCAGCGCAGGTCGATGCCCTGGTCCCGCCCCCGGCGGAAGCCCTCGATCACCCGCCCCCGCTCCGCGCTGAGCAGGTCGCAGACCAGCAGCTCAAAGTCGTACTCCGACAGGGATTTGAAGTCGTAATCCATGGTCTGTTCCCCACCTGCCTCCCGGTTTTCCGCTGTAAAAATCGTATTGATCTTTATAAATATATTGTCAGAAATTCGGAAGCCGCCGCTATTCCACGGAAATCTGGCACATCTCCATGGTCTTCAGAGCGGCCGCGTGGCTCTCCGGCGTAACGCCGGCGCAGCAGTTTGCCAAGACCCGCACCGGGGTCTCCGGCAGGAACGCCTTGATGAGCAGGGCGTTGGACACCACGCAGATATCCGTGCACAGCCCCACGATGGTGACGCGCAGGGCCTCCCGCCCGGCCAGGGCGGCTACGCGCTCCGCCAGCTCCACGGAGCCGAAGGAGGGCTTGTCGATCACCACGGCGGCGCCGATGGCGGCGGCGATTTTGGGGTGGAGCGCCCAGCCCTCCGTACCCTTTATACAGTGGGGCACGGGCAGCTTCTGCCCCTCCTGGGTCTGGAGGTAGTCCTCCCCGTGGGTGTCCCGGGTGGCGATGATGTCCCAGACGGCGTACTTCTCCGCCTCCGCCGCCACCGCGTCCACGATGGCCTCCGCCTCCGGCGTGCCCAGCGCGCCGGTGATAAAGTCGTTCTGCATGTCGATGACCAGCAGCATCTCCCGCATGGCTGTCGTCCTCCTTTTTCGATGGTTCCGGGGTAACTCTGTCAACAGCATACCAGATTTTTCATCCGCTTGCAACGCCTTTATCCCGCCGGGATAAGGGCGGGTTTTTTGCGCCTGTCACCGCTCTGTAAGAAAAGTGCTGTAGAATACAGGCGGCGTACTGCCCCCTTTTCCCTGTTGAAAGGCGGCGGCGCTTCTCTTATAATTGTATCAGCAGAATCTGTCACCCGACCAGCCCCTAATTCCCCGGAAGGAGGTTCCCTATGCCCACCATTCTTATCATCGAGGACGACGCCGTCATCCAGCGGAGCCTGGAGGCTCTGCTCCGGCGCAGCGGCTTTGACACCTGTCTCTGGCCGGATCTGGACAGTGCGGAGGCCTGCGCCGCGCTGCGCCCGGATCTGGTGCTCCTGGACGTAACCCTCCCCTCCGGCGACGGCTTCGGCTTCTGCCGCCGCCTCCGCGCCCTCTCCCCCCTGCCGGTGGTGTTTCTCACCGTGCTGGACGACGAGGACAGCATTGTCCGGGGACTGGAGAGCGGCGGGGACGACTATATCACCAAGCCCTTTTCCGCCCGGGTGCTCCTCTCGCGCATCCACGCCCTCCTCCGCCGGACCGCCCGGACCGGCGGCCTGCGCAGCGGCGAGCTGACGCTGCACATCGACAGTCACACCGCCGCCCTGCGGGGGGATCCTCTGGCGCTGCTGCCCAAGGAGTGGGACATCCTCACGCTGCTGCTGGAGAATCCGGGGCGGCTGCTGACGCGGCGCATCCTTCTGGAGCGGCTCTGGGACGCGGAGGGGAACTTTGTGGACGACAACACCCTCAGCGTCCACATGAGCCGCCTGCGCAAAAAGCTGGGCAGCTTCCAGGGGACGCCCTACATCCGGACGGAGCGGGGCTTCGGCTACCGCTGGGAGGTGCCCTGTGAAAAGCTGTAAGATGTTGGGCCGGCTGCTCACCGCCGCCGCCGTCCTGCTGGCCCTCTCCCTGCTCCTGGGGACGGCGGCGGTTCTTGTCACCGCGGTACGGATGCAGATCGCCATGTTTTCCGCCGTCCCCCCGGCGCAGGCTGAGGACCTGCTGCGCCTCTCCGGCAGTCCGGCGGCCTTCCGGGAGGGGATGGCGGCGCTGGAGGCGGCGGGCTACTCCTACACCGGGGGGCGGCTGCTGCTGCGCCTGCTGGGCCGGTCGCTGGCGTGGTATCTTCCTGCGGCGGGACTGGGAGGGCTGTGCCTGGGCCTCCTGCTGGCCCTGAGAGGGCGCAGGGGGCGGGAGGCGGAGGCTCTGCGCACCGCTGCGGAAAAAGGCGCTCCCCCTCCCCCGCTGGAGACGCCGGCGCTGCGGCAGATCGCCGGGGCGCTGGGGGGACTGCTCAGGCGGCAGGAGATCGAAACCGCGCAGCTCCGGCGGGACAAGGAGCAGCTCCAGGGCTTTGCCCAGAACGTCTACCACCAGATCAAGACGCCCCTGACCGGCCTGCGCATCCAGCTGGAGCTGCTGCCGGAGACGGAGGAGCAGCAGAGCTGCATCGCCCTGGTGGACGCGCTGTCGGAGAAGGTGGGGCTGCTGCTGCGCCTGGGAAAGTTGGAGGCCAGGACGGTGAAGATGGAGATGCGACGCCAGTCCGTCTCCGTCCTCCTTGCCGAGGCGGTGGAGGCGGTGGAACCCCTGCTCCGCAGCCGGGGGGTGGAGGCCCTCTGCGATATCCCGGAGGACGTGTTCTGCCCCTGCAACGGCTTCTGGCTGCGGGAAGCCCTTGAGAACCTCCTCAAAAACGCCTGCGAGCACACGGCGGGACAGCTCACCGCCGTCCTGCGCGAGAGCGCCGCCGCCGTGACGGTGACCGTCCACAGCGGCGAGGACTGCCCGCCGGAGGGCATCGCCGTGGGGCGCTACGCCGCCGGCCCCGGCGGCGGCACCGGTCTGGGGGTCTACATCGCCGCGGAGGTGGCGGCGCAGCACTTTGGACAGCTCACCTTCTCGCCGGGGCAAAACGGGGGGACGGACGCCGTGCTGACGCTGCCCAAGATCTCCTCCTCTCCGCCGGGGAGATAGAAAAACGCTTCGCTGTCACGGGACTGTAAGGTTGATCTGCTATCCTGCGGGGGAAAGGAGGCGAATCACTGTGAACATTTTAACTGCAAAAGAGCTCCGGCGGACCTATTCCGACCGCGGCGTGCCCGTGGGGGCGGTGAACGGCGTCAGCCTCAGCGTGGAGGAGGGCTCCTTCACCGCCGTCATCGGCAAGAGCGGGTCGGGGAAGACCACCCTGCTCCGGCTCCTCAGCGGCCTGGACAGGCCCGATCAGGGTACGGTACAGATCGACGGGCAGGATATCCACCGGATGGGCCGGCGGGAGCAGGCGGCCTTTCGCCGCCGCCGGATTGGCTTCGTGTTTCAGGACTACTCCCTGCTGCCGGAGCTCACCGCCGCCGAGAACATCCTGCTGCCTCTGCTGCTGGACGGGCGGCGGGGGGACGAGGAGCGGCTGCGGGATCTGGCCGGCATGCTGGGCCTGGACGCCGCGCTGCACCGGCGGCCCCGCCAGCTCTCCGGCGGGGAGCAGCAGCGGACGGCCATCGCCCGGGCGCTGATCGCCAGCCCCGCCATCGTCTTCGCCGACGAGCCCACGGGGAACCTGGACGCCGCCGCCGGACAGGACGTGATGACCCTGCTCCAGGCCTCCCAGCGGGCCCTGGGGCAGACGGTGGTGCTGGTGACCCACGACATGGACCTGGCCCGCAGGGCGGACCGGATTCTCACCCTCTCCGACGGGAGGATTGTCTCGGAGGAGGTGGGGACGCTGTGAAAAAGCTGCGCTGGCGAGAGCAGCTGCGGCCCGTGCTGGCCGCGGTCTGCTGCACCCTCTTCTTCTCCGCGGCCCTGCAGAGCATCCAGTCCTCCATCCGCTTTACGGAGCGGGAGGAGCGGCTCCAGTCCTACGGGGCCTGGGACTGCGCGGTAACCGGCGGCACCGGCGTGGGCGAGAGGGCGGCTCGGCACCTGTCGGTGCGGCGGGCGGGGATTATGCGCTGCTACACCGGCAAAGAGGGCGGCCTGCTGGCGGGGACGGCGGACGAGGCCGCCATCGAGCTGGGGCGGCTCACCCTTCTGGAGGGCCGGTGGCCGCAGGGGCCGTCGGATATCGCCGTGGAGGCCTGGGCGCTGGTGAAGAACGGGTACTCCCCGGATCTGGGGCAGACCATCCACGTGGCGGGGCAACCCTATACCCTCTGCGGCGTGATCCGGTCCTACTCCCAGGGGTGGAAGTCCAATTTCCAGACCTATGAAGACGTGGCTTTGCAGGCGGTGGTTTCCCCCGCCGCCCCCCTGGCCGGCGGAACACCGGTGACGGAGACCGCCCTTTTGGCGGGGGACTACGGGAGCTATGAGAGCCGCCAGGAGCTGAGGACCTACACCGGCGGGAAGGTGTGTCACAACGACCGGGCCTATCCGCCGGAGGAGGGCTCCTTCGGGTATATGTTCGGCAGTCTGCTGGACCAGGAGGAGCCGTTTCTTGCCCTCGGCCTCGTCTGCTTCCTGCTGACGCTCTACGCCGTCCGGACAGACCGGCAGGCCCTGGGGCGGAGCGCCGCGATTTTGCGGGATCTGGGGGCGGACCGGCGGCAGCTGAGGCGGTACGTCCTGCGGGAGTATGCGGCGGTGTGGGGTCTCGCCTGCCTGCCCCTCACCCTCCTGGGCTGCGCCGCGGCCTTTCTGGCCGTACAGGCGCTCAACGCCGTGTTCCAGGCGCGTCTGCGCTTCCATATGAGCCTCCCCGGGCTGCTGGCCGGGTGCGCCCTGGCCGGGCTGAGCTTAGCCGCCGCGGCGGCGGTACCGGCGGGGCGGCCGGAGAGACGGAGGCGGCGGAAAAGGCTCTGCCGGCTCCGGCGCGCCTCCTCCCTGGCCGGGCGTCGCATGCTGTTCCATCTGCCCCGGACGCTGGGGCGGGTGCTGTGCTATACGCTGATCCTCTGTGCGGGGATGCTGGCGCTGGTCCAGACGCACCTGCACTACTGCACCTATCGGGAGGGTGCTGCACGCAGCAGCTACGCCTACTGTTTCCAGCCGGAGCGGCAGAACATGCTGCTGCCGTTGGAGACGCTGGAGGCGGTGGAGGAGATCGACGGCATCAAGTTTGCGGACGCCGGCGCGGATCTCACCGGCTGCTTCTCCCAGGACGACCCCCTCCGCGTCACGTGGGAGACGGCCCACCGGTCGGAGTACCTGCGCAGATTCGCCTTCCAGCTTGACCGCGATCCGGACAGCGTGGTGGACGTCCTCGCCGTGAACGACTCCCTGTGGTCCTACTTCTGCGGGCTCTACGGCCTGTCCGTGCCGGCGGAGGGGCACAGCGCCATCGCCGTCTTCTTCCCCTTTGCGCCTCTGGACGGCCGCTCCTACTTCTTCGGTACAAAGAACCTGGATAAATACGGCCCGGAGGACCTGTGGGAGGAGGACACCCTCTCGGTGGGGGATACGCTGACCATCCAGCCCCCCGGGCAGGAGGGCACGGCGTTTACCGTGGGCGGCATCATCAGCGGCGCGCCCGCCTCCGGGGACACCTCCCGCGTCCAATCCTTCTTCTGGGGGCCCACCATCCTGATCCCCATGGACGCCATGGAGGATGTGGCCGGCCGGACCGGGCTCTCGATGCTCTACGCCTACGGGGACGCCTCCCGGATGAACGGCGCCGTCAGCGACCGTCAGGCGGCGATCCTGGCCACGGCGCATCGGGCCAGACTGGAAAATAACCGAGAGCTTATGGCCTCCCGGCAGGTCTGGACGATCCGCTCCATCTGCCTGTACATCATCGCCGCCCTGTTTCTGACCGCCTTCGCCCTTGTCGTCCTGTCCAACGGGGCGCGGTCGGGCCTGGCGGCGGACCGGGAGAGCAATGCCGTCCTGCTGGCCCTGGGGGCGGAGCGGGGGCAGGTGGCCGGGCTCTACCGGCGGGAGAGCCTGGTGGTGTCGGGGCTCTCGATTGTACTCTCCGCCGCTCTGCTCTGGTCTGTCTGGATCGGGCCGGAGATCGGCGGGTATGTGCGCCGGTGGGGCGGCGCTCCGACGGCTTTGCAGCTGTTTGTCGAGAACAACACGCAGTTCATCCCCGCATGGGTATATGCAATCGCCGCGCTGGCTCTGATCCTGCTGCCCATCGCGGCGGAGCTGCTGCCGGTGCGGCGGGAGGAACGCTCTTTATAGGGCGTTGATAAAATCAGGGTGTCGAAAAGACCGTTGGGTTTTTCGACACCCTGAGGCAAATTGCGGCCGACGGTCGCAATTTGCCGCTGTGGCGGGTTGATTGCACGTGAAAGGAACCCCTCTTGGGTTCCTTTCACTCTATCCTCCTTACCGTCAACGATACTCTATTGACTTTTTCGACAGGCTGAGCCACCCCGTCCGGCAAACCGCCGGACGGGGTGGCTTTTGTGTCAGTACCGGTTAAAACAGGCGAAGATCTCCTGTGCCCGGGGCAGGGTCAACCCGGCGGGCACCACGCCTCCGCCGCAGACCGCGCCCAGCCCCCTCTCCTTGACGATCCGCAGCAGCGCCGCAGCCACGTCCGCCACGTCCCGGCCCGCCAGATTCTCCCGGGCGTAGCGCACCATATAGGCCAGCGTCTGGGTCTGTCCCGGGTCCACCAGCTGCTCCACATACCGCAGATCCAGCTCCCGCTCCCCCACGGAGAAGGCGGTTTTCCCAAACCGTTTCACCTTCAGCCGCTCCTGGCGGTATCCGTCGCCGCGGTAGTTCTTCCGGGTCTGCGTGGAACCGGAGAGGTCCACGGTCCGCTTGCCGGTAGGCAGGTGGAAGGCGGGCGCGGACAGGGCCGGAACGGGCCTCCCCTCCAGCGCCGCCCTGGCGCGGGCGGTAATATCTTTGGCGCGGTAGGCGTCCATCTGCACCACATGGTCGGCGATATGGAAGTAGGCCCCGCAGCTGCCCACCACCAGGATCAGGGATACCCCCGCTCTCTGCCACAGGTCCGCGGCCCGCTCCAGGAACGGGGTGATGGGCTCCTCCTCCCGGGCGATCACCGCCTGCATCAGCTCGTCCCGGACCATGAAGTTGGTGGCGGAGGTATCCTCGTCCATGAGCAGCAGCCTGCTCCCCGCCTCCAGGGCCTCGACAATATTGGCCGCCTGGGAGGTGCTGCCACTGGCGTCCAGGGTGGAGAATTTGGCGGTATTCCGCCCGCTGGGCAGGCGGTTGATGAAGAGGGAGATGTCCGTCTCCGTCACCTTGCGCCCGTCCTCCGCCCGGATCTTCACGGCGGTGTCGTCGGTGATTACATATGCCCGGCCGTCCCCGGCGATGTGGTTGTAGACGCCCCGCTCCAGGGCCTTGAGCAGGGTGGACTTGCCGTGGTAGCCTCCGCCGGCGATGAGGGTGATCCCCCGGGGAACGCCCATGCCCCGCACCGCTCCCCGGTGGGGCAGGTTCAGCGTCACCGCCAGCTCCTCCGGGGAGGAGAATGGCACCGCGTCCTCCATGGGCCTGTCCGAGACGCCGCTCTCCCGGGGGAGGACGGAGCCGTCGGCCACGAAGGCCGCCAGCTCCAGCCGCTTCAGCTCCTCCCGGATGAAGCGCTGGTCCTCCGCCAGAGCGACAACCTGCTCCACCTCCTCCTTTGGCGCACTGGCGTACAGCAGCCCCTGCTCCACACAGACGGGGATGAAGTCGAAGAGGATCTTCTCCAGCTCGCTGGCGTTGATGGTCCGGCCGTTGGCCGGGAAACCCACCTCGAAGCGCAGGGTGACCGCCCCGCCGCGCACCTGGCAGTCGGTCCGCTCCAGCACCTCCTGGCCGGGGCGGGTGACATCCAGAACGCCGCTCTTTCCGGATCCCCTGGCCTGACGGGAAAACTGCCCCGCCCGGCGGCCAAAGCGCCGGAGCAGGTAGTCCTCCAGCGCCGCGCGGTTCCAGGGCGTCTCCCAGCAGCGGCCGGGGAAGCCCGCGGTCCGCTCGTCCACCGCCACGCTGAGCTGGGAGGGGGCGGCGAAGGGGTCCCCCTGGACGTGTTCGATGTTTAGAATGTAGGTTCCAAAGGACCAGCTCCCCGCCAGGGACTTGTAGGCCGGGTAGCTCCTGTGGTCGATGGCGCGCAGGTCGGCGCGCAGCTGTGCGGATGTTTTCATGGCAAGCCTCCGATTTTGGCAGTGATACCGGTATTGTACCGCTTTCTCGGCGGTTTGTATAGGGGCCTTGGAAAGAATGGGCGTGTCGAAGGAAAGGGCACAGCGGTCCCAGGATGGCAGGAATGATCGGGGTCCATCTGCTGCCCGAAACGATTACAGGTATGAACAGAGTCAGCAAGGACAGCCTGGAGGTTCTCCAACTCTTGGGAAAAACACCTGCTCCGCCGGGCCGGCGTTGGCTCCCCAAGCCGTTGTATTCTGCCTCGAGCTGGTTCTCGATTTTTCCACTTCCCGGGCGTTCTTCCATGCCTCTCCCGTCCGTTTTTTCGTAGTTCTTATCGTATCTTAAAATCTTTATTTCAGACACTCCCTGTCCGCTTTATATTTGCCTTTTGCAGAGCTCTTTCGTATACCTGGCCGCTGAAAAAATGGCTGACAGAGGGAATTTTTGCGGGAAAACAAAAAATTTTGGGTAAAATATTTACATCATCGCTTGAAATATATGGAAAAGTAGGCTATACTAAGAAATAAGACGGGAAAACCGTGTGCGGAAGTGATGAATGAGAATAGGAGGGAATATGTTTAACGTAGGGGACAAGGTCGTCCATCCCATGCATGGCGCCGGTGTGATCGACAGCATCGTCAGTGAGCGGATCAACGGGAAGACGCAGGAGTACTATGTGTTCCATATGCCGGTCAACGGACTTGTTCTGAAAATTCCAGTCTGCAACAGTCAGCTGATCGGCCTGCGCTCCGTGGTGGACGCGAAGGCCGCGGACACGGTGATGCTGGCTCTGCCCGGCCTGGAGATCGACATCACCACCAACTGGAACCGCCGCTACCGGGAGAATCTGGAGCGGCTGAAGAGCGGCGATCTCTATGAGGTGGGCCGGGTAATCAAGTGTCTGACCCTGCGGGATGTGCAGCGTGGGCTCTCCACCGGGGAGCGGAAGATGCTCCACAGCGCCAAGCAGATTTTTATTTCAGAGATGGTGTTGGCCACCGACGAGCCCTATCAGGCGATTGAGTCGCGGGTAAATGCATCCATGGTATAAACAGGTTCGATGGAAGCCTGCTCCGCCTGGCTTTCAATTGAGGGAACGGGAACACGCTGGGAAGCGGTGTGCCGCTTTCCAGCGGGCTTTTTCCCGCAAAGCAGCAGCTGATTTCAGGGAAAGGTCCGGGCCGGAGGCGGCCACAGGGCGCACCTCCCTGCCGGAGACCGTTTGTTTGGGGGGCGGATCGAGATGAGCAGGATTTCTGCCGGGGAGTGCTTTACTCTGGATATGGAGTGGTATGGGGTGGACAGGCGGGGCAATATCGCCGTGTTTTGCAGTGCGGGGGCGGGGTATTTGCCTGAATTTGTCTGCGAAGATCGGGAGAGGGCGGATGAACTGATCGAATACTTCTCCACAGCCGAGAAGATAACCGGCAGCGTGCTGCTCTTTCCCAAAACCGAACAGGCGGAACAGGTTGCAAGGGATTTTTCTGACAGGGGCTTATACTATTTTGATGCGGACGACGGGACAAACCCCGGGATTTGCACGCTCCACGAGTACTATACAAAGCAGTCCTGTCCCCGAGTGCCGCTAAAATGGGACGGGCTGCCGGGCCGGATCAGAGAGATTCTTGGGCATAATCTCATGGACATAGAGGATTTTTCACAGGGAGACACCGTACATGTGAAGCACGCCTGCGGGTGACTGCGCAGATGGCGCGTTTTCAGAAAAGAGTTTTTAGGAATTAGGAATAAGGTGCTGCTATGTTTCAAAAAATCAGAGATTTTTTACACCGGAGAGGGGATACGCCTCCCTTTTGCAGCGCGGTGGTACCCGCTGCGGGTAGCTCGCAGCGTATGGGCGGGGAGAACAAGCTGCTGATGTCCATCGGCGGCGTACCGGTGATTGCCCGAACGCTGCTGGCGCTGGCCGGCTCGGAGCGGATCTCCGAGCTGGTGGTGGCCGTGCGGGAGGAGGAACTCCTGACGATTGCGGAGATCTGCAAGGCCTACGAGATCGAAAAGCCGCTGAAACTGGTGGCGGGCGGGGCGAGCCGGATGGAGTCGGTGCTGGCGGCCCTGGCCGAGTGCGACAGCCGCGCGGAGCTCATCGCCGTCCACGACGGAGCCCGTCCCCTGGTGACGGCCGAGGTGATCGACGAGGCGGTGGAGAAGGCGGCGGAGGTCTATGCCGCCGCCCCCGCCGTGGCGGTGAAGGACACCGTCAAGGTGGCCCGGCAGAACGTGGTGCAGTCCACGCCGGACCGTGAAGAGCTCTTTGCCGTGCAGACCCCCCAGGTGTTTGACGCGGCGCTGCTGCGGGCTGCCCTCCAGGCGGCAAAGGAGGCGGAGGCCGTCCTCACCGACGACTGCGCCGCCGTGGAGCGGCTGGGGAAGCAGGTGTACTTGACCCGGGGCAGCTATGAGAACATCAAGATCACCACGCCGGAGGACCTGGTCCTGGCGGAGGCGATCTGGGAGAGCAGGGGGTGAGGACGCTGACGGACCTGCGTATCGGCCACGGCTACGACGTCCACCGCCTGGTGGAGGGGCGGGCTTTGACCCTGGGGGGCGTGACCATCGACCACTCCCTGGGTCTCTTGGGGCACTCCGACGCCGACGTGCTCCTCCATGCGGTGATGGACGCCCTCTTAGGCGCCGCCGCCCTGCCGGATATCGGGCGGCAGTTTCCCGACACGGACCCGGCCTACAGCGGGGCGGACAGCCGCCTGCTGCTGCGCCGGGTGGCGGCGCTCCTCCGGGAGGCGGGGTATGCCGTGGGCAACGTGGACGCCACGGTGATCGCCCAGCGCCCCAGGCTCAGCCCCCATATCGAAACCATGCGGCGAAACATCGCGGAGGACCTGGGGGCAGCAGTGGGGCAGGTGAACGTAAAGGCCACCACCGAGGAGCGCCTGGGCTTCACCGGCGCGGAGGAGGGCATCGCCGCCCACGCGGTGTGCCTGCTCTATCGGAGCGGACCGGAGGCGGTGTGATGGAGGGCGTTCCCGTTCTCTCCCGGGAGGAGATGGACGGCCGGCTGGAGGAGATAGACTGGACGCTGACGGAGCGGCGTCCACCTCCCGCAATCCGATCAACGGCCGGAATGCGGCTCCTGTTTTAGAAAACCATGGAGCAAACCGGGCTATTAGAAAAAAGCGGACAAATGACCGATGGAAGGCGGCGGGAAAAGCGTGCTTTTCCCGCCGTCTTCCATACAATCCCCCACTTTCGGCCCGAAAAAGCCGGCAGCGTCTGACGGTTTACTGCGACTGTATCGGCGCTGTCGATACCCCCGATGCACCTCCGCCGCCCTGCTCCGAGGTCTTTACCAACGCCGGAAAAGCGCAGTCGAGGTCTGTACCTCCAACACGCTGACAGCCTAAAAGGTGTGCAGACAGGAGAGGCAGCCGGTATCTGTGCACATAAATATTCTGTCAAGGCGATAGCTGTTGTGCGACAGTTGCGGACAATCCATCTCTGTGGTATAATAGCCGCAGAGCAGCTATTATACTTTGATCTCCGTCCTTTTTCTCGCCCCTGACGGGGCAGAGCGAATAAGCAACTCGTAATACCGCTCCAACGCCGCTCTTACAGTATCTCAAAATAACGGGACAGCAGCTTGTCAAAAAACACCCATTCGCGGCCAGTGCCGCCGGAGGAAACCTATGAAACTGATGGTCTTAGACGGCAACAGCATTGTCAATCGCGCCTACTACGGTATCCGCCCCCTGACCACCCGGGACGGGCTCTACACCAACGCCATATACGGCTTTGTCACCACGCTCCAGCGCCTTCTGGAGGAGGAGAGCCCCGAGGCGCTGTGCGTCACCTTCGACCGGCGGGAACCCACCTTCCGCCACCTCTCCTACGAGGGCTACAAGGCCCAGCGCAAGGGGATGCCCGAGGAGCTGGCCATGCAGATGCCCGTACTCAAGGAGGTGCTGGACGCCATGGACGTGCCCCGCTACGAGCTGGCGGGCTACGAGGCCGACGACCTCCTGGGCACCATCTCCCGCAAATGCGAGAGTGCCGGCTGGGACTGCGTGGTGGTCACCGGAGACAAGGACAGCCTCCAGCTCATCACCGACCGCACCAAGGTGAAGCTGGTGTCCACCCGCATGGGCCAGACCACCACCCGGGACATGACGCCGGAGACCTTCCGGGAGGCGTACGGCTTCGAGCCCATCCACATGGTGGACCTGAAGGCCCTGATGGGGGACAGCAGCGACAACATCCCCGGCGTCAAGGGCGTGGGAGAGAAGACCGCCATGGCTCTGGTACAGCTCTACCGGACCATTGAGCACCTCTACGACCACATGCCCGACATCTGCTCCGCCCCCAACGTGGCCGCCAAGCCGGGCCTTGTGAAGAAGCTGGCCGAGGGGAAGGACATGGCGGAAATGAGCAAAAAACTGGCCGCCATCGTCACCGACGCCCCCCTGGATTTCGACCCGGCGGAGAACCTCCGCCGCCCGGCAAAGCCCGAGCTCTACAACATCTTCCTCCGGCTGGAGTTTACCAAGCTCATTGAAAAAATGGGGCTCACCGGAGACGGCGCGCCCGCCCCCGCCCAGGCGGCGCAGCGGGAGTACCGCGTCACCGTGACCCAAGTCGTCACCCCCGCCCAGGCGGAGGATCTGCTCAACCAGTGGCGCGCCGCGGACCACGTAGCGGTACTGGCGCTGGAGGACCTCTCCGCCGTGGGCGTCCAGTGCCGGACCGGCGACAGCGAGGCGGTGATGGCGGAGCTGTTCTTCTCCCGGTACCAGGGGGACTGGAACGCCCTGCTTGCCGCGCTCTTCGCCGGGGACATCAAAATTGTCTCCCACAACGTGAAGGATCTGACCCGGGTCCTCCTGGAGAACAGCCTCCCGGCGGAGGGCTTCGTCTTCGACACCGCTCTGGCCGGCTACCTGCTGGATGCCACGGCGGGGCGCTACGACCTGCAAAAGCTCTTTATCTCCTATTTCAGTACCGAGCTGCCCAAGCCCCTGTTCCTGGATCCGGAGGCCTTCTCCCTCCTGGGCGACGCCGCCCAGTCCGAGGCCGCCTTCGACAGCTACACCGCCGCCATAGACGCCCTCTACAGCGCCATGGCCCCCAGGCTGCGGGAGATGTGCGTGGAGGAGCTCTACCGCACGGCGGAGCTGCCCCTGTGCCGTGTCCTGGCGGAGATGGAGCTGGCGGGCTTCCGGGTGGACAGCGCCGCCCTGCGGGAGATGGGAGAAGCCCTCACCGCCGCCATGGAGAAGCTGGAGCAGACCATCTACGCCCACGCCGGGAAGTTCAACATCAACTCCCCCAGGCAGCTGGGCGAGATACTCTTTGAAAAGCTGGGCCTGCCGGCGGAGAAGAAGACCAAGACCGGCTTCTCCACCAACGCCGACGTGCTGGAGAAGCTGCGCCCCCACCACCCCATCGTGGCCGAGGTTCTGGAGTACCGGCAGTACAGCAAATTAAAGAGCACCTATGTGGACGGCCTCCTGAAGGTCATCGGCTCCGACGGCCGGGTCCGCACCAGCTTCCAGATGACCGTCACCGCCACCGGCCGCCTCAGCTCCACGGAGCCAAACCTCCAGAACATCCCCACCCGGACGGAGCTTGGCAGCGAGCTGCGCCGCATGTTTGTGGCGGATCCGGGGAAGGTGCTGGTGGACGCGGACTACAGTCAGATCGAGCTCCGTCTCCTGGCCCACATCTCCGGCGACGAGCATATGATCGAGGCCTTCCGCACCGGGGAGGACTTCCACACCGTCACCGCCGCCCACGTCTTCGGCGTGCCGGTGGAGGCGGTGACGCCCCAGATGCGACGGGCGGCCAAGGCAGTGAACTTCGGCATTGTCTACGGCATCTCCGCCTACTCCCTCAGCGAGGATCTGGGCGTCAGCGTGGCGGAGGCCAGGGACTACATGGACGCCTACTTCGCCAAGTACGACGGGGTCCGCCGCTACATGGACGCCGTGGTGACCCAGGCGAAGGAGCGGGGCTATGTGGAGACCCTCTACCGCCGCCGCCGGGCCCTGCCGGAGATCAAGTCCAGCAACTTCAACATGCGCTCCTTCGGCGAGCGGGTGGCCCTGAACATGCCCATCCAGGGCACGGCGGCGGACATCATGAAGCTGGCCATGGTCCATGTTTTCCGCCGCCTGAGGGCGGAAAACATGGAGGCGAAGCTCATCATGCAGGTCCACGACGAGCTGATCGTGGAGTGCCCCGAATCCGAGGCGGAGCAGGTGAAGCGCCTGGTGGCGGAGGAGATGGAGCGGGTGGCGGATCTGTCCGTCCCCCTCGTCGCCGAGGCCCACAGCGGGCGAAACTGGCTGGAGGCGAAGTGAGATAGGAGTTAGGAGATAGGAGTTGAGGTGTCCAGCTTCGCTGGACGAATTTGAATTTTTTAAGTGAAGAATGGAGGGTAGGGATAGGGTACCCCGGGATATCCGCTTCAAAAAGCCCTCCGCCAGGAGTTTGCGCCCTGGCGCAAAAAAGCTGAAATCGTTTTTCCGGAAACCGCGTTTTCGGAAAAACACTTTGCAAACCGCGCTCGGTTTGGTCCTTTTTTCAGGGGACATCGTTCCCTGAAAAAAGCGTATTCCCCGTCTTCTTTCAAAAAATGCCTGCATTTTTTGATGTAGCCGCGCTTGGTTTGGTCCTTTTTCTTAGGGGACATCGTCCCCTAAGAAAAAGCGTATCCCCCGTCCCTTCGATTGAGAACCCAGCGCCAGCGGTTCTCAATCAAGCGCGAAGCGCAATCCCCCGTCCCTTCGATTGAAAGCCCAGCGAAGCGGGTTTCAATCGAATATAGTTTGGAGGTGTGTTTTGTGACCTTTACGATCATGCCTATGACCTATGACCACATTCCGGAGGTGGCGGAGCTGGAGCGGCTCTGCTTTCCGGACCCCTGGTCGGAGCGGCTGCTGGCTGAGCAGCTGGACAGCGAGAACGCCGCCGCCCTGGTGGCGCTGGGGGAGGACGGCGTCCTTCTGGGCTACGCCAGCGTGTCGGTGGTACTGGACGAGGGGTATATCGCCAATGTGGCCGTCCAGCCCTACTGCCGGCGGCAGGGGATCGCCCGGGCGCTGCTCCGCGCCTTCCGGCGCTTCGCCCGGGGGAGCCGTCTGGCCTTCCTCACTCTGGAGGTCCGCGCCTCCAACACACCTGCCATCGCCCTGTACGAGAGCGAGGATTACCGCGAGGCGGGCCGCCGGAAAAACTACTACCGGCATCCCACCGAGGACGCTATTATTATGACATTGGAGTTTCACTATGACACTGACTGTTCTGACCCCTGACGAGCTGTGCGCCGTCTATCACACACACCTGCGGGAGGCCTTTCCCCCCGAGGAGCTGAAGCCCCTGTGGTCCATGGAGCGGCTGCGGCAGGAGGGGCTCTACGACCCCCTGTGCCTCCGGGACGAGACGGGGGAGGATCTGGGCTATGTCCTCCTCTGGCGGCACGTGGACGGCCGCTACTTTCTGATAGACTACCTCTGCGTCCCCGCCGCCCGGCGCAACGGCGGCATCGGGGGCAAGCTGCTGAAGGCCATGCTCGCCCGGTACGGCGAGGACGCCGTATTCATCGGGGAGAGCGAGGCCCCCACCGGGGACGCCGGGGCGGACCGGCTGATCCTCCGCCGCCTGGGGTTCTACGCTCGAAACGGCGCGGCTACCCTCAGCTACGATACCGCCCTCTTCGGCGTCCACTTCAAGACCATCTGCTGGACCCGGGGCACTCTCCCGCCGGAGGCGGATATCCTCCGGGCCCACCAGGAGATCTATCTCCAGCGGTTTGGCCGGAAGAACTACGACCGCTTTATCCAGATCCCGCTGCACCCGGGGGAGGCCATCTTCCCGGTAACCGAGTGGACAGAGGAGGATCCATTCCACCCTCCCGCCCCATAAAAGCGGCGGCTCCTCCGCTCCCGCAGTCTGCGGAGCGTGGATTGCTTTCCGGGCCAATCTCCGCTACAATGGAGCCATCATAGCCGGGAGACCGGCGGAGAGGAGGGGAGTACAATGGACTGTCAAAAGGTGGGGGCGCTGATCCGCGCCCTGCGGCAGGAGCGGGGGATGACCCAGCGGCAGACCGCGGACTGTCTGGGCATCAGCAACAAGACCGTCAGCAAGTGGGAGAACGGCCTGGGATGCCCGGATGTGTCGCTGCTGCGGGAGCTGTCGGATCTGCTGGAGGTGGACCTGCCTGCCCTTCTCTCCGGCGAGCTGTCCCCCGGCGAGAGGACAGGAGGCAATATGAAAAAAGCAAACTACCACGTGTGCCCCGTCTGCGGAGGCGTCAGCCTGACCACAGGGACGGCGGAGATCACCTGCTGCGGCCGGCGGCTGGCCCCGCTGACCCCCCGGCCGGCGGAGGGGACGGAGCGCCTGGAGGTGTCGCCGGTGGAGGACGAGCTTCTGCTTACCACCCGCCACCCCATGACCAAGGAGCACCATATCGCCTTTGTGGCCCTGGCCACAGCCGAGCGCGTGGAGCTGGTCCGGCAGTACCCGGAGTGGGAGCTCCAGGTCCGCCTGCCCCGCCGCCGGGGCGTCCTGCTGTGGTACTGCACACAGCACGGGCTGTACCGTCAGCCCATCTGAGAAGCCGCACGGCGGGAGAGAGTACGTTACCGAACGGCAGGGACACGGTACCGGGCAGGATAAAGTACCGCCGCGGCCCTCGGAACAGGTGTGAAGGAGTAAAAACATGCTGATTTTAGCTTACGAGTCCTCCTGCGACGAGACTGCCGCGGCAGTCGTGCGGGACGGGCGTACCGTCCTCAGCGACGCGATTCTCTCCCAGGCGGACATGCACGCCCTCTACGGCGGCGTGGTACCGGAGATTGCCTCCCGCAGGCACATCGAGGCTATCGCCGCCCTCAGCGACCAGGCCCTCCGGGAGGCGGGGGTGAGCCGCCGGGATATCGACGCGGTGGCCGTAACCTGCGGCCCCGGCCTCATCGGCGCTCTGCTGGTAGCGGTAAACTTTGCCAAGAGCGTCGCCTACGCCCTGGGCAGACCCCTGATTCCGGTGCACCACCTCCGGGGACACATCGCGGCCAACTATATCGCCTTCCCGGAGCTGGAGCCGCCCTTTCTGGCTCTGTGTATCTCCGGGGGAAACTCCATGCTGGTGGACGTCCAGGGATACACAAGGATGCAGATCGTAGGCGCCACACGGGACGACGCGGCCGGGGAGTGCTTTGACAAGATCGCCCGTGTGCTGGACCTCCCCTACCCCGGTGGCCTGCCCATGCAGGAGCTGGCCCGGGGCGGAGACGACCGCGCTTACACCCTGCCCCGCGCCCACGTGGCGGACAGCGATCTGGACATGTCCTTTTCCGGCCTCAAAACCGCGGTCGTGAATCTGGTCCACAACGCCAAACAAAAGGGGGAGGTCATCGACCGCCCTGGCCTTGCCGCCTCGGTGGCCGCGGCCATCAGCGGCGAGCTGGTTCCCCGGGCCATTCTGGCGGCGGAGCGGTACGGCCATCACACCGTTGTCGCCGCCGGCGGCGTGGCGGCCAACCAGCGGGTCCGCGCCGATCTTCAGCGGGCCTGCGCCCAGGCGGGCCTGCGCCTGTTTCTGCCGCCCCTGCGCCTGTGCGGCGACAACGGCGCCATGATCGGCGCCCAGGCCTACTACGAGGCGCTGGAAGGCGCCGGCGCGGACCTGAGCCTGAACGCATACGCCAACCTGGCGATATAGAACCGTTTGTCACAGCTCGAAATCTGCCGCTGTGCCCAAGCCGCGCAGCGGCAAGAAACGCCCTCGGGGTACGGCGGGTTGCCTGTGCGCGAAAGGCCCCCCTCTCGGGTCCCCTTCACGCTTTCCTCCTTATCGCCCACGTACCCTGCTAACTTTTCCGATACAAATAAGCCTGTACTGCAAGGCAGTACAGGCTTATTGCTATATTCTCCCCCACTTCCCAACTATTTCGCATGGCGTCTCCCGTCCCGATCTGGTATCATGGAGACACAAAACCACCCTCGGAGGCGACCGCCATGCGCGCTTGGATAAACCTGAACAACATGAAGGACCTGACCTACTGCGTCATGCGCCGGGGGTTCCAGCTCTCGGCTCTCCTGCTGCTTCTGGGCTGCTGGGCCATCCTCAAGGGCTCCCTGCCCACCGCCGACGCCTTCCGCCAGCTCTCCTCCTCCGCCCTGCTCCTGACAGTGCTGAGCACCGCCTACATAGAGACGCAGGGGTCGTAATAGTGCAGCATCCACCGGTACACCCCCCGCATGTACCGCCCCGCCTCCCGCGCCCCGGGGTAATCCCCCAGAGAGCCCAAAAGGGATCCTCCCCCTGCAAATTCCCCGGCAGCCCCTCCCAGACTTGAAAGGCCCGGGAGGCAAATTCCTGCGCCTCCATGCTCTCATAGACAGGCTTCAACACCTCCATCAGCGCCCCGCCGAACCGCCGCCGGTCCAGGGCGCTGTAATCCACGTGTGATCTGATATAGATACCGCTCGCCTTCCAATTCCCGC
Organism: uncultured Clostridia bacterium; assembly: GCA_947383645.1. Lineage (GTDB taxonomy): Bacteria > Bacillota > Clostridia > Oscillospirales > Oscillospiraceae > CAJFPI01. The sequence continues at coordinate 11,336 of CANDEH010000008.1, read as the reverse complement.
TCAAGAGCTCCAGCTCCAACAGATCCCGGTCCTCCGGGGAGGCCAAAAACAGCTCATCCAGCCGTCTCTCATACCGCTCCCCAATCTCAAACCCCTCCCCCAGCAAAACCGCATAGGCCAGAAGCTCCTCCACCGCACTCCCTCCATCTCCATTCTGTACTCAAAAAATTCAAAATTTGTCCAGCGGAGCTGGACACCACAACTCCTATCTCCTATCTCCTAACTCCTATCTGCAAAAACTCCTCCCTGCCGTACAGCACATTCACCGCCTCCAGCAGAGCGTTAACGGTGAGGTGCTCCGGCAGCTCCAGCGCCCGCAGCAGCGTCCGCCGCCGCTCCACGCTCCCCGGCCCGGTGAGACCCATGGCATAGAGGTCCGCCTTGGTGATCTCCTCCCCCGGCGCCGCCGTCTCCCCGTCCTCAAAGGTGGCCCCCGCCTGCTCCAACGCCCGCAGCAGCACCACGGGGGACATCCCCTCCACGCCGATCTTGCCCTCCTTGCCGGGGGCTTTTTTCCTGCGCTCCTTCCCGTAGACGTCGGGGATATACGCCTGCTTCACCCGATCCGTGGGCAGCATCCCCTTCAGCTTTCCCCGGATCACGAAGCCGGCGCCGTCGCTGTCTAAAAGCAGCACCGCCCCCCGCTCCGCCGTCAAACGGCGCAGGAGGGCCAGCCGCTCCCGGTCCCGGAAGATGCCGAAGCCCCGGGTCTCAAAGATCACGCCCTCCACCACCTGGGAGAGGGCGTTCTTGTCGTAGCGCCCCTCCACCACGATGACCTCCCGGACCCGCCTCACGCCTCCGCCTCCTGCCCCAGCTCCATGAGAAACTCCTTCAACTCCCCGGCGCTGTTGGCCCCGGTGACGCTCTTCATCCGCACATCCAGCGCCTGACAGCGCTCCACCGCCCGCTCCGCCCAGCGGGTGCTCACCCGTCCCGCCGCCTCCAGGGCCAGCTTGGCGGGGTAGTCCGAGCGCATATTCCACTGCTTCATCAGCCAGAACTTGTCCAGGCCGTTGTCGATGGCCAGACGGGCGGTGTAGAGCTTGCGCAGCTCCTTCCCCATCACCGCCAGCAGCATGATGGGCTCCTCCTGCAATTTCAAAAGCGTCCCCAGAATCTCCGCCGCCCGGTCGAAGTCCCGGCGGGCCACGGCGGCGGTCATGTCGAAGACCTGGGCCTCCAGCACCGGGGCGGCCACGGCGGCGATGTCCGCCTTGGTCACCGCGCTCCCCCGGGCGTAGGCGCAGACCTTCTCAATCTCCGGGATCAGGGTGTTCATCAGGCTGCCGCAGGTGAAGAGCAGGTGCTCCGCCGTCTGGGTGTCGATGGACTTGCCGCAGGCCTTGCACCGCCGGGTGACCCAGTTGAGCAGGTCGCCGCGGCTCTGGGTCTCGAACTTCACCACCGATACGTGGGCGTCGATGGCCCTGCACAGGGTTTTGACCGTCTTGTTGGGGGCGTAGGGGATCTGGTCGTATACAAAGATCAAACAGCAGTGGGGCGGAAAGTCCTCCAGCAGCGCCACAAGGGCCTTTCGCTGCCCCTCGGGGAGCTTGAAGAGGTCCATATCCACCACCTGCACCAGCGTCCGCTCCGCCATCATGGGCAGGGGCTCCACGATCTCCGTCAGCGCCTCCACAGTGAGCCCCTTCCCCTCCACCCTGTGGGCGTTGAAGGCGGCGAAGGCCGGCGGCACCAGCTTCTTCGTCAGCTCACTGAGATAGTACTCCCGGAGATAGGTCTCCTCCCCGTGGAAGATATAGAGGTTCCGGGGCGTCCCCGCCGCGATGTCCTGCTTCAGCTGGCGGTAGGCCGCCTGTTTTTCCGCCATGGTCTCGCCTCCTCGGTGTCAAATTCAAATAGGTTGATAGTTGTCAATAAAGCCTCACCGCACCGTGATGGAGATGGTCCCCTGCAAATCTGTTCGGTAGAGGGTCATCCCCGTCCGGGCCATACGCTCCAGGGTCTCCCGGGCCGGGTGGCCATAGGTGTTGTCCGCCCCCACGCTGATGACAGCCACCTCCGGAGCGGTGCGCTCCAGCAGTACCGGGGAGGTGGCGGTACGGGAGCCGTGGTGGCCCGCCAGCAGCACCTCGATATCCGGCAGGTCCCTGGAGGCGGTCAGAATCCGCTCGTTGACGGCGTTCATATCCCCGGTGACCAGCACGTCGAAGTCCTCCAGCGTGCACAGCAGCGACAGCCCCTCCTCGTTGGTGCCGCCCCGGCCCACCGGGGCGTAGACGTGCAGAACGGCCTCTCCCAAGGGCAGAATCCGGTCCTCGGTGACGTACTCCACCGCTGTGCCGCAGTCCTCTGCCCAGGAGACCAGCGCGTCGTGGAGGGGCCGGTCCTCCGCCGAGGGCAGGGGGATCAGCAGGCGGTCCACCGCCACACGGGCCAGGAGCACCTCCGCGCCGTTGGCGTGGTCATCGTGGTAGTGCGTCAAAATCAGATAGTCCAGACGGCGGCAGCCGCAGGTGTTCAGATAGTCGCCCACACTCCCGCCGGGGTCCAGCGCGCCGCTGCTGCCGCAGTCCACCACAGCCGACGCGCCTCCGGCGCTGAAGAAGGTGCTGGCCCCCTGTCCCACATCGATGGCCGAAACGCGGAGCCTGCCCCGGTCCGTGAGAACCGGCAGCGACGCCGTCAGCGCCAAAGTCAGCGACGCGAGGGAGGCCGCCAGAACGATCCTCCGCCGTCCCCCGGGGGTCAGGGCGCAGTAGATCAGGAGGGCGGCGGCATAGACCAGCCAGTACTTCAGGTAGGGATTGGTGAAGTACACCGCGTGGCAGGGAATCCGGGCAATGAGCCGCGAGAGGGTCAGGATATACCAGGTCCCCGCGCCGGCCGGCAGGGCCAGCAGCGCCCCCAGAGACGGCAGTACCATTCCCAGCGCCACGGAGAGGAGCCCCGCCGTAAAGGTCAGCGCCGCCGCCCAGAGCATCAGGATGTTGGACAGCGGGGCCAGCAGCGTCAGGGCGTTGAAGTAGAACCCCGACAGCGGCGCGGTGGTTGCTGCAATCCCCAAACTGGCGGACAGGGAGGTCCCGAGCAGCCGGGGCAGGGTCCGCCGGAAGGGCGGCAGCAGCCGGCAGAGCCGGGGCGTCACAATCAGCAGCCCCGCCACGGCGGAGAAGGACAGCTGCATACCGATACCGGCCACGGCGCAGGGGTTTTTCAGAAGCAGCAGCATCAGCGCCAGGGAGAGGGACGTGGGCGCATCGCTCTCCCGGCCAAACAGCGGCCCCGTCAGCGCCAAAGTCAGCATCACCGCCGCCCGGCTCATGGACGCCGGCGCGCCCGCCACGCACACATAGACCCACGGCAGCAAGATCGCCGCGGCGGAAAAGATCCGTCCCCGCCTGCGCCGCGAAAGCGCGGCCACGACGGCCAGAAGAAAACCGCAGTGCATCCCGGACACCGACGTGATGTGGTACACCCCGGCCTCGGACAGGTCGCTGCCCTGCCGGTCACTGAGCCGGCTCCGGTCCCCCAGGAGGATGGCCCGCAGGAAGGGGGCGTACCTCTCGCCGTAGAGCCGGTCGATGGTCTCCCGCATCCGCTGCGCCGCGTAGGCCGGCCAGTGGCGGAGGGTCCCCTCCGCCGGGGAGACTGTGAAGGGCTCCTCCGGGTAGAGGAGCAGATAGTAGCCCTTGGCGGTAAAGGCGGTGACGGAGCGCCGGCGGATCACGGCGGCGTCCGCCACCGTCATCGTCCCCTCCACGCGGTCACCGGGCCGGAGGGCGCAGAGCTCCTCCCCGCCGTAGAGCATCCCCTGGAGGCCCGTCCCCTCCACCGCCACGCCGGCCCGCCAGCGGCCGCCCGCCGGCTCGGCGTAGTCCAGCACGCAGGCTGTAACCTCCCTCGACTTCCCCAGCGCGCCGGCCACCTGCCCGGCGACACAGGTTCGGTAGACGTAGTTGTAGAGGAGGGACGCCGCCAGCGCACCCGCAATCAGGAGCAGCCGCAGCGGCGCCTTCCGCCGCCACAGGAGGAGCGCGAAAAACAGCGCCAGCAGCACGCCGGCGGCGGCGGGCAGAAGCGCAAGGGGGAGCAGGTAGTGGGAGAGGGCCGTGGCGGCGGCAAAGGAGAGCGCAATAATCATCAGCTTCCGCATCGCGCTCTCCCTCCTCCGTCGTCTCCTTTCGGCGGCCGCGCCTGTAACAGGGATATTGTACCACGCCGCCGTCCCCTCTGTCCACCGCTCCCGCGCAGGCGGCAAATTGCGGCCATGGGCCGCAATTTGCCTCAGCTTCCTACACCTCCACCGCCGTTCCGGTGGAAAAATAGTACAGCACCCGACGGCACACCGGCCGTTTAAAGATCCGCCTCAGCGCCTCGCTGTAGGCCGTGATCTGCGGCCGGTATGCCTCTGTCCGGCGGCGCTGCTCCTCGCCGCGCACCGCGTCCGTCTTGAAGTCCACCACCACAAGGCCCTCCTCCGTCTCAAAGAAGCAGTCCACCACGCCCTGTAACAGCACCTCCTCTCCCGCCGCCGGCTGCCCCAGGTAGTCCTGACCGTCAACCAGCAGGGAGAAGCGGTACTCCCTGCGGAGGTCCTTCGCCTGCCGCAGCTCCTCCGCCAGAGGGGAGTCCAGAAACCGGCGGATGGCGCCGCGGTCCACAGCGTCCCCCTCCGCCCGTGTCAGCCGCCCCAGGGCCACCATGTCCTCCAGCGCGGCGGCCACGTCGGTACAGGCGAAGTCGATGTACTGCATGACAATGTGGGTGGCGGTGCCCCGCTCGGCGGGGGTGAGGGCCCGCTCTCCCCGGAGGAAGGCCGGCCGGTCGAACACCGGCTTCCGCGCCGGGGCCGGGGTATCCTCGGCAATCTCCTGGTCCAGAAACCGGCCCTTGAGCTGGGTGGCGGTGAGCTTGGTGGGCAGGGTCTGGGCCGCCGTATAGGGGTAGCGGAAGTCCAGCAGGGCCTCGTCAAAGGCGATGGGTCGGCGGGCGGTCTCCACCCGAACCTCCTCCCCGCCTCCCGATTGCCTCTGATAGGGGGCGGCCTCGTGGAGAGCCGCCGTCCACGGCGGGTCCTCCGTCTGCACGTACCGCGCCGGCTCCACGCCGCCGGCCAGGCGCAGCTCTGCCGCCTCCCGGCGGCAGAGGAGGGGCAGCAGCACCCACTCCGCCATGGACCTGCACTCCGCCGCCGCGTTGGGATACACGGGACAGGAGGCGATGGCCGCCAGCTTCCCCAGCGCCGTACCGGCATTTTGCAGGGAGGCCGTCAGAATCAGCTTCTCCTTCGCCCGGGTCATGGCCACGTAGAGCACCCGCAGCTCCTCCGACCGGCTCTCCCGCCGCAGAAGGCTCTCCACCGCCCGGCGGGCCAGGGTGGGGTACTGGATGCGGCGCTTCAAGTCCACCCGCTTGGGCCCCAGGCCGCAGGCGGGGTGAACCAGCACCGCCCCCGCGTCGCTGACGCCGTGGAAGTCCCTGGAGAGGTCGGCGAGCACCACAATGGGGAACTCCAGCCCCTTGGAGCGGTGGATGCTCATGATCTGAACGCTGTCGCCCCCCTCCCCCGCCGCCGCGGCGGGCTGCTCCCCCCGCTCCAGGAGAGTGCGCAGGTGGGTGACAAAGGCAAACAGCCCCCGATAGCCCGCCCCCTCGAAGCTCCTGGCGTACTCATAGAGCGCCACCAGATTCTCCCGCCGGGCGGCCCCGCCGGACATGGCCCCGAAGATCCCGGGCAGATGCAGGGTGTTGTAGATGTGGAAGAGGAGGCGGTGGACCATGGCGTCCCTGGCGGCGCTGCGCAGATCCCGCAACGTCTCCAGAAAGGCGGCGGTATCCTCCCCGCAGTCGCTGAGGAGGGCGTCATAGAAGTCCCCGTCGGGATTCCCCGCCCGAATCTCTGCCAGCCGGTCCGGCGTGAAGCCGAACACCGGCGAGCGGAGCACCGACACCAGGGGCACATCCTGCCGGGGGTTGTCGATAATCTGGAGGAGGCTGAAGGTCACGGCCACCTCCATTCGCGCAAAGAAGTCCTCGCTCTCCTGCGTGGCGCAGGGGATGCCATAGGCCCGGAACGCCTCGGTGTAGTGGCGCAGGCGGGTGGCCGGGGAGCGCATGAGGACGGCAAAGTCCCCCGGTCGGCAGGGGCGCAGCGCGCCGGTGTCCTCGTCCTGAACCGGACAGCCCTCCCGGAGCAGGGCGGCAATCCGCTCCGCCACGAAGCGGGCCTCCACCGCCGGCCGTCCGGCGGCAAACCGGTCCTCCCGCCGGGGCACATCCACAAGGTGGAACTCCACGGCGCAGTCCCGCCGGGGCGCAAAGTGCTCCGCGCCGGGGTAGAGCCGCTCCTCCTCGCCGTAGGTGAGCTCCCCCACCTCCTCGGAGAAGAGGTTCTGGAAGAGAAAGTTGGCCGCCGCGAGCACCTCGGGCCGGGAGCGGAAGTTTCTGGAGAGGAGGATCTTCCGCCCCTCCCCCCGCTCCGCCTCCGCCGCCGGAACAAACCGGCGGTACTTCTCCAGAAAGATGGAGGGGTCGGCCAGACGGAAGCGGTAGATGCTCTGCTTCATGTCCCCCACGGCAAAGAGGTTGTGCCGCTCGGCGCTGAGGGCCTCAAAGATGCAGTTCTGCACCTCATTGGTGTCCTGATACTCGTCCACCATGATCTCCCGGTACCGGCTTCCCACCCGCCGGCAGAGGTCCGTGGGCTCCCCCCGGGCGTCCAGGAGCAGCGCAACGGCGTAGTGCTCCGCGTCGGAGAAGTCCGCCGCATTCCGCCGGACCTTCTCCCGCTGAAAGGCCAGATCAAAGTCCTCCGTCAGCCGCAGCAGGGACGCCATCGCCGGCGCCACAGCCCGCAGATCCTCCATGGCCTCCTCCCCCGAGACGGCCAGCAGAGCGCTCTGGGTCTTCCACTCCTTCCGGCACCGCTCCCACAGCGCCTTCATCCGGCTCTTCAGCGCCCCGCCGTCCTGGTCCTTCACCGGCCCCAGGCGGGGAAAGCTCACCTCCGCCTCCCGGCAGGCGTCCCACCCCTGCCGGGCCGCCTCCCCGGCCCGCCGGATCCGGGCGGCGGCCTCTAAAAACGGGGCGGCGTACCCCCTCTTCACCGCCGGGTTCTCCCCCATCTCCCCGGCGGCGCGCTCCAGGGCATCCCCCCAGTGCTCCGCCTTCCGCCGCAGACTGCTCAGGAGCACCGGCGCATAGGGCGTCTCGTCAATTCTGTCCGGCAGGGACCGCCAGAAGGCGGCGTTTCTGTGCATCCACCGCCGGGGGTAGGCGTGGCTCTGCAGGGAGGCGTGGAGCTTCAGCACCAGCTCCTCCAGACTCCTGTCGTCCCGTCCGAACCCCAGCGTATCCGCCAGGAGGGCGTCATCCTCGTCCATGTGGGCATAGAACTGCTCCAGCACCTGCCGGAGAGCCCGCCGCCGGAGGATCTCCGCCTCGCTCTCCTCCAGTACCCGCAGATCCGCGGTCAGCGCACAGTCCTCCACCTCCGGCAGCAGGTGGACATTCTCCCGAATCAGTCCCGTGCAGAAGGCGTCTATGGTCTTGATATCCGCCCGGTAAAGCCTGTAAAGCTGCTGCTGCAGGTGCCGATCCCCGCCGTCCTCCGCCAGCCGCCGGCTGAGCTCCCCGGCAATCCGCCCCCGCAGCTCCGCAGCCGCAGCCCTCGTATAGGTAATAATCAGGAAGTCGTCCAGATTCTGGTGCTCCCGCACCACATAATCAAACAGCCGCTCCACCAGCACCCGGGTCTTTCCCGACCCGGCCGCCGCCGAGACCAGCAGATCCCCCCCCCGATCCTCTACCGCCGCCCTCTGCTCCGCCGTGAACTCCATAAGCACCCTCCCCCAAAGGATCCACCTGAAACTTTTTGATTTCTAACCTCTGATTTCCGACGCCTGCTTATCTGCCTCCATCTCCTCCGCAATCTCCCGGAAGAACTCCTCCCTGGGTATGGGGTAGATGTAGTGGGCCTGGTCCTCCCCCCCGTCCCCGAAGTGGCAGGCGCTGGCAAACTCGCAGTAGGTGCAGGCGCTCTCCGCCTCGCTGTAGGTGCAGGGGTCCGCGTCGATGTTGCCGCCGGTGACCTCCCTGGCCACCTGGTGGAGCAGATGGTCCACATAGCGGCTGAGCTTCCCCAGCTCCTCGGCGGTGGCGATGCCCCGGGTGATGTTGTGCTGCCTGTCCAGGGCCAGGGGCAGAAACCGGGGCTCTGTGAGGGCGGTGTGCTCCATGGCGGAGAGCACCTCCGCGTCCCGGAGCACCAGCCCGCTGCGGCGCAGCTCCCTGTCGACGGCCTTTTGTACCGCCTCCGGCGAAGCCCCCCGGTCCATATTCAAAATCACATCCCGGGCGGGGAGGTAGAGCACCCCCGCCGGCACAATATCCTTCCCAAAGAGCTGCCCTCCCTCCCGCTCCAGGGCGAAGAGGTAGAGGAGCATCTGGATGTTCAGCCCGTGCCGGACATCCGTCAGATCGAAGGACTTCCGGCCGGTCTTGTAGTCCACCACGCGGAGGTAGAGCTTGTCCCCCCTCACCCAGCCGTCCACCCGGTCCACCTTCCCCGACACCGACAGACGCCGCTCCGCCTCCTCTATGGTGATGGCGGGGAGGGGCCCGTCGCCGCCGAAGCCCAGCTCAAAGCGCAGAGGCACGAAGTCCGAGGCGCACAGCTCTGACCACACATTCTCCACCACGGTGTACACCGTGGTCCGCAGCCGGCGCAGCAGATAGCGGAAGCGCGCCTCCTTCTCCTCCACCTCCCCGATGGCGGCGGCGATATAGCCGTCGATGTGGGTCTTTGTCAGGCTGCGCAGGCGCTCCCGGGGCAGGTGGGCGAAGCCCCCCTCCGCCATGGCGTCCCTGGCCACATGCTCCAGGACATAGTGGAGAAACGTGCCGATCTGCGCGGGGTCCAGCCCCGCCGGAGCCCGCTCCCGCAGGCGCAGGCCGTACTGCATGAAGTAGGCGAAGTGGCAGGAGCGCACCTTGTCGATGCGGCTGGCGGACATGCGGATGTTGCGCCCGTACAGGGTATCCACCGCCGCCGGGGACAGCCGCCCCCGCCCCATGGAGGCCCCCCGGGTCATCCGCTCCAACACGCCCCGCCAGGCGGGCCTTGCCGCGAAGTAGCGCCACAGCGCCCCGCCGGGCTCCTCCCCCGCCAGCTCTATGGCCGGCAGCGGCGCGGCGGTCCGGAAGGACTTTTCATGCCCCTCCCGCTGCACGGGCACGTCGGGGAACAGGGCCCGGAGCCGCCCCACCACAAAGGCCGGGCGCAGGGCTGTACCATCGCTGTCGGCGGCGCACCAGCTGACGTACAGCCGCCGGGAGGGCTTCACCAGCGCGCCGTAGATATTCTGGAGCTCCAGATTCATCTGGTCCATACCGTGGGGAGCCAGGCGCAGGCCCTGGCTGAGGAGCACCTCCCGCTCCTCCTCCGTCAGAATGCCGCCGCCGCGGCTCACCGCCGGCATCACGTGGTCGTTGGCCCCCAGAAGGAACAGCACCTTCACCTGGTGGCGGTCGTTCCGGTCCAGCTGCTGGAAGGACGCCTGGTCCATGGCCGCCGGGATGGTGCCCACGCTGTACTGCCCCACCATCAGCTTCCACAGCCGCAGAAACTCCTCATTGCTCACCGGCGCGTCGGCAAGAATCTCCACGAACTGGTCCATCACCCGGCACACCAGCTCCCACAGCTGGGCGTACTCGTCGGCCAGCTGGAGCCGCCCCTCGCCAATCAGGCCCTCCGTCCGGGCCGTCAGCTGCTCCTGTACCTTCAGCTCCTCCAGAAAGCCGTAGAGGGCCAGCACCTTCCCCCGGGCCGTCCGGGCGGCCCGCAGCTCCTCGCTGAGCCGGGCAAAGGGCGGACGCACCCGCTCCCGGATGGCGTTGACCTCCTCCAGACGCCGCCGCTGGACGTCGGAGAACTCCTCGCAGTAGCCGTCTGGATTGCCGGTCCAGGGGGTAGGGCGCAGCCACATGGCCCCGTGGATCTCCCACTTGAGCACATAGTTCTCCAGAAGGTCGCACTCCCCGTCGTCAAGCCCCGCCAGCCCCGTCTTGAGGCAGCGAAACACGTCCTCGTACTCAAAGCCTCCGCTCACCGCCTCCAGCGCGGCGATCACCAGCGTCATCAGCGGCTTCTCCAGGAGATCGCTGCGGCGGCTGAGATACACCGGCACCTCGTAGCGGCGGAAGATGTTCTCCACCGCCGCCTCATAGTCGGCCAGATTGCGCACCGCCACGCCGATATCCCGGTAGCGAAGCCCCTCCTCCGCCGCCAGCCGCCGAATCTCCGCGGCGGCGTACTCCACCTCGCTGTAGAGGGTGGACGCCTCATAGAGGCGCAGCTCCTCCGCCCCGCCGCTCCGGGCCCTGCCTCCGCCGAAGGTATACCGCTCGATGTGCCCCAGGGCCGACGTCACCTCCGGAGCGCTGAGGCGCACCTCCTCCACCGCCGAACCGCAGGTCCCGGCAATGCGCACCAGCCGGTCGAAGGCCCGGTTGCCGGTGCAGAAAATTTCCAGCCGGCTGTCCGCCTCCCCCAGAAGCGTCACCGTCAGGCGGTGAACCCTGGGCAGCATCAGGGCGATGGCGTGCTCCTCCTGGGCGGTGAAGTGGGAGAAGCCGTCAATATATACGTCCTTGCCATCGAGGTAGTCCGACTCCCGGAGCTTCCGGTTGAGCTTCTCCATGTCGTCGGTGAGGTCCACTCCGTCCCGGGAGAGACGCCCCATATAGGCGGCGTAGATCAGCGCGATGTCCCGGAACTTGTCCCCCACCTCCCCGCCGGCCTCCACCGCCTGCTCCATCAACTGCTCCGGCGTGACGCAGTACCGCTCCAGCTCCTCCACCAGATCGATGAACCCCCGGAGAAAGGCGGCGCGCTGGGAGGGCCGCCGGTAGACGGTGAGCATACTGAACACGTCCTGAAGGGCGCGCTGCATCAGGAGCACCTTCCCCCCGCCGTCCAGGGTCACCCGCTCAAGGCCGCCGGTCTGAGCCACCACCCGCCGGGAGAGCCGCCGGAAGGTCAGCACCTCGGCGTAGCGGTTCCCCCCGTCGCCGCAGGCGCGGCACAGATCCACCTCCGCGGCATAGGAGGCGTGGTCGGGAACCAGCAGGATCTGTTTTCTCGCCTGTCCGTTGGCGCGGATCATTTGCAGGACCCGGGCGGATTTCCCCGTATTGGCCCGGCTTCGGATCAGCTGAAGCATGGCGTGATTTCCTTTCTCCAATCGACAGAATTTTTTTCAGTGTAGCATAGATAGCAATTTTCCGCAAGGGCGGCAGGATGATAAAAACGGAGTGAAAATTGTAACATTAAATGCGAAAGGAAGCGAAAGCCTCCCGACGCATTATTT
>CANDEH010000007.1 GCA_947383645.1 uncultured Clostridia bacterium | reverse complement strand
AACCGTCTGCACTACTGCGGCGGCTGTCGGTAGGTTTTGCGGTGGCTCTGCCCCCTCGCCCCCGGCCTCTCCCAAAGAACAGGATAAGGGCAAATGCGTAATCGGCAGGCGTGGACATTTAGACTTGCGGCACAGCCCCCAAACCCCCATGAATACGGGCTTCCTGGTGCGCTCCAAGCCCCGGCGCGGGGCGGGGTAAGGGTTTTATACTACCCACCCCCGAAAACGGCTTTTAACCGTCCACGGGGCTTTTCCCGCCTGATTTTTCCCATCCCTTGAAAAGTTCCTCTTGACAAAAAGCCTAATCGCAGTTTCCAGAGGGCCCGCCTCCTCAATGTCCTCATAGTCGCTGCCAGCAAAAGCCTGCACCTTCACGTCCTCAAAGCTGCCGCCCATCTGGCGCACAGGCGAGAGGACCCCCTTCTCCAGCCGGACCATCACCGTCATGTGCTGGCCGATGTCCAGAGGGGTCTCGCTCTCCGCCCGGATGACGCCGTCCTCAAACCGGATGTCCCCGTCATAGCCGAAGGCCCAGATGCCGCAGTTCCCGTCTGTGAGCGGCGTGCCGTCCTCCATGCGGATGGTCAGCGACACGCGGGTGGGAAAGGTGCCCATCTCGTCCACGAAGCGGTGGTTGAAGCCGTCGGCGTCGTCGTAGGCCCCCGTCAGGCCGTGGAGGACGTAGGAGACGGTATACCGCCGCCGGCCGTACTCACCGATGCCCCAGCACAGCTCCACGCCCTCCTCCGTCTCCACGATGCCGCACCGGCCCGCCTTCTCCTCCAAGGGGGCGTCCACGTCCCAGTGCTCCAAGAGGGTGTAGGGCCCCGAATCGTCGGAGACGGCGAAGTCCGTGATCCCCAGATATCCGCTGTCGCGGCAGGCGAGGTAAAATTCGGTGCCCTGGCCGGTGTCCGCCGTCCACACCTGGGTGATGGCGGCGGAGCCGTCCGGGCGCAGGACTGCGTCGATCTCCATCTCCGGCACATGGTTGGCCGAGGCCGGGAAGCAGCACAGGGCTGCGCAGAGAACGGCCGCCGCCAGAGCCAGCATTCTTCTTCCCATGGCTCACTTCATATCGGGCATGTCCGCTTTGTCCTCCACGGCCTCCAGATAGTCCCGCTGCCGGAAGCCGAAGGCCCCGGCCAGCAGAGAGGTGGGGAACATCCGCAGCTCCCGGTTGAGTTTGGTGACGCTGTCGTTATAGATGAGGCGGCTGGCGCGCACCATCTTCTCATAGCTGTCCACGGCGTTCATGCACTTGGCGTAGTTCTGGTTGGCCTTCAGGTCCGGATAGCGCTCCGCCACCATGGAGATGCGGCCCAGGGCCTCGGCAATGACGCCCTCCTGCTTCAGCACGTCGTCCGGGGTGGAGGTGGCGGTGATGACGCTGCGCCGGGACTTGATGGTCTCGATCAGCGTCTGGGACTCGTGGGCGGCGTAGCCCTTGGTCAGGTCCAGCAGCGCGGTCAGCGCGTCGAAGCGGGAGGAGAGCTGTACGCCGATCTGGGCCATGGCGTTATTGATGTTCTCATCCATCACCGCCAGCCTGCGCTGGCAGGAGATCACCCAAAAAAGCAGCAGTACGGCAATGACGCCGACAATGATAATTCCCATAATCCAGCTCCTTTCCAAAAACAGCAGCGCGGCGGGCGCGGACCAATCCGCGTCCGCCGCTGATACAGCACGGTGCTATGTTGGCTTACCCCACGTCGCCGTAGGGGATGGACACCCGCTCCTTGACCTCCTCCAGGGCGGGAACCATATTCTTGAGCTGCTCCACCAGCGCGTCCATGTCCTCGACCCCGTCCAGTGAGGAGGGCTCACCCGACAGTCCGGCGCCGATGTCGAGCAGCATCCCACTCACCACGTTGAGCTCCGTGGCGGTCTTCTCGTCAGCCAGCCAGCCGTTGGCCTCGGCAACGGGATACACCTCATTGTAGATGTTCGCCAGCTCGTTATAGACGTTGGCCAGGGGCTTGAGAGCCTCGTCGGTGACGACGGGAGCTCCACCCGCGTCGAAGGGCTGGGAGACCTTCTCCAGGATGGCCTCCACCGCGGGCTGGAGCTCCAGCACAGAGGCGGCCAGCGCGTCATAGTCGGCCCCTTCCAGAGCGGACAGGTCGCCGGTGAGGGCCAGGCCGATGGGCTCCATCATCGCGGCGACGGTGTTGAGATCGGTCATGACCTGCTCGTCGGCAGTCCAGCCGTTCTCCTGGGCCTTGGTGGCCGCGTCGTTGTAGATCGGGGACATCTGCTGATAGGCCTCCGTCAGCGCGCTGAGCTGCTCGTCGGTGGGACCGCCGGCGGCGTCGGCGTTGGAGTCGCCGGGGGCATAGCTGTCGTCGCCGTCGTTGTTTTCCCCGCCGCAGGCGATCAGGGAAGCGCATAGGACCAGCGCCAGCAGCAGGGCAAGTAATTTCTTCATCTCATATCAATCCTCCTTTATGGTTGCGGCTGTTTCATCCGCGCCGCCATTATAAACGCCGCCCACTCCCGGAGGAGGGGCGGCGCATGAATCGCACCGAAGGCGTCCCAAATCGACAATCGCCTCAGAGGAACAGCCGGAGGATAAATTGTCCGTTTTCCAGCAGGAAGGTGCACCCGCCGCCGTACCGCTCCACCACGGCGCGGATGCTCTGCACGCCGATCCCGTGGTCCGGCTGGTCGGACACCGGAACGCCTCTCTCAAACCGGACCTCCCCCCGGCAGGGGTTCACAATCTGCAAAAACAGCTTGCCGCGCGGCTCTGAAAACCGAAACTGCACCTCGATGGTACAGTTTTCCCCCGCTTTGACGAAGGGAAGGCAGGCGTGGAGGGCGTTCTCCAGGGCGTTGGACAGGATGACGCACAGATCATTGTCCGAGAAGGGGAGGATGGCGGGGAGCGCCCCCTGGATCTCCATCCCTACCCCCACCTCCTCCGCCCGCTTAACGAAGGAGGATAGAATCAGGTTGACCGCCTCGTTCTCGCAGCAGCGGCGCACCTGCTGGGCGTCCACCTCCGCGCAGACCTGGGAGATGTACGCCTTCGCCCGGTCCGCCTGCCCGTTCTTGATGCAGGCGAGCAAGTATTGCAGGTGGTGGCGCAGATCGTGGCGGTGGCGGGCGGTCTGGACCTGGGACTCCCGCAGCCGCGAGATCTCCCGGGTGGCCTGGGCCACCTGAAGATTCAGGTTGTCCCGGGTCTGCCGGAGCAGGGAGCGCTTGCGCTCCTCGGCGGCGTTGTGCAGCAGGAAAACCAGATACGCCCCGCAGCAGACGGTGGGCATAAATTCAAGCACCACCGGAAAACCGCTGAACAGAAGGTCTGTATAAATTCTGGTCAGATAGTCAAAGGCATAGTACAGAGCCGGAATGAGCCCGAACTGGCACTGGTCCTTCACCGGATACTTCATGAGCTGCCGGATACCGGGGGTGGCAAAGCGCAGAAAAAGCAGCAGCCACGGCACGGTGAAGATCATCTCCGCCACCTCCTGCGCCAGCGGCGACCCGGGCAGCAGCGCCGCCACCAAAAGCGCCGGCCAGCGCCGCATCTGACAGAACAGGTAACCTGACAGGATGGAAATCACCGACCACAGCCACGTCCCGCCCAGTATATGGCACAAAATCGCCAATGGAAGATGAAAAATAAACGGATAGATTTGCCGTGTGAACATCTCGTCCGCGTTTGAAAGGAGATACACCGCCCCCTGCACGGCCAGCAACAGCGCCATACCCAGCCAGAAGATCCGGCGGTTTCGCCGGATCTTCAGATCATTGCAGAAGGAGGCGGCCAGCAGACCGCCGAACGCGCCCACCATCGTACCGTTCAGCATGGTAATGACAATCCTGACGCCGCTCACAGCTTCACCTGCTCGTTCCGAAAGGCGTAGGCCAAAAACGCATCCTTGACCTCGTTGTACTTCCCCCTGGGGATGGGAATCTCCGCCAGACTGGCCATGGTGACGGCCCGGCTGGTGATGCTCTGCACATAGCCCAGGTGGATCAGATAGGAGCGGTGGACCCGCAGGAAGCAGCCGCAGTCCGCCAGACGGCGGCTGAGCTCATCCATGCTGCCGGTGCTCTCCAGCACCTTCCCGGAGGCGAGATGAAACAGCAGCGTCCGGTGGATCACCTCGCAGAACTCCAGGCGGTCCGGGTCCAGGGTGGTAATCCCGCTCTTGCACTGCAAAATCAGCTTGTTCTTCCGCTCCTGCTCGCACAGCTCCAGGACGGAGTCCATCACACGGACAAACCCCTCCCACCGCATGGGCTTGAGCTGATAGAAATACGCCTCCACCTCGTAGGACTTCACCGCAAACTCCGGGGAGGAGCTGAGAAAAATAATCTTGACATTGCGGTCATACCCGCGAATCTCCGCCGCGGTCTCAATCCCGTTTTCCCCGGGCATGAGGATGTCCAGAAACAGTATGTCAAACCGGGCGCCCCGCTCAATCTCGGCCATCAGCTCTATCGGACTGTGAAAGGCCGTATAGACGATCTCCCGACGCCGCTCCCTGCTGTACCGGTCCAGGAATGCCTGCATTCTTCCCAGCGCGCCGACGTCGTCGTCGCAAAAGGCTGCTCTCACCATAGCGGTCTCCGCCCTCCCTTCGGAGCTATTATAATGGGAGCCCTGCCTCCCCGCCCCTCCGCAGCCTGAAATGTATCCTCTTCCGGCCCCAAATGCGGACAGGGAACCGCCGCGCACCGCCGGGACAGCGGCACGCGGCGGCAAAAATACGGCCTATCCGGCCTCGGTCTGCTTCTGCCGGCCGGCCCCGCTTTCCTTCTCCCCCGCCTCCATGCCGGCCATGAAGATCAGCACCTTCAGCACCTGCTCATTTGACATATTCACGATCTTTGCAATCGCCGCATTCCGGTTCTCACTTGCCGTATCCACTGAAATCCCCCCTATGTATCTTAAATAATTAAAGAATAGCATGAATAATTTACCGTGTCAACGGCCATTCTTGACTTATTTAAGTTTTCCTGATATCCTTACAAACGATAGGAGGTGTGACGATGAATCAGTGTGACCGGATCAGGCTGATTTTGCAGGAAAACAAGCTGAAGCAGAAGGAATTGGCCGCTGAAATCGGGGTGAGCGAAAGCTACATTTCCATCCTCCTGAAAAAGCCGGAAGTGAGCCTCTCGCGCTCCATCGCGGCGCTGATTGAGGAGAAGTACGGGTACAGCGCCGACTGGGTGCAGAGCGGCACGGAGCCCAAGATCAAGCAGGTGAGCAAAAACCGGGCGCTGTCCGAGCTACACCAAAAGGCCCTGGCCCAGCTGGAAAAGATGAGCGACGGGCAGGTAAAGGCCGTTCTCGCCTTCATCAACTCCCTGGACGAGATAGAAAGGGCCCTGCTGAAATAGCCGCCGGATCCATTTTCGCTGTATCCAACCACTTAGGCCACTTCTGACCGGTATGCATCCGGATGCTCATCCAAATAGCATTTCAATTTTTCCGGATCTGTTTTTCACTATCCTTGATACAGCTCTTTCCTCTCTAAAATCCCCCGTTTCCTTCAGCTGCCTTTCCCATTTTTGTGCCATCGATCCGGATACCTTAAATGCCTGCTGCGTTTCCTCCAGCGTATGCCCGCTCTGCCTATATTCTGTTCTATACGCGCAAAACAGGCCGCCTGCTCCTGTGAGCAGGCGGCCTGTTCTCTATGTTTTCCTTTACTCCTCGATGCCAAAGAAGCGGTCATGGACGGCCCGGACGGCCCGATTGGCGTCCTCCTGGTCGATCAGCACGCTGACGCGGATCTCGCTGGTGTTAATCATCTGGATGTTGATGTTGGCGTCGTAGAGCGCCTCGAACATCTTGGCGGCTACGCCGGGGGTGGTCATGATGCCCGCGCCTACGATGGAGACCTTGGCGATCTTGTCGTCCACGGTGATGTGGTCGAAGCGCAGGCTCTCCCGGTTCTCCTCCAGCACCTTCACCGCGTCGCTCACCAGGGTCTCGGAGAGGGTGAAGCTGATATCTTTCTGCTCCTCCCGGCCGATGGACTGGATGATGGTGTCCACGTTGATCCGGGCCTGGCCCAGGAGGGAGAAGACCTTAAAGGCCACGCCGGGGCTGTGCTCCAGGCCCACCAGGGCGATCCGGGCGATGCTGGTATCCTTTGCCACACCGGCGATGTTGTTCTTTTCCATTTTTGCTACCTCCTTGACTTTCGTGCCGGGCTTTCTCTCCAAGCTGGACACGACTTCCATATTGACGCCGTACTTCTTCGCCAGCTCCACGCTGCGGTTGTGGAGCACCTGGGCCCCCTGGGAGGCCAGCTCCAGCATCTCGTCATAGGTGATCTCACTGAGCTTGAGGGCGCCCTCCACGATCCGGGGATCGGTGGTGTAGACCCCGTCCACATCGGTGTAGATCTGGCACAGGTCCGCGTTGAAAGCGGCGGCCAGGGCCACGGCGCTGGTGTCGGACCCGCCCCGTCCCAGGGTGGTCACGTCGCCGTAGCGATTGACGCCCTGGAAGCCGGCCACCAGGACCACCTTCTTTCGGTCCAGCTCGGACTGGATACGCTCCCGGTCGATCTTCTTGATCCGGGCGTTGGAGTAGGTACGGTTGGTCTGGATGCCCACCTGCCAGGCGGCCAGGGACACCGCCGGCACGCCCATCTTCTCCAGGGCCATGGCGCACAGGGCGATGGAGATCTGCTCGCCGGTGGATAAAAGCATATCCATCTCCCGCTTGGAGGGGTTTTCGCTGATCTCCTTGGCCTTGGCGATCAGGTCGTCGGTGGTGTCCCCCTGGGCGGAGAGGACCACGATGACGCTGTTGCCGGCCCTATAGGTATCGGCGATGATGCCCGCCACATTCTGGATGCGCCGGGCGTCCCGGACGGAGCTGCCGCCGAATTTCTGAACGATCAGTTTCACGCTTTACTACCTTCTTTCCTTGATCTGGGTACAGGAAACCCTGCTGTTACAGTATAATACCAAACGCGGTGCGCGTTACAGTACGCGGAGCATGGCGGCGGCGCCCAGCTTCTCCGCGGCCTCCTTGGCCTGGGCCTCGGTGAGCGCGCCGGTAATCACCGCGCCGCTGGCAAGGACCTCCGCCTCGCCGCAGAGGGTCCTGGCGTCCTCACTGGAGAAGCCGCCCCGGAGGTACCACTTCATGGGAATCTCCCCGGCGGGAGTGACCTCCGCGCTCTCGTTCCAGCCGATGTCCCGGCGGCTCTGCCGGTGGGCGGCGGCGTCCAGCACGTCGCTCATGACAGCGGAGGCGGTGGGCAGGTCCCCGGCGCCCCGCCCGTAGAACATCACGTCGCCCACGGCGTTGCCCCGGATCATGATGCCGTTGAACACGTCGTCCACCACGGCGACAGGGCAGCTCTCCGGCACCAGGTGGGGGGCCACATAGGCGGTCTGCCGCCCGTCAGGAAGGCGCAGGGCCCGACCCAGGAGCTTAATCCGGTAGCCGGCCCTGGCGGCGATGTCCACGTCCTGGAGATGGATGGCGCTGATGCCCTCCATGCTGATGCTCTGGGGCAGGACCTCCTTCCCCCAGGCCAAATCGGAGAGGATGCAGATCTTGCGCCCGGCGTCGATGCCCTCCACGTCGGCGGTGGGGTCGGCCTCGGCGTAGCCCTTGGCCTGAGCCTCCTTCAGCGCGTCGGCAAAGGACACGCCCCCCCGCACCATGCGGGTGAGGATGTAGTTGGTGGTGCCGTTCAGAATGCCCACGATCTCCTCGATCTGGTTGGCGGACAGGTCCTCAAACAGGGGGCGCAGCACGGGGATGCCGCCGCCCACGCTGGCCTCAAAGAGGTAGTTGACGCCGCGGGCCTTGGCGATGGAGAGCAGCTCCTTGCCGTGGGTGGCCACCAGCTCCTTGTTGGAGGTAACCACGTGCTTCCCCGCCTGGAGAGCCCGCCGGGTGAACTCCAGAGCCACCCGGGCGCCGCCGATGGACTCCACCACCACCTCCACCTCGGGGTCGCTCTCAATAATGGCAAAATCCTTAATCATCCTGTCGGCATAGGGGCTGTCTGGGAAGTCCCGCACGTCCAGGATGTACTTGACGTTGACCTCCTCGCCGGTCTTCTCGGCGATGGAGGCGGCGTTCATCCGCACCACCTCCGCCACCCCGGCGCCCACAGTCCCAAAGCCCATAATCGCAATGTGTAACATAATTCTTCTCCTTCCAATCTCACCCGGTCTCACCCGGCAATAAATTTACCCATAGCAGAATAGAATAGCCTTACCCCCGGGCGCCCGCGCCTCCGGCGCAGGGCCCGATCCGCCCTCGGCAGAGTTTGCGGCCCGCAAGCCGCAAAAAATCTGAAATCATTTTTTCCGGAAACCGCGTTTTCGGAAAAAATACTTCTCGCCCTGCGCAGTGTGCGAGCGTCAGCGAGTGCGCGGAGCAGGGCGCAAACCCCTCGTCTGAAATGGCTGATGCCATTTCAGACGACGTAATCCCCTCGATTGAAAGCCCAGCGAAGCGGGTTTCAATCGAAAATTTTTATCCCGCCAAAATCTCAAACTTAACCACGCCCCCCGACGACGAGGCGCGGGCCATCAGGTCGTCTATGGTGCTCTCCATCTCCGAGGTCTCCGCCGAGATGGTCACCGCGGCGCAGCCATTGGTGGGGATACTCTGGTTGATGGTCAGAATATTCGCGCCGGATGCGGCAAAGATAGATAGGATATTGCTCAGCACCCCGGGATTGTCCTTGAGCATGGCGTAAAAGGTGATGATACGCCCGGACTGCATGTTGTTGAAGGGCTGCACCGCGTCCTTGTACTTGTAGAACGCGCTGCGGCTGATCCCCACGCTCCTGGTGGCCCCGCCCACCGTGGCCGCCTCGCCGGTCTGGAGCATCCGCTTGGCCTCCGCCACCTTGATGAAGACCTCCGGCAGAGCCTCTGCGGCCACGATATAGAATCTGGTTGTTCCGCCCATTCGCTGTGCACCTCCTGTGGGCAAATGTTTTTGATGTCTACCAGTGTAGCACAAGTGTCTCCCCGTTACAACAGATAAATAGACACAGTTTTTAACAAATTCAGAGAGGAGGATTGCCTATATTGCACAACCGTTGGCTGTCCGCTGCCCTTGCAGCAGGGGCAGCTGTCCTTGCGGGGCGGTTTCTCCTGCTGCCGCTGCTGCCCTTCCTGCTGGCGCTGACCTTCGCGGTGCTGCTGGAACCGGGTGTGCTCTGGTGCCAGAGGCGGCTGGGATTCCGCCGCTCCTTTGCCGCCGCGGCGCTGACCACGCTGTTCCTATCCGCCCTGGGAATCGGTCTGGGGGCGGCGGCGGTGCGGCTGACAGAGGAGGGGATGGCCCTGCTCCAGCGGCTGCCGGAGATGCTGGAGGGTCTGCCGGCCCTGCTCAGCGAGGTGGAGCGGCGGTACGACGGCTTCTGCCGGGCCTGTCCGGAGGAACTGCAGCGGTATCTGGACCGGTTCCTCCGGGAGCTTTCGGAGGAGGGAACGGCCCTGGCCGGGGAGCTGTCCATGGCGGCGCTGGGCTGGCTCTCCGGGCTGATGAAGCGCCTGCCGCAGATTGCGCTCTTCCTCTTCACCACGGTGATGGCGGTATATTTTACCACCGTCTCCTACCCGAAGATTTTGACCTTTATCCGCCGGCAGATCACGCCGAAGGCCCGGGAGCGGTTTCAGGGGGTGGCCGGGTGTCTGCGCACCACCTTCTGGGGGTGGCTGAAGGCGGAGAGTATTCTGTGCCTGGTGACCTTTATCATGCTGCTGCTGGGGTTCTGGTATCTGGGGGTGGACTACGCCCTCCTGACGGCGGTGCTGGTGGCCGTTGTGGACGCCATGCCGGTGCTGGGCACAGGGACGGTCCTTGTGCCCTGGAGCGTCTGTCAGCTGCTGCTGGGCAGCGTGCCCCGGGGGACGGCGCTGCTGGCGCTGTACGCCCTGATTCTGCTGGTGCGAAACCTCCTGGAGCCCCGGCTGGTGGCGGCGCAGGCGGGCCTGCCGCCCCTGGCGGCGCTGATGGCCATGTATCTGGGATTCCGGCTCCTCGGCGTGGGCGGAATGCTGCTTGCGCCGGTGGCGCTGCTGTTCGTCAAGCAGCTCCAGGACTTTGGCGCGGTGCGGATTTGGCGATGAGAGCCCGGTAAAGACAAAGCACCCCGGCCCGATTCTGTAATCGGGCCGGGGTGCTTGGGATAAGTTCCGGGGTGTTCAGTCGGAATAGTCCTCCCTGCTGGCCTCTACGGCGGCCTCTGCGCGGCGGCGCAGGTCCTCCGCCGTGGTGGGCGGGGAAAAGATGCACAGGCACCGCAGCATCTCGCTGCCGGTATTTTTAATGCAGTGGAGCTCGCCGGGCGCCGCCGCAATCATGGAATTTTCTTCCAGCTTGTAGATCTGATCGCCCACAGAGGCGAGCCCGCAGCCGGAGACGCAGTACATGACCTCCAGGGCGTCCTCATGGCAGTGCTCGTCCACCTGAGAACCGGGTCTCCACTCTGTGAGATGGACGGAGAAGTCAATCGGACAGGAGGCGGTATCCGGCATCATATAGGGCATCATGACCCGCTGATAGGGCTTATCCACAGGAATACCGCGGGCCGGATCATAGACAAAATACATATGGTTTCTTCTTCGTCATTTTCTACCGCCCCTGCGGCGCCCCGTCCGCAAGCGCCTCCGCGCGGTCATATACGCGCTCCAGGAAGCGCCTGGTCTCCTCCTCCCCCCGCCATGGGTCCGCCTCCAGGTTCGCCTCCACCGCAACCGATACGCCATGCGGAAGGCAGGAGGCGGCCTGCACCAGTATCTGCGCGGCGGTATCCTCGTTCAGGTACCCTTTCCCACCGGGCATGATATGATAATCGCCATACAGGGGATCGTTCCGGCGCAGGACGGCGTTGCAGAGATGCATATGGCCGATTACCTCCCCGCAGACCCGCAGCGACGCGTTCAGGTCCCCCTCCTGCAGCGCAAAATGGGCGCTGTCCCAGACGATGAAGCTCTCCGGGTGGACCTTCCGCATACTGCGAATCAGCGCGGCGGACTCCTGGGAGGTGCCCAGGGTCCCCCGCTTATGGACGTCCCGGTCCAGCGGCTCAATCAGCAGGCGAAACTGCGGGTAGTGCGCGGCGCAGCCGGCAAGATGGAGCATCCCCTCCTCCAGCCAGCGCAGCGC
Source organism: uncultured Clostridia bacterium (assembly GCA_947383645.1). Taxonomy (GTDB): domain Bacteria; phylum Bacillota; class Clostridia; order Oscillospirales; family Oscillospiraceae; genus CAJFPI01. The sequence continues at coordinate 26,821 of CANDEH010000007.1, read as the reverse complement.
CTCCGGCAGGTCCCCGCTGTTCTCTGGCTTCGGACCGCTCAGAAGGGCAAAGGCGTTTGCCCCCGCATCCGCAGCCATTTTCAGAAGATCCTTCATCCGCGCAAGGGAGCGCTGCCGCACCGCCCGGTCAAGGCTGCTGATATTCAGCCCCTCTCCGTTGATAAACGGCGAGGCCCAGCACATCCAGTCCAGGCCCGCCTCCGCGCACACCCCGCGGAAGCGGGCGGAGAGGGCGAGTGCGCACACCACGGCGGTCTCCACAGTGCGGTAGTAGTTCATCGCGCCTATGCAGGAGAGGATCTCCACCGCGGAATCCTCCGTTGTATCCGGGGATATAAAATCCATCATCTGAAGGGAGGGGGAAAACCTCCGCCTGATTTCTGCCATATCTACTCTCCTTCTTCAACAGCGGACTGCCTGACAGGTCTGTCAAAACGCAGGCTCTTGCAGGCGGTAGGAGTGATCCAGGATGGTCTTCATCGAGAAATCATCGCCGCAGAGCGCCTCATACAGCGCCCACTGCCCCTTCACATCCGGCGCCGCCGCGCGGAAAAAGTCGCGGGCAACATCACGCGCGTAGTCGTGGGCCGTAAAGTGGCCGGCGTCGTCGGGCATTCCCTCCAGCGTCTGCACGCCGCTGCCCAGCTCATTGAAGCCGTATTTCTCCAGGAAGCCGCCCGCCTTGTCCAGGCTCCAGACGCCGTTCCAGATATTGCGCGTCGCCTCCAGCTTTCCGTAGCCGGAGGCCTCGCAGAAGCGGTACCAGAAGGGCATCACAGCGGCAAGACCCCGGTCAATCCCGGCGATATCAAAGACGGTCTCCCGCTCATACTCGCACATCTTCTCCAGACTGTCGTCAAAGCACATCAGGATCGCCTGACGGGCCGCTCCCTCGGAGAACGCGTTGGAGGAGGTGTGCTGGGAGACAACGCTCATCTCCGGCCAGCCGGTATCAATAAACGCCTTGGTGCGCTTCTCAAAGTAGACCAGATGCCCCGGCTCGCACTCGTGGGCGATGCACTCGATCAGGTTGTCCACCGCCCATGGATAGTTGAGATTGATGTTGCGCTCATACTCGATCCGGTCGTAATCGTACCCGAAGAGCACAGACAGGAACTGCATGCTGCCGGGCAGCTCACGCACGCGGAAGCGCGGCATATTGTTCTCCGCGATATCCATATGCGCGCGGGAGGCGTCATGGAAGAACTGTCCGATCTCCCGCACCGTCTCAAGCAGATGCTCGCGGGGAATGCGGATGCTCCGGCGGAAGTCCCGGATGCGCATCAGGGCGTCGCCGCTGCCCGGCAGTACATTGCGCGCGTCCTCCAGCAGCCGGTCGAACCGGCTGTGGTCGCAGGCCGGCGCCGTCAGATCATACAGCTCGCGGGTCATGGAGTCGTAGTTCATCTTCTCCCCCAGCAGGAGCCGGGTGCGGACAGCCAGCTGATGGGCGTGCTCCCGGAGATAGGCGACGCGCTTCTCCTCCTCCACGCAGGCAGTTTTGGCATAGTCCGTAAGATCGTGCTCCAGACGCTCGGCGCTCTCGCAGATATCCCGCAGAGACTTCCCGTGCTTCCCCTCCCCGATCTCGTAATCGGGGATCATTTTATAGGTGCGCGAAAATTTCATGGAGGTCCGGCGCCAGAAGGGCCCCTCCGTGTACCAGTTCAGATCCCACGGGTCGTATCTGGTCTTATTTAAGATCAGATTCACATAGGTCTGCGCATAATCATTCAATACACTCTCTGACATGATCCTTTACTCCTGTTCTGTTCTGAAGACGCAAGGGCGTCTGTACCCGCAGCCCGTATCCCCGCCCGGGGACGGCGGCGCTTTTATCGCCCTCCGCCGCGGGTACAGCCTTCCGGGCAGATCCCGCCGCCGACTTTCCCTGTCAGCAGCCCTCGCAGTAGGCCAGTACCTCCGAACCGGTGGCAAACCAGACGTCATTTTCCTTCTGCATGGTGTCAAACAGTTCATCCAGAACAAAGATCCGGCCGCGCTCACCAATCGCCTGGGGATCGAGCTGGAGGTTGAACAGCGTTCCCCAGCGGCGGGATCCCTCAAACTCCTTTTTCCAGTTGACCAGAACGTCATCCGCCGGCGTAATGCGGCGCTGCACGTGGGGATCAAACACAAAGGCGAAATAGGGCAGGTCATACAGCGCCCAATCCACCGGGAGCTCCAGCAGCCCCGCAGGCTCCCGGACGTAGGGAAAATCGCTGTCGGAGAGGGAGCTGGAATACCGGAAGCCGACGGACTTGGCAATGGCGAGGGTCTCGTCTGTGATCTCCCCCTCCGGCATGCGGAAGCCAATCGGGTCGTACCCTGTGATCTCCTTCAGGGTCGCCTTTGCCCCGGCGAGCACTTCGCGCTGCTCCTGGGCGGAGAGGTGCGCCAGGTTCTCGTGCTTGTCGCCGTGGCAGCCGATCTCATGTCCCCTGCGCGCGATCTCCCGCACGCTGTCCGGATAGCGGCGCGCCACGTCGGCGGGTATGAAAAATGTCGCTTTGATCTTGTGGTCGTCTAAAACGCCCAGCAGGCGGGGCAGACCGTACTGCATCCCGTTGCGGCCCATCAGGTAGCTGTCGCCGTCCTCAATGTCTGCGTCGGGATAGAATATTTTGATAAAATACTCCGCGTCCAGATTTACGGTAATCATCGCAGCGGAGTTCTTGCCGTTGGGCCAAACGCCTCTCTTCGCGTACATACTCAACCCTCCATCTCAGACTTGTAATGTTTGGCAACGTCAACGCAGGGGGCGCACCAGATGTCAGGGCTCTCCGCGAGATATTTGCAGTAGTCCCGGAGCAGCAGCGCCCGGCCTCCGCGGCCGCAGACCTGCGGATGGAAGGACGTGGAGATGGACTGGCCGAAGCGCACCGCGCCCTCCGTTTCGCGTATGAATTTCCTGTAGATGCCGTCATAGCAGGCCACGGCGGGCAGCCCGACCAGAACCTGCGGGTAGGAGTTATAGACGCTCATGATGTAGTCGTCAAGCTCATCCGGGCAGGGAATGTTGACCGCGCCCGTCCGCACGCCGCCCACCTCATAGTACTCCAGCACATCGGGACTGCACCCGGGGGTGTGGTAGATGAAGCCCCCCTCCGAATACATCCACTGCTCCGTCTCGGCAAGGAGGGGGCCCGTATTGCGGCAGCCCACCGCGCGCAGGCCGGCGTACTCCATAAAGACGTCCTGGGTGCGCTCGATATAGGCCCTCTGCTCCTCAAAGGTCGCGCCGTAATCGCTGGTGTGGTCAAATCCGTGGTGGGACAGCTCGTGGCCTGCGTCCAGGATCCGGCGGATGAGCAGCGGATTCTCGGCGACAATCGTCGCCGGAACAAACCACGTCGCCTTCAGCGCGAACTCGTCCAGGATGTCGAGGATGCGGTCAGCCGCCGTGTTGGGGCCGAACTCCCCCACGGAGGGACCCTTGAGGTAGCGCGTACCGTTGGGGAGATCGCGGATCTTGTTCTTCCAGATCGTATTGCTGTCGAGGTCAAATGCCAGAGAAACCGCAATTTTGGCATGACCGGGCCACGAAATACTCATGCTGTGTTCTCCTTATAAGAAAAGTAGTAGTGTTTCACGCCCCTCTCCAAGGGCGGCGGCTGTCCAGCGTCGGCGCCGCGCACAGCGCTCCGCGCGTCAGTCCTTCCGCTTCGCCTTGCCAAGGTAGTTGGAGATCACCGATTCATCCGCCGCGATCTCTGCCGCCAGGCCGGATTTCACGACGCGGCCCTGCTCGATGACACTGGCGCGGGTGGCAATGGCCAGCGCCTTACGCGCATTCTGCTCCACCAGCATCACAGTCACGCCGCTCTCGTTGATTTTCTTGATATTGCTCATCACGTCGTTCACAATCAGCGGCGCCAGACCGAGGGACGGCTCGTCAAACAGGATGATCTTCGGGTCGGACATCAGGCCGCGGGCAATCGCCAGCATCTGCTGCTCACCGCCGGAGAGCGTCCCCGCCCGCTGCCGCCGCCGCTCCTTCAGCCGCGGGAACATCTCATAGGACCGCTCCACGCCGGGCGACCGGTCCTTGATGGTATAGCCGCCCATGAGCAGATTCTCCTCCACCGTGAGGTTGTGGAAAATCTGCCGCCCCTCGGGAACCAGCACCACGCCGCGGCTGACGACCATGTGCGGCGCATTGGGGAGCTTCTCGCCGTCAAGGAGAATTTCCCCCGACTGCGGGACCAGCTGTCCGGCAATGCAGTTCATCATGGTGGTCTTTCCCGCGCCGTTGGCGCCGATCACGGCGTGAATCTCCCCGTCGCGCAGCTCCAGGCTGAGGTGGTTCAGTGCTTGAATCTTCCCGTAGAAAAAACTCAGATCTCTGATTTCAAGCATGTTATTCCACCCCCAAATATGCGTCGATCACTTCCTGATTTTCCTGCACCTCTTCCGCCGTGCCGCTTGCCAGCATCTGGCCGAAGTTCACCACGGTAATGGTCTCGCACACCTCCATAATCACGTCCATGTGGTGGTCAATAATGACGATGGTGACGTGGAAATCATCCCGAATCTGCTTGATAATCGCCGAGAGCTCCGCAGATTCCTCCTCATTCATGCCTGCCGCCGGCTCATCCATCAGAATGAGCTTCGCGCCCGTGACCAGCGCCCGCACGATCTCCAGACGCCGCTGCTGTCCGTAGGGCAGCTTGTTGGCGTGCATATCGCGCTGGTCATAGAGGCCGACGCGCCGCAGGATGTCCAGACAGACCTCCCTGGCCTGCTTCTCCTGCTCCCGGTAGCGTCTGGTCTTAAAGATCGCCTCCCAGAAGGTATAGGTCAGGTTGTCCTGATAGGCGGTCAGCACATTTTCATAGACGGTGAGATCGTCAAACAGGCGAATATTCTGAAAGGTTCTTGCGATGCCAAGCTGGGCGATCTTATGAATCTCCATCCCCTCAATGTGCTGCCCATAGAAGAGGATGCTGCCGCTGGTGGGGGGATAGACGCCGGTAATCAGATTGAACAGCGTGGTCTTCCCCGCGCCGTTTGGGCCGATAATGCCGTAGATCTGATTCTCCTCCACCTGAATATTGATGTTCTGGGAGGCCTGAATTCCGCTGAAATTCTTGCAGACATCTACCAGCTCCAGCGCATACGGGTGATCGCTCATACCTTCTCCCCCTTTCTCCGGGAATGCAGCCAGTCCGCGGCCTTCCGCCATGCGTCCTGTATGCCCCGCAGCGTCAGCTCCTTCGTTCCCATGAGGCCCGAGGGACGGAAGGTAATCACGATGATGACAAGAAACGCATAGACCACCATGCGCCACTCCTGCGCCGAGCCGAAGCGCAGCAGCTCCGGCAGCGGAAGCAGCAGAAGACCGGCGATAATGGTTCCCGTCAGGCTGCCGCGGCCGCCCAGAATGACGGGGATAATCAGCTCCTCCGACTTGACCATACGGAAGAGATTGGGCGTCAGGTAGCCCATGTAGTGGGCCAGAAGGCCGCCAGAGAGGCCGCAGAGCACGCAGCTGATGGTCATGGCGATCAGCTTGTAGCGGAAGATACTGATGCCTACGGATTTCGCCGCCAGCTCCTCCTCCCGGATGGCAATACAGTTCCGGCCAAATTTGGATTTCAGAAAGGCCTTGATAAACGCGATTGTGAGCAGCAGGCAGACCAGGACAATCCAGATATTGGTGAAGCGCGGGATACTGGTCAGGCCGCGGGCGCCGCCGGTCAGATCCGTCAGATTCTGGATAATCAGACGCACACCCTCGCCCACGCCCAGCGTGACAATAAGAAAATAGTCGTCCCGCAGCTTCAGCGTCGGCAGGCTGACCAGGACGCCGAACAGCGTCGCCAGCGCCGCGCCGCAGAGAATGGAAACCGGCACCGGAAGGCCGAGACGCATGGAGAGCAGCGAGGAGACGTACGCGCCAATCGCCATAAAGCCGGCGTGGCCCATGGAGAACATCCCGGTAAAGCCGCAGATCACAGATACGCCGAGAATCGCAATGAGGTAGACCCCCACCTGTGTCGCAATACCAACAACATATGTCACAGTCGATTCCCTCCTTAAGCCTTGTCCCCGTCCGCCTTGCCCATCAGTCCGGAGGGGCGGATCAGGAGGATGACGATCAGGATACAGTAGGCGAACAGATCCCGGAACGCGGTGGAGATGTAGGCGGAAACAAAGGATTCCGCAATCCCGAGAAGCATCGCGCCCAGCACGGCCCCGGGAAGACTGCCGAGGCCGCCGACCACCGCCGCAATGAAGGCCTTATTCGTCATATAGGTTCCAAGCGAGGTGTAGGTCGTGTACTTTGCACCGAGGAGAACGCCCGCCACGCCGGCAAGCAGCCCCGCAATAATGAACACCGTCAGAATCAGCCGGTTTGTGTTGACTCCCATCAGCGCCGTGGCCTCCAGATTGAACGCGGAGCTTCTGATGGCGAGACCCGTTCTTGTCCGCTCGATGTACAGCTCCACGCACAGGAGGGCCACCAGACTGACAATCAGGATAATCACATCAATCAGCCCCGTCGCCGTACCGAAGATGTTGACCGAGACATCGGAAAAGCTGGCGGGATACACCCGGACGCGCCCTGTGAACACAATAATCATCAGGTTCTCGCACAGGATGCTTACGCCAAGCCCAACGATCATCAGGTACAGCCGCCGCGCCTTCTTCACCAGCAGCGGCCGGTAGGCCAGCAGCTCGATCAGAATGCCGACAATGATCGCGGTAATAATCCCCGCAAAAAGGCCGGACAGGAGGTTCTGCGAAACGAGGGTCTGAAACCAGAAGCAGCCAAAGGCGGCAATCGTCACGGTAATCGCGTGGGCAAAATTTGTAAAATTCAGCAGGCTATAGATCAACGCATAGCCGACGGCCAAAAGCGCGTAAATACTTCCAACCGATATTCCGTTAATAAGTTGTTGGAAAAACATGTGCACTCTCCTCTGCTCTAAATGCGGCAAACTGTTCATCTGCCAGGCCGGATATCGTTACAACACCCGGCCTGGCAGAAGCGGGCCGCTACAGTGCGGAGACGCACGACCCGCTCGAACCATCCTTCCTAAGTGAATCGCAATCAGGCCGTCGGGGTGAACTCGGCGATCTTGATAAACTCCTCGCTGCGAATCTGATAGATGGGGCATGTACGCAGCGTGTCGTGTGTCTCCGGAACCACCGTGACGGTGCCGCATATGGCGTCAATCGTGCCGAGATTCTCCAGCGCGTCGCGGATCTTGGCCGGCTCGGCGGAGCCCGCGTTCGTGATGGCGGTCTCCACCATCAACCAGGCGTCATGGGCGCAGACCAGATCGCCGGCGGAATCCTGGGAGGGATCGTAGCCGAACTTCTCCGTAAACTCGGCCAGGAAGGCCTGGACATTGGGGTGGTCCACGATGAAGGACGCGGGATAAATCGCACCCTCCACGCCATCGCTGGTGATCTCAAACATCTTGCCCACCATCATGCTGTCCGTGCTGATGATCGGCTGGTTCAGCCCCAGCTCACGGGCCTGCTTGGCGATGAGGCCGGCCTCCTTGTAGTAGCCCACGGCAATATAGAGGCAGTCGAAATCACCGGCATTCTTCATCTTGGTCAAAACGGCGCGGTAGTCCACGTCGCCGTCGTTATACGCCTCGCTGGTGACGATCTTACCGCCCTCGTTCTCAAAGGTGCTGGTAAACTGCTGCATGACGCCCAGGGAGTAGTCGGAGCCCAGATTGTAAATCACGCCGACGGTTCTGTGGCCGAGCTCCTGATAGGCGTACTGCGCCATGATCGACCCCATCTGGGGATCGCTCAGGCAGGAGCGGAAGGACTGGGGACGGGTCTCGCCGTCGTCCGTCCGCGTGACCTTGATATTGGTGGCCAGCGTGGAGACAAAGGGAATGTTGTTCTCCTCGCAGACCTGGGCCAGCGCGAGGGTCGTGGCGGAGGACTCCGTGCCGATGAACACCTGGACGCCGTCCTGCTGGATCGCCTTGCGGGCGGCGTTGGTGGCCTCAACGGGGTCGCTGCGGTCGTCGTACATCTTCAGCTCCACCTGCTTGCCGAGGATGCCGCCGTCCTTGTTGCAGTTCTCCGCCATCAGGGTGATGGAGTCCTCCAGCAGCTGCCCGTAGAAGGCGTTGTCGCCGGTGATGGGCCCGATGCATCCGATGACAATCTTGTCATCGTCCTTTTTCCCACATGCCGTACAGGCCAGTACAAGAACCAGCGCAAGCAAGAGGGCAAGCGTTCTCTTCATAGTCTTCATCTGTCTGCTCCTTTTCTAATATTTTGGTCCGGACGCCATCCCTTAAAAGATCAGTACATCCAGGAACCGCCGTTGGGGCACAGGACCTGGCCTGTGTAAAAATCGGACGCCGCCGAAGCCAGAAACGCGGTGGTTGCGCCGATATCGCCGGGCTCGCCCAGCCTGCCGACTAAAATGTTGTTTGCTTCAACAGACTCCCAGGGAAGCACCATGCGGGTGCGGATCAATCCGGGCGCGATGGTGTTGATATAGATGTGGTCTTTCGCCAGCTCCACGGCCAGCTCCCGGCCCAGACTGATTACGCCGCCCTTTGCCGCCGCGTAGTGGGGATCGCTCCAGTCCCCGGTGATCGCGGCGCCGGAGCTGATATTGACAATCTTTCCCGACTTCTTCGCCCGCATGTGCGGCAGAACCCGCATGATAAACTTGTACACGCAGGTCAGGTTCAGCTCGATCAGCCGGTCCCACTCCGCATCGTCGATATCGTCAATCTTCTTGCCGCCGCCGCAGCCGGCCGCGTTGTTGACGAGGATGTCCACGCCGCCGTAGCTGTCCACCGCCGTCTGGACCGCGCGGTCGATGTCCTCCGTCCGCCTGATATCGCAGTGGAGCGGCGTCACGGTCCCGCCGGCCTCGTTCAGCCGTCGCGCCACCTCGGCCAGCGCGTCGTCCTCGATGTCGCAGGCCACCACGTTGACGCCGAGGGACGAGAGCGTCTCCGCGATCCCGGCCCCGATCCCGTTGGCGGCGCCGGTGACGATGGCGGATTTGCCCGCCAGCTTGAAGTAGTCGTACATGGATTGGATGACATAGCGCTCGTTCATAGTAACCTCCTCCTTACATCGCCATTTTGCGGCGGATATCATTTCTCAAGGGCCTCGCACACCGCGTCGGCAATCGCCTGGGCGTCCAGGCCGTACCGCTGCTGTAACTCGGCATAGGGGCCGCATTCCGCGTGACAGTCACGCATCCCCACAAAGCGCATCGGCACGCCGCAGCCCTCCCGGGCGAGCACTTCTGCCACCGCGCCGCCCAGACCGCCGATGACACTGTGCTCCTCCGCGCTGACAATCGCGCGCGTCTGACTTGCGCAGCGCAGAATCATCTCCCGGTCAATCGGCTTGATGCAGAACATGTCCACCACACGGAGGCTGATTCCCCTCTTCTCCAGAAGCTCCGCCGCCTGAAGCGCGTTGCCGACCATAAGGCCGCAGGCGATCACGCTGGCGTCTGTTCCCTGGCGCACAATCTGCGCCTTTCCTCTCCGAAATGTCCTCCCCTCCCTGTAGATGCCGGGGAATACGTCCCGGGACATGCGCAGGTACATCGCCTTCGGTGTGCTGGCGGCATAGCGCGTGACCCACTCGGCCTGCACCTCGTCGCTGGGAACATACACCTCGTAGCCCGGAAGCGTCCGCATGACGGCGATATCCTCCAGGGCGTGATGGCTCGGCCCGTCGAAGGCGTCGGACAGGCCGCCGTAAGCGCCGACCAGCTTGATGGGGAGATGGGAGTACGAGCCAAACAGGCGGGCCGCCGCAAGGCCGATGGAGGTGAGAAAAACGGCAAAGGTGTTCACAAAAGGAACCTTTCCGACGGAGGCAAATCCCGCCGCCATCGCGCTCATATTGGACTCGGCAATACCCACGTTAAAAAACCGGTCGGGGTACTCCCTTGCAAACAGGCAGCTCTGGGTGGAGCTGCTGACATCGGCGTCCAGCACGACAATATGGGAATTCTCCCCGCCGCACCGGACAAGGGCCTCGCCATAGGCGGTACGAATTGACTTAGCCATTCTGCGCCACCCCCTCCAGCTCCCGCATGGCGGCGGAAAAGCTCTCGTCGTCGATGACTTTCCCGTGCCAGGTATTCTTGCCCTCCATGAAAGAAACCCCTTTCCCCTTGACTGTGCGCGCAAGGATCACCGCCGGCTTCTCCCGGACGGTCTCCGCCTCCGCAAGGGCGGCGTACAGCTGGGACACATCGTGTCCGTCACAGACAACGGCATGCCAGTTGAACGCCCGGAATTTTGCCGCCAGATCGCCCGTCGGCATGATCTCCTCGCTGGTTCCGTCAAGCTGCACGCCGTTCCAGTCAACAATGGCGCACAGGTTGTCCGCATGGAACTTGGCCGCGGCCATGCAGGCCTCCCAGACCGTCCCCTCATTCAGCTCGCCGTCTCCCAGAATGGCGTAAGTTCTGGCGGAGGAGCGGCCCATCCGAAGGGCAAGGGCCGTGCCGAGGGCGAAGGAGAGCCCCAGACCCAGAGGGCCGGTGGTCGCATCCACGCCGGGGGTCTTGCCCGCGCAGGGATGCCCCTGCAGCCTGCTGTCCATACAGCGCAGGGTCGAAAGCTCCTCCACGGGGAAGAATCCCCTTCTGGCCAGCGCCGCATAGAGCATGGGCGCCGCGTGGCCCTTGCAGAGCACAACCCTGTCCCGATCCGGCCAGTCCGGCTCCTCCGGCCGGATATTCAGATATGCAAAGTAGAGCACAGCTGCGATTTCACACATGGACAGGGAACCGCCGGCGTGTCCGCTCTGGCGGGCGTGGATCGCCTTCAGCGTATCTATGCGCAGCTGTCGGCAAAGCGCCCTGAGCTCGGTTTCTTTTGCCTGATTCAGCTTCATTTGGCGTATGGTCTCCTTCATTTGTTGTTAACCACATTAACCGGTGCGCCGGCAAGGAACGCCCTGATATTGTTCACAGTGCAGTCCATGATCCGCTGGCGGCTCTCCAGCGGAGCCCAGGAGATGTGCGGCGTAATCACGCAGTTTCTCGCCCCAAGCAGCGGGTTGTCCTCGCGGATCGGCTCGGTATAAACCACGTCCAGGCCAGCGGCGGCAAGCTTGCCGCTGTTCAGCGCGTCCGCCACATCCTGCTCCACAATCAGCTGACCGCGGGCATTGTTAATCAGGATTGCGCCGTCCTTCATCTTCGCGATGTTCGCCTTGTTGATAAGCCCCGTATTCTCCGGCGTCAGATTGCAGTGCAGCGTCACCACGTCGGAGCTCCGCAGCAGCGTGTCAAGGTCCACGTACTCGGCAATCTCACGGCCGCTGTCATTGGGGAAGATATCATAGGCAAGGACCTTCATTCCCATCGCCCTGGCAATACGCCCCTCCGCCTGACCGATCCGGCCAAAGCCGATAATGCCGATGGTCTTTCCCTCCAGCTCGATCAGCGGATAGTCCCAGTAGCACCAGTCCACATTGGCGGCCCACTTCCCCTCGTGCACCGACTGGCTGTGATGCCCGATATGGTGGCAGATCTCCAGCAGCAGCGCAATGGAGTACTGGCTGACCGACGCGGTGCCGTAGGTGGGCACGTTGACAACCGGGATTCCCTTCTCCGCCGCATATACATAGTCCACCACATTATACCCTGTTGCAAGCATGGCAATCAGCTTCACATTGGGGCACGCGTCCAGCGTGGCCCGGGAGATCGGCGTCTTGTTGGTTACGACAATCTCAGCCTCGCCAATCCGCTGGGCAATGACGGGCGCCTCCGTATAAGAGGTGCGATCATACACGGTGAGCTCGCCGAGCTTCTCCAGCTCGCCCCAGCTCAGATCGCCCGGGTTTTCGGTATAGCCGTCCAACACTACAATTTTCATGGAGGTCTCCTTTCGTTTTTCCGCACATTTTCCTTATTGGGGTTCCATCAATCCTCCAGCAGCGCCCAGGCCCGCTTGAGCACGCGCTTGGTGTTTGCCAGAACAATATCCGCGTCCTCGCCGCCAAAGGGGGTAACCTCCATCGAGAGCACATACGGCGCCTCCGCCTGGAAAAAGCCCTCCTCTTTGAGAACGCGCAGGAAGTCCAGCACCTCCGCGGTATCGTTTGCGCTGTCGGGGAAGCCCAGACGGGGATGCTTGTCGCCATAGGCGGGGCAGCCGGGCTTGACAACCGCGTTGCCGAAGTGGAAATGCGTAATATACGGGCGCAGGGTCCGCACCACAAAGCGGCTTGTCTCGTAGGTGGTGGGAAAATGGCTGAGATCCACAAGCAGGCCGAAGTTGTTGCAGTGGGTGCGGACATCGGCGGCAAACTTCGCCGCATAGGGGGCGGGACCGATCAGCGAGGCCTTGTCCATATCGTAGTCAAAGACCTCCAGCTCAACGGACATGCCCTTTTGGGCGGCATAGCCGCAGACCGCGCGCGTGGTTTTGAGCAGCTGCGCATAGGCCTGCTCCTTCGTCTCCTCCTTCCACTTGCCCGCCAGAAAACCGATTCCCCCCGCGCCCAGGTACGCCGCCTCGTCAACGGCCTCCAGGAGCGTGGCCTCCGCCTTCCGGCGCTCCTCCTCGTCCAGCGCGTTGGGATTCAGCTTCGGCCCCAGCAGCCGCGGCTGCGCGCCGTAGCAGACCTTCATGTGCGACTGGGCGAGGATGTCCCTGCACGCCTTTCGGGAGTCCTCGTCCGGGCACTGGCAGACCTCGACGGCGCTGAAGAAGTCGTCCGCCGCAATCCTGCGGAGGGTGTCCGCCTGGGGAACGCCCGGATAGGACATCCAGGAAATGGTACCTACCTGAAAATATTTTTCGATTGGCTCTCTCATATGCCCTCTTCCTTTCCTCCGCACAGGAGCACCGGTGCGGACTGTCAAAAATCATTTGCTTCACGCCGGCCGCGCAGGCGGCGCGTCTACACAAGCATCCGCTTGCCGCCGTTGGGCGCAACGATCTGACCGGTCAGATAGTCGGAGGCCTCCGAGACAAGGAACAGCGCCGTATCGGCAATGTCCTCAGGTACGGCGATGCGGCCCATAGGCGTCTCCCGGGCCTCCTGCTCAATCATCTCCGGCGTGTCGGTAAGCCGCATTGCCGGCGTATCCGTGGTGGGAACGGGGATCACATTTACCGTGACATGGCAGGGCGCCGCCTCCCTTGCCACGGAGGTTGTGAATCCGATCAGCCCCGCCTTCGCCGCGGCATAGTGCGCACAGAAGTCTCCCCCGCCAATGGCGTATCCGGAGCTGATGTTGACAATCTTCCCGTACCCCTGCTCCTTCATGTGGGGGAAGACCTCTCTGGTCATGTAAAACGCGCCGTACAGGTTGAACCGGATGAAATGGTCCCAGCGCTCGTCACTGATCTCCTCGAAGGCAACCGGGGGCTCTCCGCCGCCGACGTTGTTGACCAGAATATCGACGCCGCCCCAGAGCCGGACGGTCTCCGCCACCGCGCGGCGGATCTCCTCCACCCGAAAAATGTCCATATGGCAATACGCCGCCGTGCCGCCCTCCGCCTGAATCGCCGCCAGCCCCTCCCGGGCGCAGGCATCGTCGATGTCGCAGAGCATCACCTTTATCCCGTGGGCGGCAAACGCCCGGGCAATGGCAAACCCGATCCCCTTCGCCGCACCGGTGACGATGGCCCGTTTCCCGTTGACACGCAGGTAATCCTTCATGCTTCCCTCCCGACTCATCATGTAATTACATGGAAAAGTTGATATTACAAGTTTATGTCCATTATAGATAAGATGTTCAGGGATGTCAAGCAGCACTTTTATACAAAATATCGAGCAACTTCTTGACAAAGCCGACAATGTATTATAAAATCGAATCACATGTAATACAAGTTTACCTGTAAAATCTGTAGGAGGGAGAAAACTATGATACCTGCACGATGCACGCAGGCCCCGAAGTATGAACACATCGCCAGCCAGCTGAAGCACAGCATTCTTACGGGGGAGCTGCTTCCCGGAGACAAGCTGCCCTCGGAGGCGGAGATATGCAGTACCTACGGCGTAAGCCGCTCCTCTGCGCGGGGGGCAATCAGTGCGCTTGCCGCACAGGGCCTTGTCGAGACGCGGAAAGGAAGCGGCTCCTTTGTGTTGGAGCAGTGCACGTCTGATCCGGCGCTTTGCCTGCAAAAAATCAACCGCATCGATCTCTTCGAGTTCCGCCGCATTCTGGAGACAGAGAGCGCCGGACTTGCCGCGCAGCGCGCAGACGACACCGCCATCGCCCACATGCGCAGACTTGCCATCCTGATGCAGGAATCCTCCAGCAAGGCGGACATCGCGCTGTATGACGAAAAGTTTCACTTGGCGCTTGCGCAGGCCTCCCACAACAGCGCCATCCTGCAAATTTTCAAGCTCCTGCAGGATTCGTTTTCAAAAATGTTCTATCAAAACGTCTGCATTATGGGCTCCGAGGGGTATCTTTACCACCTGAAAATCATTTCGGCCATTGAGTCCCGCAATTCCGACCTGGCGCGGGAGTATATGCAGGAGCACCTGGACAGGGCCGTTGAAAAGACGAGCATGATTAACTACAATATTCCGTAAGCCGGGAAATCAGGCGCTCTCCCCTTCTCCCAGCCAGCGAAGCAGCAACGCTCGCGCCGCGGCGCCCTCCCCGCCGATACTGCCGTGGGATGCCTCAAGAGATATGCTCTGCTGCGCTCCGGCGGCGCAGGCCCGGAACATGGGCTTCATCTGCGCCTCGTCCTCCGCTGTGACATGTCCCCGGCCGTTGTGCACGCCTGCAATATGCATGTGCTTTACATAGGGGGCCACCTGAAGCGCCACCGCAGCGTCCTCTCCCATACGCGCCATGTGGTAGAAATCCGCGATCAGGCCAAAGTTGGATAACCCCTCCCGAACCAGCTTCTCCACATGCGGCAGCGACGCCAGGCTGTCCGTGCCAAAGTTCGTCTCCTCGGTATTCACCTGCTCCCACAGAACCTGAATGCCGTAGGGCAGCGCCTCGGCGCAGAAAATCCGCAGGAACTGCTCCGTCTGCTGCCAGGCCGTCTCCACGGAAAACCCCCGGGGCAGCGTCCGGGACATCGGCGAGCCGATTCCGATATTCAGCGCCCCCAGCTGAGCGGCGCGGGCGCAGAGCAGCCGGGCGTACTGACAGGCCGCCTCCTCAGAAAACATCGGTCCACAAATTTTGACCTCCTGCGGAATCGACGAATTCAGCCCTCTGCATGGAATCGGGCCGTCCTTCACGGTCCGCTCCCACTGCATAAGCTCCTCGCGGGAGAGCCGCGCCAGCGCGCTGCCCGGCAATTCGATATGCGCAAACCCGGCGGCGGCAACCTCGCCGTACCGGTCTATCGGCGCGCAGCAGCCGATCTTCAATTCTCTGTTCTTTGTCATGGGTAATTCTCCTTTCAACTGTGCTGTTATCCTTCCTGTCTTCTCTTCTGATCGGCAAAAGCGCGCACCCGCTCCGCGCAGTAGGGCAGTCCCGTATAGACCGGCAGCCCTGTCATCTGTCCGACAGGCTCCCGCATATGCGCGCCGGAGGCCTGGGCAAGGATCACACTGTCGCAGCCGCAAATCTGCTCTGCCAGCGCGCGGATCCGCCGGTCATGCTCCTCCCTGTTCCCCGCCTTCAGCGCGGTGATGGCAAGATCGTCGCAGAACACATGGATGTGGATCTCCTTCCCCTGACGGGCCGCCTCTCTCCGGATGCTCTCAGAGATCGGCTCCACCGTTCCCGCCGCAGAGGAGATCAGGGCAATCTCCGCCCCCCGCTCTACTGCGGCCTCGATCATGGGACCGTCAACGGTCAGAAGCGGCGTCTGGAGAAAGGGCGAGAGATCCAGCGCCGTCGCGGAGAGCTGGGAGCAGGTTGTCAGGATCAAATCCGCCCCTGTCAGCACCGCCGCCTGTAGCTGGTGCAGCAGACGCTGCTTGTTGGCCAGCGTGAAGCATCCGCTCCGGTCGGGCGCCGCATCCGCAGCCAGGAACTCGTCAAGTACGTGAAATACCCGCATCGGCACGTCGGGCAGCGCCTCCCGCAGCTGCGATTCAAAGCTCATATATACGCTTTGCACCGTATGAATCATGGCTATTTGTATCATGGATCTCCTCCTTCTCTTGTCAGCGTATGCCGCCGCTCTTCCTCGCCGAAGGCCCTGGGATCCATCGGCAATCCCCTGTCTGAGGCACATCTGACGATTTTCGTAGAATATAGCCCGTTTCATCTGAAAAGTCAACATCTTTTTGCTGTGCCGCATGTCCGCGCCTGTGTTTTTACCCCGGCCCTCGAACGGCGCAGTTCTGTCGTTTTAACCGCTCAAACCGTAAAATTTCCTCAAAACCAATCTGTTACAGTACAACAGCCATTCCTTTGCTGTTGCCAAATATTTTTTGAAAAGGAGAGCTGTACTCCAGCGGTACAGCGGGAAAGAACCATGCGACTTTGCTATCAGGTTGCCACGCCGGACGTTGCCGTGGCTGAAAGCGTCACCGCCTATCAGGGCAGTATCGAAGAAACCTTTGGGGCTGTTGCGCGAAACGGCTATGACGGCGTCGAGCTGATGACGCTGAACCCCTCCGCGCTGGACCGCGCCGCGATAAAACGCACCGCGCAGGACCTGGGAATCTGCGTCGATCTCGTCTGTACAGGCGAAATATTTGGACAGCTGGGGCTCAGCTTCACCGATCCTGACGCGGGAATTCGCAGGGAAGCTATCCGTCGGGTGCAGGAGATCATTGAATTTGCCTCATTTTTCGACGCAAAAGTAAATATCGGCCGGGTCCGCGGCCAATACCGCAGCAACATCGCCCGTCAGGAGACGGAGGAGTGGGCCGTGGAGGCCTTTCGGCAGATCAGCGACTACGCCGCGCCCCTTCGCGTCCAGATCGCGCTGGAAACTGTTACCATTATGCAGACAAATTTTATCAACACCCTTGCCGAGGCGCTGGACATGGTCCGCCGCGTAGACCGCCAGAATTTCCGTCTGATGATGGATACCTTCCACCTGAATATTGAGGAGCCGGATCTGTTTGAGGCGATCAGGCAGTACTGCCCCTACAATATTCATGTCCATCTGTCCGATAACAACCGCAGATATCCCGGCAACTGCGGCATGGATTTTTCACGCGTGATTCAGACTTTCCGGGACTGCGGCTACGACGGCTCCTTCTGCACAGAGATCTTCCAGATCCCCGACATGGAAACCGCCGCGCAGCGCTCCATCGCCCATCTCGCCCCCCTTTTCGCCCGCATCTACGACCGCCCCGTTTCGAAGCAACCATAACCCGGCTATCCTTCCGGCGTGAAGAAAAATATCGCCCCGGCTCGAATCTGCAATCGGGCCGGGGCCTTTTCCCGGGTAATCATATAGATCAAATTGCCCCGAGACGCTGTACCTATTGGTACAGCGTCTCTACCTGCTCCGCGGCGGGGTGGAGGCGGGCCTTGATGACCGTGTACCGGATGGTCCTGCGGGATGGAACTCCGGTCGATTTTCCCGCTATTCTCCACCCCTTTTCCCCATTCAAACCGGCGGCTGATTGATTTAACCGGACTTTTCAAACTGCACCGCTTTGGAGTAAAACGTTCCGACAGGCATCGCGCAGGCCTCCGCCGCCTGTCGGAGCGTCAGTTTTTTACTCCGCCAATCCTTATGAATCTGACAGAAATTATCCGGCAGCGGCGTGGACGGTCTGCCGAACTTTACGCCCCGGGCCTTGGCCGCCGCGATGCCCTCCGCCTGCCGCGCCCGGATGTTGCCCCGCTCATTCTCCGCCGCAAAGGAGAGAACCTGCAAAACGATGTCGCTGAGGAAGGTCCCCATCAGGTCCTTTCCCCGGCGTGTATCCAGCAGCGGCATATCCAGTACGACAATGTCAATCCGCTTCTCCTTGGTGAGAAAGCGCCACTGCTCCAGAATCTCCCCGTAGTTGCGTCCCAGGCGGTCAATACTCTTGATATAGAGCAAATCCTCCGACTTCAAGCGCCTGACCAGCTTTTCATATTGAGGCCGCTGAAAGTCCTTCCCGGATTGCTTCTCTATAAAAAGATTTTTCTCCGGAATGGGCAGCTCCCGCATGGCGACCATCTGGCGCTCCTCATTCTGATCCGCCGCGGATACACGGATATAGCCGTAAGTGTTCGACGCCACCGTTCTTCCCTCCTTATGTGGAATTTGTCTCTCCATATGGACGATTGACAAAATCACGCCGGGCGGATAATGCGGAATTTCTCTCATCAGTCCGTTAAAAAACCGCGGGAAACACTCCGGTGTATTTCCAGGGATTCCGGAGCCATATGGAGGAAAACAGGCAGACCGGCGGCCAATTTTGTCATCAGCCACATATTGTACCAGATTACGGAGGCGCTGATTAAATCGGCGTATACGGATTGCCAGACAAATTTTTTGTCTGGCAGGGCAAAAACCGCAGAAATTCTGACAAATTGGGACCAATGGTCCCAATTTGCCCCAACTTGTCAAAAAATCAGGGGGCGAACCGAAGGTTCGCCCCCTGATTTTTTGCTGCGGCGTCAGACGCAGATTACCCCTTCTTCCACCGGGAGAGCTTAGGCAGGATCTCCGTCATATGGGACCGGGCTGCCTCCTCGGGCATCCCCTGCTCCTTCATGATACCCACGCAGGTTTCCAGCATCTCCTCCATGGTGCAGTCTGTCAAAAAACCGCCGTCGTTGTAGCACCACTGGCAGTAGTCCTCGTTGGGCGTACCGTCCCCCTCGTGACCCAGGATGCCGTCGCTGAGGGGCATGCCGCAGCTCTGGCAGTAGAGCTGTCGGGGGCTGCCCAGGAGGGTATTGATGGATACATCGAAGAGCTTGGAGATCTGGGCCAGCGTGGCGGTGTTGGGCATGGTCTCCCCGCACTCCCACCGGCTCACCGCCTGGCGGGTAACGAAGAGCTTCCCCGCCACATCGGCCTGGGAGAGATGGGCATTCTCCCGCAGTTG
The DNA here is from genome assembly GCA_947383645.1 of uncultured Clostridia bacterium. GTDB lineage: Bacteria > Bacillota > Clostridia > Oscillospirales > Oscillospiraceae > CAJFPI01. The sequence continues at coordinate 7,903 of CANDEH010000007.1, read as the reverse complement.
GGTAAAGACATCCTTAAATTCCATTGGGTATTCTCCTTTTCTGTCGTTCATATCCTGCGAAGACTGTACAGAAACATGTTTCCCGGGCGGAGGTGCGCTTCTCCTCCGTATCTACAGCATAACACGCCGGATCGCCCCTGTAAAGCAACCGTCTGTTGCCCCCGGCGCTGCGGATACGGCTTCCGCTCCATCCGGACCCGGCCCCGCAGGGGCAGCAGAGCCCCGCCGGCCTGCCGGGAGCGGAGAGACGCTTCCAGCGGGCCGGCGGGGCCCTGTATCGTTTCCGAATCTCAATAGGAGAGAATCCCAAGCTCCCACAGCAGGTTGTACAGCACCACGGCTGCCTGCTCCCGGTTCACCGGGGCGTTCAGATCCAGCGCGGAGAGCTCGTCCCACAGCAGGGATACCGTATGGCCCTCCCGGTCCGCCAGCATCTGCGTCATCGCATCCACACCGGAGCGGAGGCCGGGGGCCACCTCCGGCAGCTCCTGCGCCAGCTCCGCCGGGTCCTGGGCCTGCATGTAGTCGTAGACCTCACAGTTCAAATAGGCGGCCAGACGGCCCATAAAGGTGCACAGCTGTCCCAGGGTCAGCGTGTCGTTGGGACGGAAAACGCCGGCGCTCACACCGTTGACAAGCCCCATCTCCGCCATGGCGTTGACATACTGCGCATACCAGCGGCCATCCTCCACATCGGTGAAGCGGCCCTGCCCCAGATAGGCCACATTGATGGCCTGGGCCATCAGGGCGCACAGCTGGGCCCTGGTGAGGGTGTCATCGGGACGGAAGGCCCCGCTGCCGTCGCCGGCAAGGATACCGTAGGTAGCCAGGGCGTTGATCTTGTCGGCGCCGGCTCTGTCACCCAAATCGGCAAACCAGCGGCTGTTCACATCGCCGCCGCAGGTCTCCACCACCTCGGCCACGGTGGTCTCCTCCCAGCTGCTCCGGACACCGGAGGCCACTGCGGCATCGGGGGGCAGCGCGGCAAGGATGGCGTCGAAGGCCATCCGGTTCTCCTCGCGCCGGGCCTCCTTCAGATCCAGGTAGTAGTCCATCCCGTTGAGCGTCAGGCGCAGATAGCCCTCCGGCCGCTGCGGCTCCCCGGCAGAGAGGAGACGGGCCGCGTCCTGAGAGAGGTTGGGATCCATCAGCAGAGTGGGAATTACGCCGATCCGGTCGGTGGTATTGCCGTGGGCGGAGTAAAAGCGGGAGACGGTGATTTTGACAGCGTCCTGGTCGAAGAGCTCCGGGTAATTCCCCCTGTCAAAGACCTGCTGGGCCACGCCCTTGCCGAAGGTCCGATCTCCGATCAGAATACCCGCCCTGGCATCCCGGACGCCGGCGGCAAAGATCTCCGCGGCGCTGGCGGAGTAGGCGTTGGTAAGGACAATCGCAGGGTCCGGCGTCAGGTAGTTATAGGGGAAGTTGTAGCGGCGGTAGCGCCCATCCCGATTCCGCGTGGAGAGAATCGTACCCGGGCCGGTGAAGGCGCCGGTGGTGTAGACCCCGGCGCTGAGGAGCCCGCCGGTATTGCTGCGCATATCCACTATCCAGATGTGGGCGTCGTCATCGTACTCCCGGATCCCCTCCACGAAGTACTGGAAGGTCTGGGATCCAAAGCTGTCACAGTCGATGTAGCCCACGCCGCCGTCCCAGAGGGTGGTGGAGGTGTTGTGAATCTCCACCAGGCGGCGCTGGATGCGGTAGTCTCTCACCTCTCCGCCGGCATGGCGGACGGTGATCGCCACCGTGGTGCCCGCCTGCCCCACCAGCCGGTCCCGGTGGGTCTCATCGGCGGGGGCGCAGGGCGCTCCGTCGATGGCAATAATCAGATCTCCGGCCTGGAGGCCGGCCTCCACAGCTCCGCCGCCGGCCAGCACGCCGGTGAGGAGAATGCCGTCGGCCGTATACTCCACGGAGGCGCCGATACCGGTGACAGAGGTCTCCCCCTCCACTCTGGTGTTGAAGGCCTCATACTCCTCGGCAGTCATATAGTAGGTGTAGGGATCCCCCACGGCGGCAAACAGATCCTCCAGCGTGGCGGCGGAGTAGGCGCCGGGGGGGAGCTCGTCTATGTAGAGGTCCTCCAGAAGCTCTCTGGCGTCCTCCACGGAGAGCGCCGAGGCGGAGGTCATCAGCAGTACGGCCGCACACAGCAGCGCGGCGGCCCGGCGAATGAATTTTTTCATGGGGCAGGACTCCTTTGCATGTGGTTTTCCGACAGTAAACAAAGAAAGGCACCCCGCGGCCAAGGCCGCGGGGCCGCACTGTCAAAAGGGGATACAGCGTATCGCCGGCGGTAAGGAGGATAGTGTGAAAGGAACCCAAGAGGGGTTCCTTTCGCATGCAATCACCCGCCCGCAGGCGACCGATTTCGGCTTGCAGCCGAAATCGGGGTCCGTGTGTCAAAAAATCATCTGATTTTTTGACACACGGACCCCGCGGCCAAGGCCGCGGGGTGAACCTATGTACCCGGATTACTCAGCGACAATGGCCTCGTTGGGGCAGGTGGCCGCGCAGGAGCCGCAGTCCACGCAGAGATCCTCGTTGATGACGTACTGGCTGTCGCCCTCGGTGATCGCCTCCACAGGGCACTGGGCCGCGCAGGCGCCGCAGCTGATGCAGGCGTCGGTAATCTTATGAGCCATGATAGCACCTCCATATCAAAATGTATCCCCATTGTAACATGAAACTGCAAAAATGCAAGAGCCAAATCAGGGGAAATTGCCGCAAGCGGAAAAAAATGCCGAAATCTGTCGCCGGCGCTTAAAAACTCCAAGGGAGGGACATACTTCCAGGGACAGTGTCGGGGGAAATAAGGCCCCGGAAGAACCGGCAAGATTAAAGGAGGTGCCCAGAATGGGTGAGAGCAAATTTACGCCGCGGGCGCAGAACGTGCTGCGGCTGAGCCACGAGGCGGCGGAGGAGCTGGGACACAGCTATGTGGGGACGGAGCACCTGCTCCTGGGCCTCCTGCGGGAGGAGGCGGGAATGGCGTGCCGCTGCCTCAACGAGCAGGGTCTGGACCAGGGGCGGGCCCGGCAGGCGATCATTGTCAGCGTGGGACTGGGGACGGCGGGGGCCTCCCCCTCCCAGGGGCTGACCCCCCGGTCCAGGCGGGCCATCGAGTACGCCGCCGGGGAGGCCCTGCGCTGCGGCAGCGGCTATGTGGGGACGGAGCACCTGCTTCTGGGGCTTCTCCGGGAGGGAAACAACATGGCCGTCCAGGTGCTGCGCAGCACCGGCGTGGACCTGCGGCGGCTCCAGTCCACCCTGGTGCAGCGGCTGACGCCCCCGCCCCGCCCGGCCCAGGAGCCGGCCAGAGGCCGGGAGGACAGCCGCTCCAAGACCCTGGGCGAGTACGCCAGCGATCTCACCGCCGCCGCCCGGGAGGGACGGCTGGACCCGGTAATCGGCCGGGAGGAGGAGATCCGGCGGACGGTGCAGATCCTGAGCCGCCGCACCAAGAACAACCCCGTTCTCATCGGCGAGCCGGGAGTCGGCAAGACGGCGGTAGCCGAGGGTCTGGCGGTACAGATCGTTACGGGGGACGTGCCGGAGGATCTGATCGGCAAGCGGGTGCTGTCCCTGGACCTGCCGGCCATGCTGGCGGGGACCAAGTACCGGGGGGAGTTTGAGGAGCGGGTGAAGAACGTTCTCAGCGACGTGAAGCGGGCGGGAAACATCATCCTCTTTCTGGACGAGCTCCACACCATCGTGGGGGCAGGCAGCGCCGAGGGATCCATCGACGCGGGAAACATCCTCAAGCCCGCCCTGGGCCGGGGGGAGATCCAGGTCATCGGAGCCACCACCCTGGGCGAGTACCGCAAGTATATTGAGAAGGACGCGGCTCTGGAGCGGCGGTTTCAGCCCATCGTCGTGGAGGAGCCCTCGCCGGAGGCGGCCATGCAGATCCTCCGGGGCATCCGGGAGAAGTACGAGCTCCACCACCGTCTCACCATCAGCGACGAGGCGCTGACGGCAGCGGTGGATCTGAGCCGCCGGTATATCCACGACCGCTACCTCCCCGACAAGGCCATCGATCTGATGGACGAGGCCGCCAGCCGGGTGCGCATGGAGGGACAGGCCCCCTCGGCGGAGCAGCGGGCCATCGACTTAAAGCTGGTAAACGTCCGTCGGGAGAAGGCGGAGGCGGTGAAGAGCGAGAACTTCCAGCGGGCGGCCGAGCTGCGCCTGATCGAGCAGAACTTTGAGCAGCAGCGGCGGACGGAGCTCTCCGCCCAGGAGTGCTACCGGGGGCAGGTGGAGCCGGAGGATGTGGCCGAGGTGGTATCCCGCTGGACGGGCATCCCGGTGACGCGGCTCACTGAGAGCGAACAGCAGCGGCTTTTGCGCCTGGAGGAGATTTTGCACCGCCGGGTGGTGGGACAGGAGGAGGCGGTGATCCGCCTCTCCCGGGCCATCCGCCGCAGCCGGGTGGGTATGGGGGACCCCCGCCGGCCCATCGGCAGCTTCCTTCTCCTGGGCCCCACCGGCGTGGGGAAAACGGAGCTCTGCCGGGCGTTAGCCGAGGCCCTCTTCGGCGACGAGAACGCGGTGATCCGCATCGACATGAGCGAGTATATGGAGCGCCACAGCAGCTCCCGCCTCCTGGGAGCCCCTCCGGGCTACGTGGGCCACGAGGAGGGGGGGCAGCTGACGGAGAAGGTCCGGCGGCGGCCCTACTCCGTGGTGCTTCTGGACGAGCTGGAGAAGGCCCACGAGGACGTGTGGAATCTCCTCTTACAGGTGTTGGAGGAGGGAACCCTCACCGACGGGCAGGGGCGGAAGGTGGACTTTCGCAACACGGTGGTAGCCATGACCTCCAATATCGGAGCCAAGGCCATCACCGCTGCGGGAACCCCCCTGGGCTTCGCCGTGGGGAGCGAGGGAAACACCGTCCCCTTTGAGTCCGTCCGGCGAACCGTCCTGGCCGAGGTCCGGCGGACCTTCCGGCCGGAGCTTCTGAACCGGGTGGACGACCTGGTGGTGTTCCGGCCCCTCAGCGAGGCGGACATGCGCCAGATCACCCGGCAGATGCTGGAGCAGACGGCGGCGCGGGCGGCGGCCCTGGGGCTCACACTCCAGTCCTCGGAGGACTCCGTGGAGAAGCTGGCCCGGGAGGGCTTCGACCCCGCCTACGGCGCCCGGCCCCTCCGCCGGGCCATCCGCAGCCGGGTGGAGGACGCCATCGCCGAGCAGCTCCTCTCCGGCGCCGCCCGGGCCGGCGATGTGCTGGAGTTGGGCGTGGAGGAAGATACTCTTGTATTGGCGGCAAAAAAGGTGTAAAATAAGTCACCTGAAATGGCTTTGCCATTTCAGGTGAGGGGGGTTGCGCTACGCTACGCGCACTCGCTGCGCTCGCACACTCCGCTCCGCGAGAAGTATTTTTTCCGAAAACGCGGTTTCCGGAAAAAATGATTTCATTTTATTTCGCGGCGTCCGCGCCGCGAAACTCTGCCGAGGGCTTTTTGAAGGTTAGAAGTAATTAGAATAGAAACAAAAAAGGAGAAAAACTATGGGATTTTCGGGAACAGATGCCGGTGGCTTCCGTTGGGAAGGGTTCCAGAGCGGCGCGCCCTCGCAGAAGCCGCCCACGCCGCCGCGGCCTAAGAAGCCCCGCAAGCCGGTGGGCAACGCGGTGACAAGGACGCTCTTGAATCTGGCCGTCACAGCGGTGGTGGGGTTTGCCTACTTCTACTTTACCCTGCCGGCCATCAATTTGCAGTCGGAGGAGTTTTATGCCTTCGCCCTGCTGCTGTGCATTATCTACAGCGTCAGCGCCCTCATTACCTCCGGCTTCCAGGGGGAGGGGCTCAGGGGCTACTTCCAGTTTTTGAAGAAGCAGTGCCTGATCCCTGCCGTCCTGGCCGCTGTCTTGCTGATTATCGCCCTGGTGGGCAGCGTGGCCGGCTCCGTATTTTTCCGGGCCAGGAGCTACGCCCAGCTTTTGCCCATCGAGACCGGGGACTTTGTGGCGGAGGTGGACGAGATCTCCTACAGCCAGATCCCCATGCTGGACAAGGACAGCGCCGAGCGCCTGGGCGACCGGAAGCTGGGCGAGCTCAGCGACATGGTCAGCCAGTTTGAGGTAAACGAGGACTACACCCAGATCAACTACCAGGGCCGCCCGGTGCGTATCGCCACCCTCAGCTACGCCGATATCATCAAGTGGTTCACCAACCGCGGCGACGGCCTTCCCGCCTATCTCATCATCGACATGGTGGACCAGAGCGTGGAGCTGGTGCGCCTCAGCGAGGGCATCAAGTACACCACCGCCGAGCACTTCGGCCGGAACCTCTACCGCCACCTGCGGTTCCACTACCCCACCTTCATGTTCGCCCAGCCGGTGATGGAGGTGGACGAGGCGGGGACCCCCTACTGGGTCTGCGCCCGGCTGGTGAAGACCATCGGCCTCTTCGGCGGCGTGGATGTAAAGGGCGGCGTGCTGGTCAACGCCGTCACCGGGGAGAGCCAGTACTACGAGGAGGTGCCGGCCTGGGTGGATAACCTCTACAACGCCAACCTCATCACCCAGCAGTACGACTACTACGGCATGTACCACAACGGCTTTCTCAACTCTATCTTCGGCCAGCGGGACGTGACCGTCACCACCAGCGGCTACAACTATATCGCCATCAATGACGACGTGTATGTCTACACCGGTGTCACCTCCACCGGAGGCGACCAGTCCAACATCGGCTTCATCCTCACCAACCAGCGGACCAAGGAGACGAAATTCTACTCCTGCGCCGGGGCCACGGAGGAGTCCGCCCGGGCCAGTGCCAACGGCGAGCTGCAAAACCTCCGCTATCAGGCCACCTTCCCGCTGCTCCTGAACGTGGGGAAGCAGCCCACCTACTTCATGGCCATGAAGGACGCGGCGGAGCTGGTGAAGAAGTACGCCATGGTGAACGTGCAGCAGTACACCATCGTGGCCACCGGGGACACCGTGGCCGAGTGCGAGGCCAACTACCTGAGTATGCTCCGCTCCCACGGGGTCATCACCGGGGACGACGTGGGTCTGGCGGGCCAGGAAACCGTCACCGGCACTGTGGCGGAGATCCGCACGGCAGTGCTGGACGGCAACAGCGTCTACTTCCTGCGTCTGGTGGGCTACGACACCTTCTACAGCGTCAGCGCGGTGAAAAATCCCCTGGCGGTGATCCTCAGCGAGGGCGACCAGGTGGAGATCACCTATGTGATCGGCGAGGGCAGCATCTTAGAGGGCACAGAGGTCAAGCTCCGGTAAAGAGAAAGGGTGGATATCCATGCAGTGTCCCTACTGCGGCAGAGAGATGGAGGAGGGCCTGATCCAGAGCCCCCAGGAGCTCTCCTGGCTCCCGGGGAAAAAGCGCCCCCTCCTGGGCCGGGCGCAGTTTCACGACGGCGCGGTGGTGCTGTCGGAGCTGTCCATGTTGAAGGGCTCCGCAGTGCTGGCCTTCCTCTGCCGGGACTGCGAGAAGGTTGTGATTGACTGCGCCGGCGGTCTGTCCGACTTCAACCGGAAGTGAAAAAGAGCAGGACCGTCGGCCCTGCAAAACTCTGTCATCCGACAGTGCCGGCAGTCTCCCCCATCCAGACAAAAAGCCCCGAGCAATTCACAGTGAATTGCTCGGGGCTTTCATTTGTTAACCGACACTCGCTCTCACTTTTCCCGGCAGGAAAAAGATCGGGAGTACAGTCGCTGTGCCTTTTACTTCAGCTCCACCTTGGCGCCGGCCTCTTCCATCTTCTTCTTCAGCTCCTCGGCCTCGTCCTTGGAGATGCCCTCCTTGATGGCCTTGGGGGCGCTCTCCACGAAAGCCTTGGCCTCTCCCAGGCCCAGGCCGGTGATCTCGCGGACGACCTTGATGACCTTGATCTTGGCGGCGGCGTCGAAGCCGGCCAGGACCACGTCGAA
>CANDEH010000006.1 GCA_947383645.1 uncultured Clostridia bacterium | reverse complement strand
TTCTCTGCTCTTTTGCGCTGTTTTTCTACCCCTTTTTAACTCTTGATTCGCATTTACAATATATTTTTGAGGGGATTTCGCTGCGCTCCATGCACTCGCTTGCGCTCGCACACTCCGCTCCGCGCAGGGTGTTTTTTCCGAAAACGCGGTTTCCGGAAAAAACGATTTCAGTTTATTTCGCCGCCTGCGGGCGGCGAAACTCTGCAGAGGGCTTTGTTCGCGGCTGAGGCCGCGAACGGTTACTTTTCTTCCAGCAGCTTCGTCAGCTCGGCCATGAAGGTGTTGATGTCCTTGAACTGCCGGTAGACGGAGGCAAAGCGGACGTAGGCCACCTCGTCCACACCCTTGAGCCTCTCCATCACCTGCTCGCCGATGACGGCGGTGCTTACCTCCCGCTCCAGGGCGTTCTGGAGGTTCTGCTCGATCTCGTCGGCCAGCCGCTCCAGATCGGCCAGGGGTACCGGCCGCTTCTCGCAGGCCCGGATCATACCGCCCAGGACCTTACCCCGGTCAAAGCTCTGCCGGCTGCCATCCTTTTTGATTACCACCATAGGCAGTGACTCCATGGTCTCATAGGTGGTGAATCGCTTCTCGCAGGACAGGCACTCCCGTCTGCGGCGGATGCTGGTTCCCTCCTCTGCGGGCCGGGAATCCACCACTTTGCTCTCTCTGTATCCACAATAGGGGCACCTCATAAATACACCTCCGGTGTTCGCCGAAAACCCGCTTCGCTGGGCTTTTCGGCGAGGGATTTCGCTGCGCTGCGCACACTCGCTTACGCTCGCACACTCCGCTCCGCGCAGGGTGTTTTTTCCGAGGACGCGGCCCCCGGAAAAAACGATTTCAGTTTATTTTGCGGCGTGCGCGCCGCAAAGCTCTGCCGAGGGCCCGGTTCGCAGCTGAGGCCACGAACCGGTAGATTTTTTTATTATATCATACCTCCTCGGAAATTGGTAGACATAATTTCGGTGAGGCGTTAAAAAAACAGCTCCATTTTACGGCAGGGGGGCGGGCATCACCGGACATTCTTTGGCGTCGAAGGTAAAAACGGCAAAGGGGCGGCCCCGGATGTCCTCCACGCGGGCGAAGCAGAACAGGGTAACCAGGGGGAAGGGGCGGGTGCTGTCAAAGGGGAGGGCCAGGAGCCGCAGGCCCCGGCTCTCCCGCCACAGCGCACCCTTCAGGTCCCGGAGGGCCGGGCCGAAGGGGGCCCGGTGAAAGAACTGCTCCGGGTGGGGCAGGGACTGCCACCCCTCCTCCCGCCGGAAGGCGAAGGACAGCCGCAGCTCGCCCCGCTCCGCCGCTCCCAGGGCGCGGATTTCCTCCCCCAGCAGCATGCGGCACAGCCGCAGACGCTCCCCCCTGGGCTCCAGCACCCCCAGAGACTTCTCCCCGTTCCGACAGATCAGATAGCCCCGGAACAGTCCGGTACGATCTATGGGACAGTCCATCTCCGCCCGAATCCGTCCCCCCGTCTCCTCCAGCATTAGTTTCCCCGTCGGAGCACCCTGGCAGAATACCGGAAGTTCCATATGCGCGACACCTCACCTTTCCGTGGTATAGTGGTACATAGACGTTTCCTTGAAGGGGAAACGTCTCAAAAGAATTCCTGTGAAGGGCGGCTCTGCCGCCGCAGTCTGTCAAAAAAGTCAACAAAGTAGGATGGCGGTAAAGAGGATAGTGTGAAAGGAACCCAAGAGGGGTTCCTTTCGCGTTAAATCAACCCGCCCACAGGCGACAAATTGCGGCCGTCGGCCGCAATTTGCCTCAGCTTTTCGAAAAACCCGTTGGGTTTTTCGAAAAGCTGAGGCGGCGCTGCCGCCGGTCTTTGCTGCTTTCCATGTTATTCGACTATAAACCGGCTTTGTCCCATCTCAGCCGCAGCGGGGCGGGTGGAACCGTCTCCGCGCACCGCCTTTCGGACAGAGCGCAGGATAAAAGGCCCCTCCCAGCAAGTCTATGCCGGGAGGGGCCGGGTCTATTCAGGGTCTCCTGCGCCAATACTCGTCAGGCTCACAGGCGGGCAGCCCGCGGCGGACATGGATTCATCTTGGCACCGTCCGCCTGAAAGAAATCGGATCTCACACCATGCGGTCGCCGGGAAGGCCGAAGCTGACGGCGATAGCGGCGTCGATGCGGCCCATAAGCTCCGGGTCCACACGGCCCATTTTTTCCCGCAGCCGCCGCTTATCCAGGGTGCGAATCTGCTCCAGAAGCACCACGGAGTCCTTGGTGAGGCCATGGCGGTGGGCGGACAGCTCAATATGTGTGGGCAGGCGGGCCTTCCCGGTCTGGGAGGTAATTGCCGCCGCAATCACGGTGGGACTGTACCGGTTGCCGGTATCGTTCTGTATGATGAGCACCGGGCGCACGCCGCCCTGCTCGCTGCCCACCACCGGGCTGAGATCGGCGTAGTAAATGTCGCCGCGCTTTACGCTTGTATCCACTGTAATTCACGCTCCGCCGGAAGAAAGTGTCGCCGGAGAGCCCGCGACGGGCCCCGCTGGCAACCACTATCATTCTCCCACGCAGCCACGGAATTTATACACAGGGGCAGGTGAGATTTCCCACTCCGTGCTTCTTCGCCCCGCAGTATCTTATGTATCCGCCGCGCAAAGTGTGTCCGGCCAGACGTCCGTTTTTTGTCCGGGCGGCACACTTACTCTTGCCGCCGCACAGAGTGCATGGTATCATGGCAGTATTACCAGAAAATCGCGCAAAAAGGGGGAGCCATGTTAGACGTAACAGAAATTGGGAAGAGGGGCTACCTCACCGAGAACTTCCGCCTGTTTCACCTGCGGGACAGCCGGGCGGAGAAGCTGGATTCTCACTACCATGAGTTTGATAAGATCGTCTTCCATCTCGCCGGGCGGGTGACCTACCACCTGGAGGGCAAGCGCTATTTTCTCAAGCCCTTCGACATTCTGATGGTGGGGCGCAGTCTGATCCACCGGCCTGTCATTGATCCCGCCGAGCCCTATGAGCGGATGGTACTCTGGATGAACGGGGACTACCTGAGCGCGCGGGGCGGGACGGATCTGCGGACCTGCTTCCGCCTCTCCCAGGAGCGGGGCGTCCACCTCTGCCGCCCCCGGGGGGAGGACCGTCTGCGCTACCGGGATCTCTTTGCGCGTCTGAAAGAGACCGGAGAAAGCGAAGAATTCGGGGCCGCGCTGCTGGCGGAGTCCTGCCTGGTGCAGCTGCTGGTGGCCCTGAACCGGGACGTCATCCGGGGCGGGGATACCGAGGAGGGATCCTACCGCTTTGATCCCAAGATGGAGGAGGTAACCCGCTTTATCGGCGAGCACCTGAGTGAAGAGCTGTCCATCGACCGTCTGGCGGGGGCGTTCTACCTGAGCCGGTACCATTTGATGCACCGGTTTAAGGAGATCTACGGGATCACGGTGCACCAGTACATCCGGCAGAAGCGGCTGCTGCGGGCGGCGGAGGAGATCAGGCGGGGCGCGCCGGTACTCAAGGCCGCCGTGGAGGCGGGGTTTCACGACTACTCCGCCTTTCTGCGGGCCTTTCGGGGGACGTACGGGAGAAGCCCCCGGGAGTGGAAATAGCCCACGGCAGAACGGGGCGGTATAAAAAAGCAGAGAGACGCCGCTATTTCCCCCCTTTTCCCTCTTGACTTTTTTGACAATTTCGTTTATGATAATCTCGTTTGTAAAGCGGAACAACTTTACACAGGAGGTGGACCCGTGAAGAACCAGACCTACCGCATGACCATGCTGTACGACTTTTACGGGGAGCTTCTGACAGAGAGACAGCGGGAGTTCTTCGACCTGTACTACAACGAGGACCTGTCCCTGTCGGAGATTGCGGAAAATACCGGCATCTCCCGCCAGGGGGTCCGGGACGTGATTGTCCGGGCGGAGGGCGTGATGCAGGAGGTGGAGGACAAGACCGGCCTGATCCGCCGCTTTATGGCCATGAAGGACAACCTGGACAAGATCCAGCGCTCGGCGGAGGAGCTGCACCTCATCAACTACCGCCAGTACGAGAACAGCGACATCGACCGGTGTCTCAGGGAGATCACTCAGGCGGTGGCCGCGCTGAAGGAATGAGAGGATAACGCCTATGGCCTTTGAGGGACTTTCCGAAAAACTGAACGGGTTGTTCAAACGCCTGCGGGGCAAGGGCCGGCTCACCGAGAGCGACGTGCGGGAGGCCATGCGGGAGGTGCGTCTGGCCCTCTTAGAGGCCGACGTCAGCTTCAAGGTGGTCAAGGAGTTCGTCGCCAGCGTCACCGAGCGGGCGGTGGGGGCCGACGTGCTGGAGAGCCTGACCCCCGCCCAGCAGATCATCAAGATTGTCAACAAGGAGCTCACCGCCCTCATGGGCGGGGCCAACGCCAAAATTGCCTTCGCCTCCTCGGGCCCCACCGTCATCATGCTGGTGGGCCTCCAGGGCGCGGGCAAGACCACCAACGGCGCCAAGCTGGCCGGGTATCTGAAAAACCGGATGAACAAGCGGCCGCTGCTGGCCGCCTGCGACGTGTACCGCCCCGCCGCCATCGAGCAGCTGAAGGTGGTGGGGGGCCAGCTGGGCATCCCCGTCTTTGAGCTGGGACAGGGCGACCCGGTGGACATCGCCCGGAGGGCCCTGGCCCACGCAAAGGACCACGGGTACGACACGGTGCTCCTGGACACCGCCGGCCGGCTCCACATCGACGAGGAGCTGATGGACGAGCTCAAGCGGATCAAGTCCGCGGTCCATCCCCAGGAGATCTTGCTGGTGGTGGACGCCATGACCGGCCAGGACGCGGTGAACGCCGCCTCCGCCTTCGATGAGGCGTTGGGCATCGACGGCGTGGTGCTGACCAAGCTGGACGGCGACGCCCGGGGCGGCGCGGCGCTCTCTATCCGGGCGGCCACCGGGAAGCCCATCAAGTTCGCGGGCACCGGGGAGAAGCTGGACATGATCGAGCTGTTCCACCCGGACCGGATGGCCAGCCGGATTTTGGGCATGGGCGACATGCTCTCCCTCATCGAGAAGGCGGAGCAGAGCTTTGACGAGAAGCAGGCGGCGAAGTTAGAGGAGAAGATCCGCAAGAACCGCTTCACCCTCAGCGACTACCTGGAGCAGATGCAGCAGCTGAAAAACATGGGGGATCTGAGCCAGATCGCCGGCATGATGCCCGGAAACCTGGGCAAGCAGATGCAGGGGGCTCAGATCGACGAGAAGGTCATGGCCCGCACCGAGGCCATTATTCTCTCCATGACGCCCAAAGAGCGGGAGAATCCCGGGATTCTCAACGCCAGCCGCAAGCGCCGCATCGCCGCCGGCTGCGGCCTGGAGGTGGTGGACGTGAACCGCCTTCTCAAGCAGTTTGAGATGATGCAGCAGCTCACAAAGCAGCTCAGCAGGGGCAAGATGCCCAAGGGGATGGGCGGCTTCGGCGGGATGGGCGGCGGCATGAGCCGGATGCACGGGTTTGGCCGGAAGAAGCGGCTGAAGTAGCTCTTTTTCCTGAAAGACTGCAACGACACTTCATTTTGTGAAAAAAAATGTTAGTGGAGTGCGTCCCTTTAGGAAAAAAGAACCAAAAAGAACTTTATGTTCGCTCTATGCTCTGCTATAATTTCCGATTTGCCGCACGGTAACGATGTTCCCATATTTCCGCAGAACCTATGGAAAGAGAATAAGTGCTTTGGCATTTATGATAAAAAACAACTATTTTACACTACTGGAGGACAAGAGACATGGTTAAGATCAGACTGCGCCGGATGGGCGCAAAGAAGGCCCCCTTCTACCGCGTGGTAGTGGCCGACAGCCGCTTCCCCCGGGACGGCCGCTTCATCGAGGAGATCGGCACCTACAACCCCTGCGTCTCCCCCGCGGAGATCAAGATCGACGCCGAGAGGGCGAAGGAGTGGATCAAGAGCGGCGCTCAGCCCACGGACACAGTCCGCGCCCTGCTGAAGAAAGTTGACGTTCTGTAATGGGACTGTTGGAGGGCAACAGCATGAAGGACTTGCTGCTCTACATCGCCAGGAATCTTGTGGAGAACCCCGACGCCGTCTCCGTGACGGAGACGGACCGGGGGGATGAGCTGACGCTGGAGCTGCGTGTCGCCCCGGAGGACATGGGGAAGGTGATCGGCCGCCAGGGCCGCATCGCCAAGGAGATCCGGACCCTGGTCCGCTCCTGTGCCCAGCGCACCGGCCAGAAGGTTACGGTGGATATCGTAGACTGATTTTAAAGGGAGCGGGCCCACCCCTGCGGGGTGGGCCTTCTCCCTCAGCTTGTTGAAAAACCCAACGGGTTTTTCAACAAGCTGAGGCAAATTTCGGCCGATGGCCGAAATTTGTCGCTGTGCCTGAGCCGCGTAGCGGCGAAGAAATGCCCTTGGGGTGCGGCGGGCTGATTTAACGCGAAAGGAACCCCTCTTGGGTTCCTTTCACACTATCCTCCTTACCGCCGTTGATACTCTATTGACTGTTTTGACAGACTGAGGGAGAGAGGGTTACGCTGTGCGTGCGCTTGAAATCTGCGGATTTCAAGCGTAGGGGATTAGCCCTGCACAGCGACAAATTGCGGCCAGTCAAAGACTGGCCACTCTTTTCGGCCGCAGCGGGCGGCAAGGTGTTTTGTTTTACAGCATCCCTAACGCGTTCATTCCATTTTCCAGTGTTTTGCGGGCGGCTGTGAGGATGCGGAGGTCGGGAGAAGTGCCTGCAAGGCGGCTGGCGGCGTGGCAGGATTGGAGGGTGTCTGCCAGGGATAGGAGACAGTGGGCTGCAGAGCGGGGAAACTCCTCTGCCTCGACGCTGCGGCTGGCGGCGATGGACTTGATTAACGCCTGCTCAGCGGGTGAAAAGGCGGAGAGCTTTACAGCATTTTCCGGCTCTGGCAGACGGCTCAGGCGCTGGAGGGCGTAGCGGAGACGGTAGAGCGGGTTGCCCCGGTCCCGGCGGAGGGGGAGGTATGGATCCATGGACGCGCCGGGGGCGGCGTCCAACAGGAGGCGAATGGCTTCCTCCTCCGAAAGAGGATCGCTATGTACTTCGTCTGTCAACATTGCGGCCTCCAGCACCGCCTCGTACCAGCGTGGGGACAGACGGAAGTTCAAGTATCCCGGCCCTGCGGCTTCTGCGGCGTCAAAAAAGCTCCCTTCCGGCACTATGTGCGACGCCAAGAGCGCCGCCAGCTCCTTTGGCGGTCTCCCAAAGGCGCGGGCCGCGGCCAGAGGGTAGGCGGTGGAACAGTCGGCAAAGTTCCCGCCCCATATCGCCTTTGGAAGGGCTGTCAGCGCTCCGGACAGTGTGCCGTCGCTCAGGGCGGCGCGGCAGGCGGCGGCAGTGAGGCCCTCCGCCTGCCGGAGGGCCTCCGCAATCAGGTTCGTCAGATTCTCGCCTCCTCGTTGTTTTTCGACAGAATATTACAAAATGTGATCGCCAACAGGGGGGAATCATCCCTCCCTGCTGGTGATCTGGACAGTCAGTGCGAACCGGCCCAGGGAGCCGCCGCCGTCAAACAGCTCATAGCGCAGCAGCGCCTTACCCCCGTCGATGGTCATGTTGTGGCGCAGATAGTCCGTGCGCACCGACAGCGCCAGTGTCCCGTAGGGGGTGGCGTACTGCCCCCGGGAGGTCTCTCCGGCGCGGAAGGTCAGCCGGGTGCCGGGGCGCCGCAGCTCCACGGTTTCTCCGGCGAAGTCCAGGGAGGCCTCGCCGCCCTCCTCTCGGTAGCGCAGCAGGACTCCCGCCGCCGTCTCGCTTAAAATGCCCTCCCGGTGCTGAGAGAAGCGCTCCTCGACGCCGTCCAGGCATTGACGGCTCTGGAGAGACAGTGCAGCCCGCCGCTCCATCAGTAGGCCTCGATGTCCACCAGCCGGGGACTGTGCTCCATATCCTCGTAGAGGAACATCCGGGCCATGCGCTCGAAGTCCGCCGGCCGGTCGCTGGTGCAGTAGACAACGTCGCCCTGGCCCTTCGGCGCGGCGGCACTGCGGGCCTGTAAGTACGCTCTGGCGGCCCGGGCGGCCTCCTGCCCCACGTCGATCAGCGTCACGTCCGGACCCATCACCGTCCCGATGACCTCCCGCAGGAGGGGATAGTGGGTGCAGCCCAGCACCAGCGTATCGACGCCCTCCTCCCGCAGAGGGGTCAGGTACTCCGCCGCCACCGTCTCAATGACGCTGTCACCGGTCCGGACACGGCCCTCCTCCACCAGGGGGACAAACAGGGGGCAGGGCCGGCCGATCAGCGTGATCTCCGGTGCCAGGGCGGCGAAGCGCCGCTGGTAGGCCCCGCTGTTGACGCTGGCCCGGGTGGCGATGAGCCCCACCCGGCGGTTTCGCGTCGCCGCCGCCGCCCGCTTCACCGCCGGCTCCACCACGCCGATGATGGGGATATCGTTCTCCGCCTGGAGGGTATCCAGGCAGTTGGAGCTCACGGTGCCGCAGGCGATCACCACCGCCTTGGGCCGGAAGGTGGCCAAAAAGCGCAGGTCCTGCCGGGCGTATTTGAGCAGCGTCTCCGGGGAGCGGTTGCCGTAGGGCACACGGGAGGTGTCGCCAAAGTATATAATGTGTTCAGAGGGCATCTGCCGCCGGAGCTCCCGCACGGCGGTAAGGCCGCCGAGGCCGGAGTCGAAGACGCCGATGGGTCGCGTATCCAATCGCGCAGCCTCCTTTTTCGGATGAATTCCGCAAAAAAATAGGGGTATTCAGATGTTCCCCTATTATACTATGCTTTGCAGGGGAGAACAAGCAAAATTTAGGCGTTTTGCCTGCGATTTTCTATGGCATTTTCACCGAAGCTCTGCTATAATCTGTTCAAGACTTTGCCTGTGACTATTTATGTGCTGGGGAGGAGCCGCCCATGGAACTGAAGCTGACCCAAAAACAATTCCGCCGTCTGCTTGATCTGGTGTACATCGGCAACTGGGTACTTAACTCCACACGGGGAGACGACCGCATTCAAGAGTACGACGAGGTGGAGAGCCGCGTGTTTGCCCACTGTCTGGACCACGGTATGGCGAAACTGGTGGAGCTCTACGAGGGGGATCTGATCCCCTCCCGGGCCTTCGCCGAGGGCGGCATCCACGAGGCCATCATGGCCTATGAGGATGTGACGTTTTTTGAGATTCTGGCGGAGGAGCTGGCCCTTCGGGATCTGGGGGAGCCCACGCGGGAGAACTATGAGGCGATTTTGGACCGCATGGAGCGGTATATGGGCGAGTTTGAGGAGAACGGCACAGATCATATCACAGTGGAGCTGGAGTAAACCCCATCCTCCGTCAGCAAACAGGGAAAATCCCTCTGTGGATTTTCGGCTTGCCGGAGATAGGTGAGAAATGAACAGACCCCCTGATGCAGCGATCTTGTTTCCTGCATCAGGGGGTTTTTGTCTGTTTTATTAGCGCCCTTCACACACACCGGCCCGGTGCGCTGCGGAGCGCAGGACCTGTTTACAGATACATCCTCAGCTCGCTGCCCACCTGCTTGCCGTCCTTAAAGAACAGCCTGGGCACGCGCTTGCTCACCGCGCAGGTCAGCTCGTAGGGGATGGTCTCCACCGTCTCCGCCAGGATGTCCACCCGCTGACGGGGCCCGAAAATCTCCACCTCGTCGCCCACCTGGACGTCGGGGCGGTCACTGAGGTCAGTCATGCACATATCCATGCAGATCCTGCCCCGCTGTGGGACAAAATCACCCTTGACAAACATCTTGCACCGGTTGGACAGCGCCCGGAAGAAGCCGTCGGCATAGCCGATAGGCAGCACGCCCATCCTGGCCGGGCTCTCCACCTTGTAGGTGCGACCATAGCTCACCGTGCGGCCCTCCTCCAGGGGGCGGATGTCGCTGACGGTGGTCTTCAGGGTCATCACCGGCCTGAGGTCCAGCTGCACCGCGCCGTTGCCGCAGCCGTAGAGCAGAATCCCCGGCCGCACCATATCCAGGGCCATCTCGGGGTAGAAGGCCGAGGCGCCGCTGTTGGCGCAGTGGTGGAGAGCGAAGCGGTGTCCCCCCTCCTCCACGGCGGCGAAGAAGCGGCAGAACAGGTCGTACTGGCCCAGGGTAAATGCCTTGCAGTCCCCGTTCTCCGGCTCGTCGGAGACGGCGAAGTGGGTGAAGATGCCCTCCGCCTCTAAGTTCGGCAGAGCGCAGGCGCGGCGGGCGGCGGCCACGCCCTCGTCAAAGCGGTCATTGGTGCAGGGGAAGCCCAGGCGGGACATGCCGGTGTCCACTTTGATATGGATTTTCAATGTACCGCCGCACTTCTGGGCCGCCTCGCTGTAGGCGATGGCCGCCCGCTCCCCCGCCGCCGCCTGGGTGATGCGGTGCTCGATCAGCTGGTCCACGTACTCCGGCGGGGTGTAGCCCAGAATCAGAATGGGCGCCTCAATCCCCGCCTTGCGCAGCTCCTTGGCCTCCTCCAGATTGGACACGGCCAGATACCGGACGCCCAGCTTCTCCAGCTCCCGGCTCAGGGTGATGGCCCCGTGGCCGTAGGCGTCGGCCTTCACTACACCCACTAAGGGGGCCCCGGTGTGTTTGCGCAGGGTCTCGAAGTTGTGGGTCAGGGCGTCCAGATCAATCTCCGCCCAGGTCCGTCGCAGCATTTTCTCCTCCATCGTAATCTCCTTCTTTCGTAAAACTTGTAAAGTCTACCCCGTAGACTACGGTCTCCTCCACAGTGATCTCCCCCCGCACCGGCTGGTCCGTCTCGTCCAGCCACACGGTGTACACCGTCTTGCCGCCGTCCTGACCGGTGATCTCGAAGGCGGCGCGGAGGCAGGGGATGTCCCCGATGTCCTCCCGGCAGACCTCCAGCAGGTACCCCTCCCCCATGGCACGCAGCAGGCTGGGCACCGCCCAGAAGGGGGAGATCTCCGTACCGGAGTAGACGCCGGCGTCAATGAGGATATCGTCATAGCGCAGGCTGAGGGTCTCGCCGTCGAACTCCGCCGACACGCCGGCCAGGTCCGCCGGGGCAGTGACGGTGACGGAGGACTTCTCCGGCGTGTAGGCGCAGGAGAGGCCGTAGGTCCGCACCTCGTCCCCGTAGTGGCAGGTGAGATTCACCTCCGCCTGGGCCCTGAGGTCCCGGAAGTCCTCCTGAACCTGCCGGCTCTCCGCCTCCTCCTTCCCCCCGCAGGCACAGAGCAGCGCCAGCAGGAGGATCATCATTGGTGCAAAAAGCAGGGCTTTTCGCACAATTTTTCGCTCCTTTTTCTGAAATATCCGATTCTTTCAGCTTCTCAGGACAGCAGCTCCCGGATGGCCGCGGGGATGGCCCGCAGGATGTCCGTAGGGGTCACGCCGTAGGCCGTCAGCACCTCCTCGGCCATGTCGCCGCAGCGCCCGTGGAGGTACGCCGCCAGGGATGCGGCGTCGAAGGGCTCCGCCCCCTGGCCGATCAGGGAGAGGACCATGCCGCCCAGGATATCGCCGCTGCCCCCCTTGGCCAGAGCGTTGGAGCCGGTGGTGTTCCGCCGCAGCCACCCCTCCGGGTGGGCGATGACGGTGCCCGGCCCCTTCAGCACCACCACGCACCCCAGCTCCGCCGCCATCCGGGCGGCCCCGGCCTCCCGGCCCTCGCTGAGGTCGCCGCCCAGGCGCAGGAACTCCCCCTCGTGGGGGGTGAGCACCGTGGGGGCGGTGCGGCGCTTCAAGCTATCTATATGCGCCGAGGCGGCGTTTAGACCGTCGGCGTCCAGCACCACCGGCATGTTGAGATCGTCCAGGAGGGAGCGCACCGTGTGCCGCAGGCGCAGATCCTCCCCCAGACCGGGGCCCAGGAGCACCGCGTCGCATTTGGAGAGCTTCTCCACGATGTCCTGATACCGGTTGGGCAGGGGGAAGGCCATGGCGGAGTCGCATCGGCCGGCCACCACCGGGTAGGCCTCCAGGGAGGTGCCCAGCAGCACCAGACCGCTGCCGGTGCGTGTGGCGGCCTCGGCGGCAAACACCGGCGCGCCGGTGTACCCGGTACTGCCCCCGATGACGCAGACCCGGCCAAAGGTCCCCTTGTGTCCCTCCGGCGCGCGCCTCGGCAGCAGCGCCCGGCAGATTCTGACATTCAGCTCCTCCATGCGTGGTTCCTCTCCCCCTGATTTTCTGTGTTTTCCCCTATTCTACCTCTTTTTTCGCCGTCTGTAAATACACCCTGTCACATCGGCCGCAGGTTTTTATGCAGCCGGTCCGTCAGCCAGGCCAGCCGCTTCGCCCGCCCGGTCTCCGTTCTGGCGTCGAAGTACGCCCGGGTGTAGGTCTTTCGCACCGACAGGGGCATAGCCAGGAAGTTGGCGCAGGCGGGCTCGTGTCCCTCCAGCAGCGCGGCCACCTGGGCCATCTGCTCCTCCGTCACCGCCATGGGGTCCGGGGCGTCCCACTGGCCGTTTTTCCTGGCCTCCCGGATTCTTTCCCTGCCAAAGTCGGTCATGAGCCCCCGCTTCTCCAGGCTCTCCGCCAGGGCTCTGTTCTTTGCCGACCACTTGCTCCCCCTCCGGCGGGGGGCGAAATACTTTCGATAGCGCTTTTCGTCAACGCGCTGCATCTGTCCGTCGATCCATCCAAAGCACAGGGCCTCCTCCAGCGCCTCCCCGGCCTTGAGCGTCTTTGGCCCGCCGGACTTGCCGAAGAGGAGCCAGACGCCGCCGCTGTGCTGGCCGTGCTCCTGGAGCCACTGCCGGAACGCCTCCCGGTTGTCAAACGTCAATTCTTCCTCCATACTCTGTCCCTCCTTACTGCAATTTCATGCCAGCACCATGGCCGGCGCCCCCCGGGGGTCAAATTGCCGCCGGCGCACGCCCACAGGCCCGGCGGTCTCCAGCAGCACCGTATGGGGGCCCTCCGGGGTGTAGAGCCGCCGGCAGAGCTCTCGGCGGTGCGCCGGGTCGCCGTACCACTCCCAGATCACCCGCCGGGCCCGGGCCACGCGAAAGATGGCGGGCGTATTTTCCACGCCCTCCGCCCCCTCAATGGCACACCGCTCCCCCGCGTCGAAGGTGATGACGAGAGTCCCGTTCTCCCGCCACTCCGCGGCGGCGGGGCGGCAGCAGTTGTCCATGGGCCGCCCCCACCAGTCCCCGAAGAAGCAGGGCGCACCGCTGTGCAGAATGTTCATGGCGTTTTCCCCAGGCTATCGTGGAAGGTCTTCAGCTCCTGCTTCCGCTCCGGGGGGAGAAACTGGAAGGGGATGCCCCGGATAGCCCCCTCCAGGGCCTGTAGATGGACCAGGCAGACCCGTGGATAGAGGAGCCGCAGGCGCAGGTACGCCTCCTCCGCCCCCAAGGCGGTGAGCGCCCCGGCGGAGGTGATACCCGCCGCCGCCAGCTTCCTGGCCATCTCCCGGCCGATATTCGGCATTGCCGTCAGATCCGACATAGCGCCTCCTCCGTGGGCGGATACGGGCCGCCCCGGTTTTTTTACCATTCTATCATAGGACCGCCCCCATATTCAACCCTCCGTCGCCCCTCCGGGGAAATATGCGCACAAAATTGCCTCTTTCCTCTTGCAATTCGGGCCGGGATGTGGTATAAGTAAAAATCAGCGAAATGTGAGGAACGGGAAAATAGCGCCCCCGCCTCCAGCAGAGAGGGACAGCCACCGGCTGAAAGCTGTCCCGGGGGGCAGGCGCTTGGTTCGCCCGGGAGCGGCCCGCGAGAGCGGGACGGGGTCGCGCCACGTTACCGGCGTCGGAGTGCGCACGAGAGTGCGAATGCGGGTGGTACCGCGGAGGGTAGGAGCCTTTCGTCCCAGAGAATTGGGATGAAATGGCTTTTTTTATTGTCTGCTGGGAGGGATGCCTGTGATGGGTACAAAATTCTTTTTTGGCGGCGGGTTTGAGACTATCTTTATCCTGATGTTCCTGCTGGTTGCCGGGGTGATTTTGTTTGTGGCTATCCAGGGTCTGCGGCAGTGGAATCAGAACAACCACTCTCCCCGCCTCACTGTGGAGGCCACCGTGGTCACCAAGCGAACGGAAGTCACCCACCACCGGAATGACGACGGCTTCAGCCGCTCCTCCACCTGGTACTACGCCACCTTTCAGGTGGAGAGCGGGGATCGGATGGAGTTCTCTATGGGCGGCGGGGAGTACGGGCTCCTGGCCGAGGGGGACCGGGGCAAGCTCACCTTCCAGGGCACCAGCTTCCTGGGCTTTGAGCGGGAGGTGTAGCCATGCGCGTGCGCGTCTACGCCCCGGACCTGGACAGCTGCTTCTGCTCGGAACTCTACGCCCTCCTCTATACCGGCGTCTTTCAGCGGTGCCTTGTGGTCCGGGACGGTCTTCTGCGGCTCTATCATCAGACTTTGCCCGACGAGGCGGGGGAGTATTGCAATCAGGTGGGCTTCATCGACCCGGACTTTCCGGCGGAGTGGATCTGTCTGCAAAACGGGGACCTGCCCCGGCGGTACCCCTTCCCTCAATGCCATCCGGAGGCCCCCAAGGGTGCCGCGTTCTACGGCTACCCCTGGGTCTGGGCGGATCAAAGGACACTGCTGCGCCTGCTGGACGGCGAGGCGGTTCCGCTCACGGAGACGGCGTATCCGCCGGTGTGTTCCCAGCTCCCCGGGTGGCGCTATGTGACTACCCCGGAGGAGGCGGAGGCCCTTCTTCACGCCGCCCACGGCTTCCACGACACGGTGCTGGTATCCCTCCATTATGTCAGCGGCTCAGAGCGGACGAAGGAGGGGATGCTGTGCTCGGACCGTGCGCGGCAGGTGACCATGCTCTTCCACTGCGACTGGACGCCCCCCATCGAGCTGGTATTCGAGGGTGTCAAGGCCCTGAACCTGCGCCCCGCCGGCACCAACGGCTGCTCCATTCTCACAGAAGCCACCTGCCGCGTGCGGGACGCCATGGTGTTTTTCAGCGCCGGCTGGTGCGAGGAGGGAGAGGAGGGGACGTTCCCCGGCACAGCTGTGTGGGCGTATTCCCTGCGGTGGAGATTTTTGTCAGATAGGAGTTAGGAGATAGGAGTGAATGTGTCCAGCTTCGCTGGACGATTTGAACTGTGCCGACAGGAAAGGGGACTCTTGCTCTCTCCTGAAAAATGGGTGCTCTTATATCTCCATTCCCTGCTCTCCGCTCCTCACGTAAAATTCAAATTCTGTCGCCAAAGGCGACACCACAACTCCTATCTCATATCTCCTATCTCTTCCCTCGCTGCCGCTTCCACCCTGAAAACCAAAAAGGGTTTATCACACTCTGAAAACAAAAGGAGTATACAAAGCCATGAAACAGCAGTTAGCCAAAATCAAAGCCGAAGCTCTCTCCGCGCTGGCGGAGGCCCGGGCGGCGGCGGACTTGGACGCCCTGCGGGTGAAGTACCTGGGCAAGAAGGGGGAACTCACCGCGGTGCTCAAGCAGATGGGGAAGCTCTCCCCCGAGGAGCGGCCCGCCATGGGCGCCCTGGCCAACGAGGTTCGCGCCGCGGTGGAGGCCGCCGTGGAGCAGTGCGCGGAGAAGCTCCAGACAGCCGCCCTGGAGGCGCGGCTGAAAGCGGAGGCCATCGACGTCACCGTCCCCGGCAAGAGCGTGAAGCAGGGGCACAAGCACCCCATGTATATCGCTCTGGACGAGATCAAGGATATCTTCGTGGGCATGGGCTTCACCGTCCTGGACGGCCCGGAGGTGGAGCTGGCGGAGCTGAACTTCGACCGGCTCAACGCCGAGGAGGGCCACCCCTCCCGGGACTGGTCGGACACCTTCTACTTTGACGAGGACAGCCGGGTGATGCTCCGCAGCCAGACCTCCCCCATGCAGGTGCGGGCCATGGATACCATGCCTCTCCCCATCCGCATCATCGCCCCCGGTCGGGTGTACCGCAAGGACGAGGTGGACGCCACCCACTCCCCCATGTTCCACCAGGTGGAGGGCATGGTCATCGACCGGAACGTCACCATGGCCGATCTGAAGGGCACGCTGAACCTGCTGGCTGAGGAGCTCTTCGGCAAGGGCACCGTCACCCGCTTCCGCCCCCACCACTTCCCCTTTACCGAGCCCTCCTGCGAGATGGATGTCCAGTGTCACAAGTGCGGCGGCACCGGCTGCCCCACCTGCAAGGGCGAGGGCTGGATTGAGCTGCTGGGCGCGGGGATGATCCACCCCAACGTGCTGCGCATGGCCGGCATCGACCCGGAGGAGTGGTCGGGCTGGGCCTTCGGCATGGGCCTGGAGCGCACCGCCATGCGCCGGTTTAAAATTGCCGACCTGCGGCTCATCTTTGAGAATGATGTGAGATTTTTGGAGCAGTTTTGACGGAGGAACGGCACATGGCAGACTATGTTCAGGTTTTCCCCCTTGGGGAAAAGATAGAGGTTCTTTTAAGCGCCGAGCATGAGAAGCTCCTTGCCATCGGTGAAAAGATGAATGCCGCTTGTGAGGACGCCTATATGAACGGCTACAACTGGGAGGCCCTTTTTCGGTATTATCTGGAGCGGAACGATCCAGATATCCTGACGGACATGAAGACGGACCCGGAGGCTGGGATGTATGTGGCCTATTGGCCTCTGACAGAAGAAAACGAAGCCAGGGCGAAGCGCTTCGAGGACATCATCCGCGCCTTGGCGGAAGACGAAGAAGCCCTCTGCCGCATGGTCCGGGAACACGGCGGCGAGATCGAGTGGGACTAATAGCCGCCCCTATACGTAGGGTGCGACGACCCCGGCGCGCCGCGTTACGAAAAACGGCGGGCCCAGTGGTCCCGCCCTACACACACAAACCTGATACCAAGAGGAGTTTTCAATATGAATCTATCCAGAAAATGGCTCAACGAGTTTGTTGAGATTGATGTTGACGACAGAGAATTCGCCGAGGCCATGACCCTCTCCGGCTCCAAGGTGGAGGGGACCACCGACTTGGGAGCGGAGATCTCCGGCGTGGTGGCGGGCCGGATCACGGCCATGGAACGCCACCCGGACAGCGACCACATGTGGATCTGCCGGGCGGACGTGGGCACGGAGGAGGTGCAGATTGTCACCGGGGCCTGGAACATCCACGTGGGCGATTTGGTCCCCGTGGCCCTGGACGGCGCCACCCTCCCCGGCGGCAAGACTATCCATGAGGGCCGCCTACGGGGCGCGGTGTCCGAGGGCATGTTCTGCTCCCTGAAGGAGCTGGGCCTGGACGAGCGGGACTTCCCCTACGGCGTCATTACCGCTGCGGCGATCTTGGGCGACTACCACCCCCTGGACCCGGAGAAGCCCTCCATTTCTGCCCATATCCAGCCGGGGGACAAGATTTTCGGGCCCGTGGTCTGCGCCGGGGTGGGCGAGGTGAAGGCCCTGGGGGAGGGCCGCTGGTCCTGCGGCCTCATGTGGACGGAGGACGGCTCGCCTGTGGGCACCACGGCGGAGACCGGCTGCCAGAACATCCACTCCATGGACCTGGTGGCCTACAACACCAGGTCCCGCACCATCTGTACTCTGGCGGATCTCCGCGCGGAGCAGGCGGAGTTCCCCCACTGCATTCCTGACGGCATCTTCGTCATGTACGAGGACTGCCGGCCCGGCGACGACATCAGGCCCGTCATCAACGCCGACGACCACGTGGTGGAGTTCGAGATCACCCCCAACCGGCCCGACTGCCTCAGCGTCATCGGCCTGGCCAGAGAGGCGGCGGCTACCTTCAACAAGCCCTGCCGCTTCCATCAGCCGGTGGTGAAGGGGGGCGGCCCCGGCGTGCTGCCCGAGCTGCTGGACGTGGAGACCCCGGATCCGGATCTCTGCCCCCGGTACACCGCCCGGATGGTGCGCAACGTGAAGATCGCCCCCTCCCCCAAGTGGATGCGGGAGCGGCTGCGGTCCATGGGGGTGCGGCCCATCAACAACATTGTGGACATCACCAACTACGTGATGCTGGAGTACGGCCAGCCCATGCACGCCTTCGATTACCGGTATGTGAAGGGCGGCAAGATTGTCGTCCGCCGGGCGAAGGACGGCGAGACCCTCACCACCCTGGACGGCAACGAGCGGAAGCTCACCGGCAATATGCTGGTCATCGCCGACGATACCCGGGCGGTGGGTCTGGCGGGCATCATGGGCGGGCTCAACAGCGAGATCGTCTCCGACACCGTGGACGTGGTGTTCGAGAGCGCCAATTTCGACGGCACCACCATCCGCAAGACCGCCCTGGCCCTGGGCATGCGCACCGAGGCCAGCGCCAAGTTTGAGAAGGGCCTGGACATCCTGAACACCCTCCCCGCCGTGGACCGTGCCTGCGAGCTGGTGGAGCTCTTAGGGGCCGGCGAGGTGCTGGACGGGGTCATCGACGTCCTCAACTACGCGCCCCAGCCCACGGTCCTCCCCGTGGAGCCGGAGAGGATCAACGCCCTCCTGGGCACTGACGTGTCGGAGAATGTGATGTACACCATCCTTCAGAAGCTGGGCTTCACCACCACCAAGCAGCGGGGGATGATCGAGGTCCCCTCCTGGCGGGGGGACGTGAAGGAGATGGCCGATCTGGCGGAGGAGGTGGCCCGGTTCTACGGGTACAACAACATCCCCACCACTCTGATGCGGGGCCAGACCACCCTGGGCGGCTACTCCCCGGAGCAGCGGCTGGAGCAGAAGCTGGGGGCGGTGTGCCGCGCCTGCGGCTACGACGAGATCATCACCTACTCCTTCATCTCCCCCACCTGGTACGACAAGATCGGCTGGCCGGCGGACCACGAGGGGCGCAAGTCCTTCAAAATTTTGAACCCCCTGGGGGAGGACACCTCCATTATGCGCACCACCGCCCTGCCCTCCATGCTGGATATTCTCTCCCGGAACTACAACTATCGGAACAAGGACGTGCGCCTCTACGAGCTGGGCCGCACCTATCTGCCCGGCGGGGAGAACGGCCTTGCCGTGGAGAGCAAGGTTCTCACGCTGGGAGCCTGCGGCGAGGGCTTCGACTTCTACGACCTGAAGGGCGCCGTGGAGGCCATCCTG
Source organism: uncultured Clostridia bacterium (assembly GCA_947383645.1). GTDB lineage: Bacteria > Bacillota > Clostridia > Oscillospirales > Oscillospiraceae > CAJFPI01. The sequence continues at coordinate 28,581 of CANDEH010000006.1, read as the reverse complement.
CGGGATATCCGGGCAGAGGATGTCCACTTTGAGGGACCGGACGGGAAGTACCTCTGCTGTACCGCCTACCACCCCGGTCGTGTGGCCTCCGTGTGGGCGGGGTCCGCCTGTATCGGCGTACTGGGCCAGATCCACCCCAACGTAGCGAAAAACTTCGGCGTGGACGCCGAGCTCTACTGCGCGGAGCTGGATTTCGACGCGCTGATGAAGGCCCGGGGGGCCGACGCGGAGTATGTGCCCCTGCCCAAGTACCCCTCCGTCACCCGGGACATTGCCGTGGTCTGCGACGAGGCCGTCACCGTGGGCAAGCTGGAGAGCGCCATCCGCCGGGGGGCCAGGGGGCTTCTCAGGGAGGTGTCTCTGTTCGACATCTACCGGGGCAAGGGGATTGACGAGGGCAAGAAGAGCGTGGCCTTCAACCTGATCCTCCGCGCCGACGACCGCAGCCTCACCGCCGAGGAGGCCGACGAGGACGTGCAGAGCATTCTGGATACTTTGAAGACGGAGCTGAACGCGGTTCTGCGGTAGGCTGTAAAGAAAGCCGGCACATGGAATTTTCCATGTGCCGGCTCCATTCCCATGGAGGGTGTGCGATGAACCACTATAAATCCTGGTCCGCCCTGCGAGCGCAGCTCACGGAGCGCCTCTGTCCGGCGCTGCGGGGGCGGATTACCTACTTTTTGACCTACTACCACGACGTCCACAACGCCTATGGCCGGGCGGCCATCCGGCTGGACGGGAGGGAGCTGGTGTGCTTCTCCTGGCCGGCCATCTACCGGCAGGACGCCGACCTCCACCGCCTCTGGCAGGAGGCGGGGCGGTGGGACTGGGAGGACCCGGCCCCTCCGGGCGGCCTGGGACCGGGATGGTGTCTACTGCGAGGGGGACTTTCTCCGCGCCGCCACGGCGTTTTTGGATTTGCCTATTGCCGACGCGCTGGAGAGTGAGGACTATATTGTGCGCATTCTGGCGGTTTTGGACCGCCGGGTGGGGCGGCGGAGGCTCCGGGAGCTCCAGGACGCCGCGGAGGGGTTTCCGGGGTGGGTGCGGCAGTTTTATGCGCTGCGGTTGGGGACGGGGTGATAGTTTCCGGGCACTGCGTCTGGTAGAGTTACCACTTTTTTGCTGGGAATACGCCTAAGAACTTGAAGTATCCGTAGTCCTCATTTTCAAATTCGCTGACAGTGCCTTTGTAGTTCAATCTGCCAATCACATAGACCGCGTTGTAGGGCCGATCCAGGCCGTCAGGGTATTGTTTTTTCAATTCAGCCAGATCAAACAGCCCGGCGTCATCAAAAAGCGCGTCAATCTGTTGGAGAGGCGGCTCTCTAAATTTTATGATCGCAAAGTCCTCGTCGCAAAAAAGCCGAAATCATAGCCCAAAGCCTTATCATCCCAATACGCTTCAAATCGTTCTTCTGATTCGCATATGCCGACAAAAACAGACACGCTGTTTTTGTCCTCCTCATAATTGGCAGAGACATCCTGGCCTCCCCGCCACAGCCAGAATTCATCCTCGCTTCTAAGCATAGTTACTTGCCCTCCTGTTCAATTTGAGGTTTACAACGCCCGATTTCCACCCCCATCATACCACAGCATGTTCCTCATTACAAGCACTCTGGGCGGAGCTTGTCCGCCCTGCGTAAAGGAGATGCCGCTATGGATGAAACTCGCCGACGGGAGCTGGCTGGTCTGCTGGAGGCCAAGCTTGCCGTCCCCGACCCGCCCCACGGCTATACTGCCCGGTTTGTCGATGACACCGCCAGTTGGATCAAAACTCTGGACCTCCCTGACCGCCAGGAGGTCTTTGCCTTCCTGGGCCACATCCTCGCCCTCCCCGGGGCGGCGCCGGTCAAGACGAGGGCCCTGATGGTGCTGTCACAGTTCCCCCAGCGCCCGGCGGAGGAGCTTTTGGACGCCTTCCTCGCCGGCCCCGACCGCCATACCCCCGGCGACCTGCGTCTGGCGGAGGACATAAGGGAGCGCCTCTATGACCGCACCCTGGACCTGGGCCGCCGCCGTGTTATTTTGAAGTACCGGCAAAACAGGGTGCTTTTCCTCCGTCAGACCTCCGCCGCCCTCTGGGAGCCCTACGCCACCTTCACCATCCCCCCGGAGTTTGACCGGGCGGAGCAGATCTACGACCTGATCCTGGAGTCCCGCCGTCCCACCGCCCTCATCGCCTGCCGCGGCGACTACGACATTGCCGCCCTTCTGGACGAAAAAACCGGCCAAATGCTCCGCTGGCGCCACACCAAATAGCTCCGCCCCCCAAACGCCCGCGGCAGAGTTTCGTCTCTTGATAACGCGACCCCGCCAACACAGTTGGCGGGGTCTGCGCTAAAAATGTGCCGCCGGAACCTTTTCTTAACGCTGCGGAATTTTTCCGGAAATTGCGTTCTCGAAAAAAATACTTCGCGCGGAGCGAACGTCGGCCCCTGACCCCTCCCCGCGGGGAGGGGCCAGGGCGAGGCGCAGAGCCCCCCGCTTGAAAGTCCAGCGACAGCGCAGCCGCTTGCTGCTTTGCCGCTTACGGATGCGGCGTGCCCCTCACGGGTAAGCGGGTCTCAAGCGCATTTAGCATGTTGCCCCGCCGACAGTATGCTTCTCTGCGGCGATGTTCTCCTCCTTGCGCTGGAGGAGGCCGTCGCCAAGGAGCTGGGCCTCCACGTTCTCGAAGCCCAGGCGCTCCACCGTGTCGGCGAACCGCTCGCCGGTGATGCCCTGCTCGCGGAAGAGGAGGATGGCCTTCTCGATCACCGCCATCACCGCCTCCTCGCTGGTGAAGATGGGGCTCAAATACCGGCCCCGGGCCACCTTCTTGCCCCAGCGGCCGCCGATGTAGATTCGATAGCCGTTGGTGCACTCCTCAAAGGCGCCGAAGGGGCACTTGCCGATGCACCGGCCGCAGTGGTTGCACTCGTCCTTGTCCACGTGGATGCCGCTGTCCGTCATCCTGGCCACGTGGATGGGGCAGCCCTTCTCGATCTGGCACACCTTGCAGCCCCGGCACTTGTCGTACTGGATATTGGGTACCCGCTGGCCGATGACGCCCAGGTCGTTGAGGTCCGGCTTCACGCAGTTGTTGGGGCAGCCGCCCACGGCGATCTTGAACTTGTGGGGCAGCTTCACATCGCTGTAGCCGTGGAAGAACCGCTCGTGGATCTGCTCCGACAGCGCGAAGGTGTCAATGAGGCCGTACTGGCAGGTGGTACCCTTGCAGGAGACCACGGGCCGGACCTTGGAGCCGGTGCCGCCGGCCTCCAGACCCCGCTGGCGCAGGTAGTCCCGCAGAGGCTCGATGTTGTCGTAGGGCACGCCTTGGATCTCCAGCGTCAGGCGGGAGGTCATGGTCACCTCGCCGGAGCCGAACAGCTCCGCCGCCTCGGCGATGGCCCGGCTCTCCTCGGCGGTGATCTTGCCGTTGCGGGTGATAACCCGGCCGTTGAAGCAGTCGGCGGTGCGCTTGTCCCGGAGGAAGCCCAGGGCCTTCACCGCCTTCTCCTCCTCCGGCGTCACCGCAGCGCTCACCGCCACCTTCACCTCGTTGAAGGTGAGACCGCCCTCCAGGGCCAGGGTGTTGGTGTAGCCAAAATGCTTCAGACGGCTCTGGAGGAAGTAGCTGCGCTTGCCCTTCTGGCAGATCAGCAGCAGCTTTTCGTCCTTGCCGATGCCCTCGATAGGCCCGTTGACCATGCCCAGCTCGATGTACTGCGCCCCGCGGATGCTGGGGGCCAGAGACACATCCAGAATCCTGTACCCCTTGGCCTTCCCCGCCTGGAACTCGGCGGGAGTGATGCTCTCCAGCGCGCCGTCCAGCTTGTTCTGGAGCACATGGACCGCCAGCACGAAGGGGTGGATGGCGGTGGAGAAGGGGGGCGCATAGGCCAGATCCAGGCTCTCCAGGTCCTCCAGCGCGGCCCCCATGGCGATGGCGGTGGCGGCGATGTCGGTCATCTTGTCCACCGCCCCGGCGCCCAGGACCTGGAGGCCCAGCAGCTTCCGGCTCTGGCGGTCGGCAATGAGCTTTGTGATGAAGAAGGAGGCGCCGGGGTAGTAGTGGGCCTTGTCGTCGGCCACGGAGAGGGCGGTGACCACGTCGTAGCCCGCGTCCCTGGCCTGGGCCTCGGTGAGACCGGTGCGGCCGCAGTTGAGCTCCGGCAGCTTCACCACGCCGGTGCCCAGCACGCCGGGGTAACTCGCCTCTTCGCCGGCAATGTCCCTGGCCAGCACCCGGGCGGACAGGTTGGCGGTGGAGCCCATGGGAGACCACTGGCCCTTGCCGGTCATGCGGCTGGTGACCATGGCGCAGTCGCCGGCGGCGTAGATGTCGGGCAGGCTGGTCCGCATCTTGCCGTCCACGACGATAGTGCCCTTGAACATCTCCAGCCCGGTGTCCTGCAAGAAGGCGGTGTTGGGTCGGATGCCCACGCTGAGAACCACCAGGTCCGCCTTGAGGGCCTCCCCGGCGGCCTGGACGGCGGAGACGCGGCCCTCGCCCAAAATGGCCTCCACCCCCCGGCCGGTGATGATCTGGATGCCCTTCCGGTTCAGGTGGCGGCGCACGTAGTCCGCCATCTCCTTATCAAAGATGTTGGGCAGCACCTGGGGGGCGAAGTCCACCACGGTGACCTGGATGCCCATGCCGTGGAGGTTCTCCGCCAGCTCCAGGCCGATGAAGCCGCCGCCCACCACCACAGCCTTCTTCACGCCGTTGTCCCTGGCCCAGGCCCGGGTGGCCACGGCGTCCTCCGGGGTGCGCATGGTGAACACGCCCTCCAGCGCCGTACCCTCCACCGGGGGCACCACGGGGGAGGCCCCGGTGGCGATGACGAGCTTGTCATAGCCGTAGGTCTCCGTCTCCCCGGTCTTCAGATTCCGGGCGGCGACGGTCTTGCTCGCCGTGTCAACTTGGAACGCCTCCCGGCCGGTGAGCACCTCCGCCCCGGTGAGGGCGGCGTACTTGGCGGGAGAGTTGACGATCAGCTGCTCCCGGCTCTCAATGGTCCCGCCCACGTAGTAGGGCAGGCCGCAGCCGGCGTAGGAGATGTCCTCGCCCTTGGTAATCAGCTGTACCTCCATGCTCCGGTCCAGCCGCTTGAGCTTGGCGGCGGCCTTGGTGCCGGCGGCCACGCCGCCGATAATCAGTACCTTCATGTGTTTCTCCCCTTTTTTATTGCATCGCAGCAGGCTTTGACAATCTGCTCTTTCCCGATTACTGTCCGCAGTGGCCGCCGCAGTCGTGGTCGTGTCCGCCGCAGCTGTGGCTGCCGCAGTCGTGGCCCTCGCCGTGGTCGTGGTGGCTGCACACCATGTCGGGAACGTAGGCCAGGGTGCCGTTCAGGTAGGCCTCCACCGCCTTGTCCGCCTCGCCCACCACGCCGGGGAAGAGCAGGATTCCGGCCTCCATCAGCGCCGCCCGGGCGCCGCCGCCGATGCCGCCGCAGATCAGGGTGTCCACCCGTGCGGCGGAGAGGAACCCCGCCAGCGCGCCGTGGCCGCTGCCCTGGGCGCTGATTACCTGGGAGGAGAGCACCTGCTTCCCCTCCACCTCGTAGAGCTTGAACTGCTCCGTATGTCCAAAATGCTGAAAAACCTGTCCGTTTTCGTAGGCAACTGCGATTCTCATAGGGTAGTTTCCTCCTTGCTCTATTTTTATCGTTATACCGCATCCTTCTGCCGGTGACAGCAGTGCCTGACACCGGCGCACTCCGGCTTGGGCGCGGCGCAGACCACCACCTCCCCCGGCTCCATCCGAATCTTCTTTCCGTTGACCAGGGCGTCAGCCACCTTCTTTCGGGCGTTCTCATACATCCGCGTCACTGTGGTGCGGGATACATCCATCCGCTGGGCGCACATCACCTGAGAGAAGCCCTCGTAATCCAGCAGGCGCAGCACCTCGTACTCGTCGTACCCCAACACCACCGTCTCCTCCGCCGTTCCCTCCGGCGCAAAGTACACAAACCGCGGCGGAGAGCAGATACAGCGGCACTTCTGCGGTCTGGCGATCCCCCCTCACCTCCTCTCTTGTGGTGCGCCTATCGTAACACGATTTTGGACATATGTCAATAACAATCGCTGGTCTGCCAACACGCCGGATAGTTCAGGAATCCTTTCTGTTCGGCAAACAATCCGCAGGCGTTCTCAGCTCGTGCAGCAGGAGCGCCATCCCTCCGGAGGACAGCTTGCTGAGCCGTACCGCGTCTCTCGACTATATTTTTCCAATTTCTGCTCTCTCTGACAAACAGCGGCTTCCAGAGATACCCAGAGTGAATTTTGCATACCCTGCCAAATCCTGCGGATACTAACGGCGTCATAGAAATTTGGCAGCCGCCCCTGTTCCTGTGCGGCTGACCAAAGGCAGGAGGAAGAAAAGTATGAAAGCAACCGGAATCGTGCGCCGCATCGACGACCTCGGGCGGGTGGTGATCCCCAAGGAGATCCGGCGCACCATGCGTATCCGCGAGGGCGACCCGCTGGAGATTTACACCAGCCGGGACGGCGAGGTGATCTTTAAGAAGTACTCCCTCATGGGGGGCCTGGATGACTTTGCCGCCCAGTTCTGCGAAACTCTGAGCAAAAGCACCGGCTCCCTGGCCGCCGTCACCGACCGGGACACCGTTATCGCCGTGGCCGGCGGCGGCAAGCGGGATCTCCTGGGCAAGCGCCTGAGCAGCGAGCTGGAGCAGATCATGGAGGACCGCAAGATCTACCAGCAGCAGCCCGGAGAGCGGTGCATCTTCGTCACCGACACCGGCGACAAGTACTGCGCCGCCGTGGCCGCCCCCATCATCTCCGAGGGCGACGCCTTAGGGCTGGTCCTCTTTGTCAGCGACGGCGAGAGCAAGCCCACCGGCGAGACCGAGTATAAGCTGGCCCAGACCATCGCCGCTTTTCTTGGAAAGCACATGGAGGGGTAACAGCGCCGCGCGCCGCACTGGAGGAATACCGCCTCTACTGCGCGCCGCACCCGGGTCCCGGACGGTCTCCTCTGCGGGGAACGTCCGGGGCCTGGTTTCTGTCCCGCGCAACGTGTCTTCCCGGAAGGGCAAAAGCGGGTGGCCAGGGCAGAAAGCGGCCATTTTTGCCGCAAGGCTGCGTGCGGAGGCCGCCCAACTAAGAAAACGTATCGGCAGTCATCTCCTTGGCGCGGCGGAGGAAGGTCTGGTAGGACATGCCCAGCTCCTCCGCCGCCTGACGGGAGGAGATGCTCCCCTTTCGCCACAGCTCGGCGAAGTAGCCAAACTCCTCGGGCAGCAGCATCCGGTCCGGGCCAAAGCGGACGCCCCGGGCCAGGGCGGCGGCAATGCCCTCCGCCTGGCGCTGGCGGATGTTCTCCCGCTCGGTCTGGGCCACATAGCTCAGCAGCTGCAAAACAATGTCTGCGATCAGGGTCCCGGTGAGGTCCCGGCCCTGCCGGGTATCCAGGAGGGGCATGTCCAGCACCACAATAGCGATCTTCCGCCTCTTGGTCAGGGTACCCCACTGCTCCAGAATCTCGGTGTAGTTGCGCCCCAGACGGTCGATGCTCTTGATTACCAGCACGTCCCCGGCATGCATCTGCCGCAGCATGGCGCGGTAGCGGGGGCGCTTGAAGTCCTTGCCGGACTGCTTCTCCACGACAATAAACTCCTCCGCCACGCCGAACTCCCGCATGGCGATCAACTGGCGCTCCGCATTCTGCTCCTGCGCGGAAACCCGCGCGTACCCGTACATCCTCTCCCTCGACATGGTAAAACTCCCTTGCTCTGGAGCCCGCTTCAGAGTGGGGCGCGGGCCTTTCATATGCCTCGCCCTGTTTCATAGCCGAAGCACTTGAAAATCGGTAAAATCCGGCGGACTGAATGGATCAACCTCGCTGCCGTCCCCGGCGAATGCCGGTCCGTCTGCGCTCTCTCCGTTGCAGTTCCATTCTATCCCCCCTCCTTCTCACCGCCTCCCAAGCACTTCAACTATACCTCATTTCCTCTGCTTTTACCCACCTTTTTTGAAAAAACTGCAAAAAAACAGCGGACACGAAGAGCCGCCATGCGCCGGCGTCCCCGTGTCCCCCGTTTTCTGCCGCAGTCCCCCGCCGGGACAGCTCTTCCCTGCCCCCCTCACAGGCCGAACCGTCCTGTCACCGGATCGCGGAAGATGGCCAGTACCGGCGGGTGGTAGGTACAGTACATAAAGAGAAAGGCTGCCGCCCACAGTCCGAACAGCCCCGCCACCTGCCGGCCGCCGCCGCCCAGCCGGCCCCGCTCCAGAAGGCGGCAGCTAATCAGCTGGGACACGGCGGCGCAGAGGTAGAAAATCGCAATGTCTCCCGCCAGACACCCCCGCCCCCACACGCCGGTGTAGGTGTAGTAGAGCACCGGCATCAGCAGCACGCCCGCCATGACCGACACGAACTTCACCGCCAGAAAATTTCGATACCGCTGGGTAAAAACCACCATCTCCGCCAGCGCCACGAGGAACAGCGGGAAAAACAGGATCTTCATGTGCTCCCAAACCGACTCGTTAACGGCGGAGAAGGCGGCGGCCAGCCGATTCTCCCCGCTCCATTGGTAGACGAAGTGCAGCAGCGGTCCCAGCAGTCCCGCCACGAGAAATCCCGCCAGCTCCCACCGCCGCAGCCGCCGTGTCAGTAATATGGACATCGCCGTTCCCCCTCTTCGGATTTTTGTCAAGAGAGTATATGCCAGCAGGGGGAAATCCTATACAGGAACAGTAAAACAGCGGAGCTTTTTCAGCCTGTCAAAAAACCGTTGGTTTTTTGACAGGCTGAAAGCAAATTTCGGCCCAAGGGCCGAAATTTGTCGCTGCGGCGGGCGATTTAACGCGAAAGGAACCCCTCTTGGGTTCCTTTCACACTATCCTCCTTACCGCCAACCTACTCTGCCGGATTTTTTGATAATCGGAAACAGCGGAGCTTTTTCAGCTCCGCTGTTTCCGATTATCCCCGGTACTGCAAAACTGCTATCTGTCTGGGCATGTCCGGCGTCAGCGCCAGGGTATTGCTCTCGTACCGGCGCACCAGCTCCGCCGGGAACTGGGACAAAAACGCCTCCACCGGCTCCAGGACCTCATAGCCCCGCTCCCCGTCCCGGTAGTGCATGGGCACCGTGACGCGGGGACGGATCTGCTCCATCACCGCCTTGGCCTGCCGGGGGTCCACGGTGTAGGTGCCCCCCACCGGCAGCAGCAGCACATCGCAGGGGGCGACAGCCGCAAGCTGCTCGTCTGTGAGCCGGTGCCCCAGATCGCCCAGGTGCACCACGGTGAGCCCCTCCGCCGTCAGGCGGTGGACGGTGTTGACGCCCCGCAGAGCCCCGCCCTCCCCGTCGTGGAAGGTGGCAATCCGCTCGCACCCGAAGGGCGCCGCTCCGCCTAAAATATGCAGCGCGTCGGTGTAGCTGTGGTCCCGGTGGCCGTGACTGCACAGCACCGCGTCCACGGTGTCCCCGGCGATGTCGGGCAGGCCGGGGACCTCCTTATAGGGGTCCAGCATCAGCCGAAAGCTGCCGATCCGCAGCACAAAGCAGGAATGTCCCCGCCAAATCAGTTCCATAGTCTCCTCCTTTTTCCGTCTATCCCAACAGATTCCTGCACCTCTTCTCCAGCTCTTCTATGGCCTCCGCCCCCTCGTGGACGCGGAAGATCAGCTCCACCCGCTCCCCGCTCTGGGCCGGCAGCAGGTGCAGATCCCCCCGCTCCTCGTGGTAGCCCCGGCCGTAGACAGCGGAGTTGGAGGGCTCCAGCCCGATCACATAGTCCCCGCTGGCGGTGGACTTCCACTCCATAAAGTAGGGCATCTGCCGCCGGTTGAAGCACAGCTCAAAGGCGATCTCACTCTCATCGTCCACCACGGCGGCGAAGGTGCTGCCGTCCCCGTCCGCTCTCAGTTGGTGGAGGAACACATACTCCGGCTCGTTGTCCCGGGGCGCGTCCATGACGGCCCAGCCCTCTCTGTGTCCGGCGGACGCCTGGTCCCGGGGCGTTACCTGCTCTGTGGGCAGAATCAGCCGCGTCCCCTCCCGGAGGAAGGGAAAGCCCATATTGCAGTGGTACATCAGCATCATGGGCTCCGCGCGGAACCCCTCGTTACAGACCTCGTCCACCAGGCGGATCTCGCTCTCCCCGTACCGGGAGGTGATGGTGCGCCGGAGCACCAGGTTCTCCCCGAAGAGCTCCGCCTCCCGCATCTCGCCGCTGACGGTGAGGACGTAGTCCTCCCCCTGCCAGGCGGCGTCGGCGCTGAGGTGCTCCGCCGGGGTGGTGCGCAGGCGTCCGTGCATGGGGTACTCCTTCCCGTCCCCGCCGGTATAGGGCGCGCAGATGTTCTCCAGCCCGCAGGTGAAGAACAGTCCCCCCATAATGCTCCGCTGGGCCTCGGCTCCGTGGGTGTCAAAGGGGTTGCGGCCGTTGAGACCCGGCTTGGAGAGGAAGCTGATGTTCAGCCCTTTGTAGCTGAGCTCACAGATATCCAGGCACTTGTCCGCCATCACGGTGTAGCGCAGGGGGCCGTTCTTCACCTCCACAGCCTCCAGCCCCCGGGCCCGCCCGTCGCCGAAGGTCAGCCGACGGACGCAGGCCACCTGCTGCATACTGCCCACATGGCGCAGAATCTCGTCTCTTCTCATGGCGCTTACTCCAGGTTGGCGTGGTACTGCCACAGTGCCTTCATGTCCAGTTCCTTCCGCTCAATCATCATCTTGGCCACAATGTCCCCCAGCAGCAGCAGCGTCTGCTCAAAGAGGGAGGTCATGGGCTGGTCGGAGTCAATCTCGTCCTCCAGATAGTACTTGGTCCGCACCGGAATACGCACCATAAAGGCGGCGATGTCCTTTAAGCCGCTGTTGGGGTTGGATCCGATATGGACCACCTTCGCCCCGACCTTGTGGGCCTTCTGGGCGATCCCCGCGGGAAAGAGCGTGGTGCCGCTGCCGCTGCCCACAATCAGAAGGTCCTCCCCGGTGATGGCCGGCTCGGTGATCTCCCCCACAAAGTGCGTGTCGATACCCAGATGGGCCCACCGCTTGGCGATGGCCTGCAGGGACAGCAGCACCCGGCCCACGCCCACAAAAAACACCTTTCTGGCGGAGAGCACCGCCTCCATCAGCTGCTCCACCTGGGCGCTGTCAATGCTGTCCAGAGAGGTGCGCAGCTCCGCCAGCACCAGCTCCCGGCCCTCAGCAAATGTCATATCCTTTCCCATCGTGATCCTCCTTTTCTCTCAGTGAAAATTCTCAGAAGCTGCACCAATAGCCGAAGTATGCGGATTTGCCGGCTGAAATTGCCGCGGACAAGGCAAAAAATTGCGGAAATACGCTGTGTATTTCAAAATTTTCTAACGCGGTCTGCGGTGATTTCAGACGCGAAGCCCCCTGCTGAGGCTATTGGTACAGCTTCTCACTGCAAAAGCGCCGCCCGGTACTCCCCCAGGGCCCTGGCGCTCTCCAGCAAATTGTCCCTGTCAATACAGGTGCTGCCCGCCACAAAGATATTCACATCGTCGATGTAGTCGCGCATATTCTCCCTGGAGATACGCCCGTCGATCTCCACCAGTGTGGGCAGCCCCCGCTGCCGGATCAGGCCGGCCAGCTCCCGGATCTTCCGCCCGCCGTAGGGCACCTGCCCCTCCGCCCTGCTGCTGGCGTAGCCGGGATTAATCAGCATGAGGAGTACGGTGTCGCACTTCTCCAGCACATAGTCCAGGGTGGAGAGGGGCGTGGCGGGCTTGAGGGCCACCCCGGCCCGGACTCCGGCGGCGTGGATCATATTCAGCCGGTTGTCAATATGGGGCTCCATCTCGCCGTGGAACACGATCTGGTCCACGCCGATGTCCAGAAGCTCGGAGATGAAGTAGTCGTGCTCGGTGGCCATCAGGTGGACGTCAAAGGCCATCCCGGACACCTTCCGCAGGGCCCGGACCGCATCCAGCCCCAGGGGCATGCTGGGGCTGAAGTGGCCGTCCAGGATGTCCACATGGAGCATACCGATTCCCGCCGCCTCCAGGGCCCGCACCGACTCCCCCAGCCGGCACATGTCGCAGCAGGAGATCAGAGAGGGGGAGAGGATGCACTGTTCTTTCCAAATCATGGTTATCTCTCCTTATCGTGTAGGTGACTTCTATTATAGCAGAGCCGGGAAAGAAATGCCACGAAAATTTTCCTCTCTGCAACCAGATCCCCCCGGCGGAAAACCGCCCCTCCGCACACCCCGGCTGTCAAGACTGCGCGGCAAAAGATACCCGCCGAAAGAGGATTCTTTCGGCGGGTATTTTGCAGGCATCTCTTCCACGCACTCTCTCAGAAGAGCGGGTCCCGGAGGATACCCGGATACGTACTCTTACGCCGCAGCCTGAGCCGTGCGCTTCTTCATGAAGAACAGGAACCCCACAATCATCGCCGCACCTAAGAGCAGGCACAGGATGGCGCTCTGGACGAAGCCGGCAATGATGTAGCAGATAAAGCTGATGGCCGCCACCGTCACCGCATAGGGGATCTGGGTGGACACGTGGAGCACGTGGACGCACCGGGCGCCGGCGGAGGACATGATGGTGGTGTCGGAGATGGGGGAGCAGTGGTCGCCGCACACCGCGCCGGCCAGGCACGCGGAGATGCCGATGAACATCATGGGATCGGCGGGGTCGAACATCCCGGTGACAATGGGGATCAGGATGCCGAAGGTGCCCCAGCTGGTGCCGGTGGCGAAGGCCAAAAGGCACCCCACGATGAAGATGACCGCGGGCAGGAACCGGGCCAGGCCGGGGGCCGCGTTGTTCATCAGGGCCTCCACATAGCTGGCGGAGCCCAGAAGACCGTTGGAGATGTTCTTCAGGGAGGCGGCCATGGTCAGGATGGTGATGGCGGGCACCATGGCGATAAAGCCCTGGGGCACGCACTCCATGGCCTCCTTAAAGGTCACCAGCTTCCGGGCGATCATGTAGAGAATGATGACAATCAGGGCGATAATCCCGCCCCAGGGCAAACCGGTGACGGCGTCGGTGTTGGCGAAGGCGCCGATGAAGTCGCCGGCGCAGTCGGTGCCGCCCCAGGCATCCACGCCGAAGAAGCCGCCGATGTAAATGAGGCCGATGACGGAGATAATCACCAGAATCACCACCGGGAGCACCAGATCCATCACCCGGCCCTTGGGATTGGACTCAGCCACCAGCTCATCCACCCGCTCGTCGGTGGAGAACAGGTCGCCCTTCTCGATGGCGTTGCGCTCGTGGAGGGCCATGGGACCGTAGTCCGCCTTCATCAGCACGATGGCGATGATGAACACGAAGGTGAGCAGGGAGTAGAAGTTGTAGGGGATCGCCCGGACGAAGATCTCGATGCCGCTCATGCCGGGAATCTCCGCGTAGGAGGACACAGCGGCGGCCCAGGAGCTGATGGGGGCGATCATGCACACCGGCGCGGCGGTGGCGTCGATGAGATAGCTGAGCTTGGCCCGGGAGATCCTGTGGCTGTCGGTCACCGGCTGCATCACGCTGCCCACGGTGAGGCAGTTGAAGTAGTCGTCAATGAAGATCAGCACGCCCAGGGCGAAGGTGGCCAGCTGGGCCCCCGCCCGGGTCTTGATGTTCCTCTCCGCCCAGCGGCCAAAGGCGGCGGAGCCGCCGGACTTGTTCACCAGGGCCACGATGACGCCCAGAATCACCAGGAACAAAAAGATGCCGGCGGTGTCCTGGATGGCGGCGATGATGCCGGCGCTGACCACGTTGTCCACAGCGGTGGGGAAGGAGCCGCCGCAGGCCAGGATGCCGCCCACGGTGATGCCGATGAACAGCGAGGAGTAGACCTCCTTGGTGATGAGGGCCAGTCCGATGGCCACAATGGGGGGCACCAGGGCCCAGAAGGTGGCGACGGTCTCCACCCCGCTGAGGGCCACGGCGACGGCCATCACCAGCACGGCGGCCACCACGGCTGCGGTGACAAAGCCTTTTCTTTGCATGATACGATTCCTCCTAAACATAAAAATCCGGCCATGATAAATCATGACCGGACTCGGGAAATCAAGTGGTGCACAACAATCCCAACCGCCCTGTCATGACAGCTCACCACGTCCCGGCGGGGGACGTGACAGTCCGCCGGATGTTCTCCGGCGGCCCAGCTTCCTGCTTCACAGACTGAAACCGGCGCTTCGGCGGCAGCCCCTTTCGCCTCCCCGCGGCCTGTCGGGAACTGTGGAGGGTACTCTTGGCAACCGCGCCTCTATCATGAACACGATGCAATTTCTCTGCATCCTTTGCAGAGTAACGTTATTTTACAGCATATCGGGGATTTGTCAATAGAGTTTCGCATTTTTCTACAATTTGATAAAATCCTCCCGGCAAATCCCCCCAATTTATCCGGGAATCAAAGGAAAGATTTAGTTGCAGTGACCGAAATGGTATGCTATAATGGTCTCCACTAAAACCATTTTGCCCGCCGTTTTCTCTCATATTTCACATACCCCCCTTCTCCGCCCTCCGGGAGGGAATCCCCGTTTGCGCTCAGGTCCGTTCCACCCACAATACCACATTGGGGAGTGATGACGTTGCACAGCATAGAGGAGATCCGCTCCGGTCTGGAGCGCGGACAGTTTCATCAGGAGCTCAGCCGTATCTACGGTGACCAGGCCCCCCGCGCCGCGGGGCGGTTTCTGGCGCTGTTGGACGGCTTTTGTGCTTTCTATGGGGCCTCGAAGGACACCAGAGTCTGCCTCTTCTCCACCCCCGGGCGCACGGAGATCGGCGGCAACCACACCGACCACCAGCTGGGCTGCACGCTGGCCGCCGGCGTGGATATCGACACCATCGCCTGCGCCGCCCCCACCGGCGGGAGTACCATCCGCGTCAAGTCGGAGCACCACCGTCTGGCGGAGATCGACCTTATGCGCCTCTCCCCCGCCGCCGGGGAGGCGGGCCACTCCCCCGCCCTGGTCCGGGGCGTGGCCGCCCGGATTGCCGAGCTGGGCTACGCCGTGGGCGGCTTTGACGCCTACACCACCACCCAGGTCCTCCGGGGCAGCGGCCTCAGCTCCTCGGCCACCTTCGAGGTGATGACCGCCACCATTCTCAACCACCTCTTCTGCGGCTCCGCGCTCACCGCCCCGGCGCTGGCGGAGGTGGCCCAGTATGCGGAGAACGTCTACTTCGGCAAGCCCTGCGGTCTGACGGACCAGATGGCCTGCGCCGCCGGCGGGGTAATCTCGCTGGATTTTGCCGGCACAGACGTCCCCCGGGTGGAGCATCTCCCCTTCGATCTCGCCGCCGCCGGGTACGCCATGTGCATCGTGGACAGCGGCGTCAGCCACGCGGGACTGAAGGCGGAGTACGCCGCCATCCCCGAGGAGATGGCGGCCGTGGCCCGGTTTTTCGGCCGGCAGGTCCTCTCCCAGGTCAGCCCCGACCGGTTCTACCAGAATCTGGCCGCGGCGCGCCGGGCCTGCGGCGACCGGGCGGTTCTCCGGGCCCACCACTTCTACATAGACGACGCCTGCGCCCGGCAGGAGTGCGCCGCCATCGCCGGCGGAGATATGGACGCCTTTCTGGAGGCGGTGAACCGCTCCGGGCGCTCCTCCTACATGTACCTTCAGAACGTGTCCACCTACCAGGACCCCCGGGATCAGGGCCTGGCGGTGCTGCTGGCCTACGCCGAGCAGCTGCTGAAGGGCCGCGGGGCCTGCCGGGTCCACGGCGGGGGCTTTGCCGGCACCATCCAGGTATTCCTGCCCCGGGAGGACTGCGGGGACTTCATCGCCGCCATGGAGGGGCTCACCGGGGAGGGCTCCTGCCATCTGCTGTCCTTCCGCAGCACGGGCACCTGCTGCGTCATTCCCTGAATCGGGAGCTATGCCGACGTATTTAAACATTACAGCGGAGAAAAACTGTCAAATCTGTTTGTGAAGGAGGCTGCTATGGGCGCCATGATCCACTGCCTGATCGCCTACGCGCTGCAAAAAGGGCTGATCGCCCCCGCGGATATCACCTGGGCGGGGAACCGCCTGCTGGCCTGCATGGGAATGGACGACTGGACCGGCGATGGAGACATCCCCGGGGACATCCCGCCCCTGCCGGAGATCCTTGCCGCTCTCACCGACGAGGCGGTATCCCGGGGGCTCTGCGGAGACGACACAGTCAGCCGGGATCTGTTTGACACCCGTCTGATGGGGGCGCTCACCCCCCGGCCCGCCGCGGTCCGCCGCCGCTTCGCGCAGCTGTACCGGGAGAGCCCCCGGGCCGCCACCGACTGGTTCTACGCCCTCAGCGGCGACACCAACTACATCCGTCGGGACCGGATCGCCAGGGACCGGCGTTGGCGGACGGAGACGGAGTTCGGTCCCCTTGACATCTCCATCAATCTCTCCAAGCCGGAGAAGGACCCCAAGGCCGCCGCCGCCGCCCGCAAAGCCGTCAGCACCGGCTACCCCCGCTGTGCGCTGTGCGCGGAGAACGAGGGTTACGCCGGGCGTGCGGACCACCCCGCCCGGCAGAACCACCGCCTTATTCCCCTCACCGTGGCCGGGGAGCTGTGGTACTTCCAGTACTCCCCCTATGTCTACTTCAACGAACACTGTATCCTCCTCAGCGCGGAGCACCGGCCCATGGCGATCACCGCGCAGACCTTCCGGCGGCTTCTCAGCTTTGTGGAGCAGTTCCCCCACTACTTCATGGGCAGCAACGCGGACCTGCCCATCGTAGGCGGCTCCATCCAGACCCACGACCACTTCCAGGGCGGGCGGTACGTCTTCCCCATGGACCGCGCGGAGGAGGATCGGCGCTTTGCGATCCCCGGCTTCCCCGGGATCTCCGTCGCCGCTCTGCGCTGGCCGCTGTCGGTCCTCCGCCTCCGCGGGTCCGATCCCGGGGAGCTGACGGCTCTGGCCACCCACATTTTAGACCGCTGGCGGGGGTACAGCGACCCCGCCGCCGGCATCCTCGCCTTCTCCGAGGGGGAACCCCACAACACCCTCACCCCCATCGCCCGCCGCCGGGGGGACGACTACGAGCTGGATCTGACCCTGCGCAACAACCGCACCACAGCGGAGCACCCCCTGGGTCTGTTCCACCCCCACGCGGAGCTCCACCACATCAAGCGGGAGACCATCGGCCTGATTGAGGTGATGGGTCTGGCCATCCTGCCCCCCCGCCTGCAGCCGGAGCTGCGGGCGGTGGAACAGGCTCTCCTCAGCGGGTCGGACCTGCGGGAGAACCCGCTGACCCTCCCCCACGCGCCCTGGGCGGAGGCGCTGCGGACGCAGTACACGTTTACAGAGGAGAATGTGGCGGAAATCCTTCAGCGGGAGGTGGGAGCGGTCTTCGCCCAGTGTCTCCGCCACGCGGGGGTATTCAAGACCGACGAGGAGGGCCGGAGGGCTTTCGGGCGCTTTGTGAAGAGCCTGTAAAATCCATAGAAACTGAGAAAACGGTTCCCGGAGAGAGTCAACCTCTCTCCGGGAACCGTTTCAGCCTGTCAAAAAACCGTTGGTTTTTTGACAGGCTGAAAGCAAATCTCGGCCCTTGGGCCGAGATTTGTCGCCTGCGGGCGGGTAATTTCACGCGAAAGGAACCCCTCTTGGGTTCCTTTCACACTATCCTCCTTACCGCCATCCTGCTCTGCCGACTTTTTTGACAGTTTGAAAGCGGGTCCCGGAGAGAGTTTATCTCTCTCCGGGACCCGCTTTCTACAGGCGTCTCAGCGGCCGCGCCGCTATCGCGGCACACGGCACAGGCGCTTCTCTCCTCAGTCGTCGCCGAAGCTGATGCCCAGCAGCCTCGCCTCGGTGATGATATCGGACTTGGGATCGATGGTCTTCAGTTTTCCGGCAATCTCCTTCAGGGGGACGGAGGTAATCACATGGTTCTGGATGGCCACCATGTTGCCGTACTCCTCCTTGGAGATCATCAGCGCCGCCGTGGCGCCCAGGCGGGAGGAGAGGACCCGGTCATAGGCGCAGGGGGTACCGCCCCGCTGCATGTGGCCGGGCACCGTCACCCGAACCTCCTTGCCGGTCTTCTTGAGAATCTTGTCGGCGATGGCGTAGGACACGGAGGGGTACTGCTCCAGGAGCTCCTCCATGTGCTTCTTGTACTCCTTCTTGCTCATGGCGGCCTCCTTCTGGCTCATGGCGCCCTCGGCCACCGCCAGAATGGTGAAGCCGTGGCCCTCGGAGGCCCGGAGGTTGATCTTGTCGATGATGCTGTCGATGTTGTAGGGGATCTCGGGGATCAGGATGATGTCGGCGCCGCCGGCCATGCCGGCGTTCAGGGTCAGCCAACCGGCCTTGTGGCCCATGATCTCCACCATAAACACCCGGTTGTGGGAGGCGGCGGTGGTGTGGATGCAGTCGATCACATCGGTGGCCAGACCGATGGCGCTCTGGAAGCCGAAGGTGGTATCCGTGCCCCAGAGGTCGTTGTCGATGGTCTTAGGCAGGCCGATAACGTTCAAGCCCTCCTCGCTGAGGAGGTTAGCGGTCTTCTGGCTGCCGTTGCCGCCCAGGACCACCAGGCAGTCCAGACGCAGGCGGCGGTAGGTGTACTTCATAGCCTCCACCTTGTCCAGCCCGTTGGCATCGGGCTCCCGCATGAGCTTGAAGGGCTGGCGGCTGGAGCCCAGGATGGTGCCGCCCACAGTGAGCAGCCCCCGGAAGTCCACAGGGGTCATCTTCCGGTAGTCCTCGTACATAAGGCCCTTGTAGCCGTCGATAAAGCCGAAAATCTCCACGTCTCTGCCGTAGATGTTGTAGAGGCCCTTGGCCACGCCGCGCATGGTGGCGTTCAGCGCCTGGCAGTCACCGCCGCTGGTGAGCATTCCGATCCGTTTCATGGTAGTTCTTCCTTTCAAACGTTATTTGAAGCCTTTCCGGCTGTGCGAACCCAGTTGGAAATGAATTAGGAATGAGGAGTTAGGAATTAGGAATTATGGTATCGCCTTTGGCGATGAATTTAAATTTTTTTAAATGGGGAAATGGTTTTTACCGGAAGAGAGCAAGCAGCCTCCCCTCTGCCGACACCTTTCAATCCGTCCAGCGGAGCTGGACACCTCCATTCCTCATTCCTAATTCCTCATTCCTAATTTCCCCCTGCTCCTATCTCCCCAAAAGCCGGTCCAGCAGGCTGGTCCGCTTGGCGGTCACCACCACGTTGGGGCGCTTCTCCGGCGCGGGGGGCTTCTCCGGCGGCTTGGGCACACTCCTGGGTACGGGGCGGACCACCGCCTTGGGCGGCTCCTTCTTCCGCACCCCCGGCAGCTCCCAAGCTCCGCTGTAGGCCTGGTCGCAGAAGTGCTCCTGGGAGTTGAAGACCTCGCCCTCCCGCCGGACGTATTCGCCGCTGGGCAGCTGGACCCGGCCCTTGGCGGTGTCCCGAAGCTCATCGGCGAAAATCTGCTCCAGATGCGCCCGGAGGGCGCCGTCGTAAACAGGTGCGGCCACCTCCACCCGGCGGGTGGTATTGCGGGTCATAAAGTCCGCGGAGGAGATGTAGACCTTTCGCCGCTCCTCCACGCCGAAGATATAAATTCGGGCGTGCTCCAGATAGCGCCCCACAATGCTGGAGACGTGGATATTCTCCGTCAGGCCGGGAACGCCGCCGACAATACAGCAGATCCCCCGGACCACCAGATCAATCCGCACCCCGGCCTGGGAGGCCTCCACCAGCTTGTCGATAAGCAGCTTGTCTGTCAGGCCGTTGAGCTTGAAGCCCAGGTACGCCGTGTTCCCCGTCAGGGCCTGGGCGATCTCGCCGTCAATCAGGTTGATTACGTGACTGCGCAGACAGGCGGGGGCCACCATCAGATGGCGGCTCTCCTCCACCACCTCCCCCATGGAGAGGGCGTTGAAGACCTGGGCGGCCTCGGCGCCGATGTCGGGGTTGGCGGTCATGAGGGCGAAGTCGGTGTAGAGGCGGACGGTGTCCTCGTTGTAGTTGCCGGTGCCCACCTGGGTGATATACTCCACCTGCTCGTTGTGCATCCGGGTAATGAAAAGGAGCTTGGAGTGGACCTTCAGCCCGTCCAGGCCGTAGATCACCCGGCACCCGGCCTGCTCCAGCACCCGGGACCAGCCGATGTTGTTCTCCTCGTCGAACCGGGCCCGCAGCTCCACCAGGGCCACCACCTCTTTGCCGTTTTCGGCGGCGTCCACCAGGGCCTCCACGATCTTGCTGTTGTGGGCCACCCGGTAGAGGGTCATCTTGATGGACACCACCTCCGGGTCCTGCCCCGCCTCCTGGAGCAGGCGCAGCATGGGACGGACGCTCTCGTAGGGGTAGCTGAGCATCAGATCCCGCCTGCGCACCTGCTCCGCCATGGGGAGGGCCGGGTCCACGTTGGGGGAGTTCTGGGGCACCCGCCGGGGATAGAACAGCTCCGTCTTCTCCCGGAGCATGTCCCGCAGGGCCCCCATAAAGGTCAGATTCAGGGGGATGGCGCTGGCAAAGAGGTGCTTCTTCGACAGCCCCAAGCAGCCGCACAGAGTATCCCGCATGGGCTCGGACATCTTCCCCCGGTACTCCAGCGCCACCGGCCTGAGCCGCTTGCGCCGGCGGATCAGCTTCTCCATGCTCTTGCGGTACTCCTCGGCCAGCATGTCGCTCATCTCCGAGGAGGCCTCGTCCAGGTGGATGTCCGCGCTGCGCACCAGGCGGATCAGCACGGTGCCCTCCACCCTGTAGTGGGTGAAAATCCTGGGCAGGAAACCGGCGATCAGCTCCTCCACCAGAACAAACCGCTGCCCCTCCCCGGGCAGGGGGATCAGGCGGCGAAGGACCCCCTCGCCGCAGGGGACAATGCCCATCCGCTCCCCGCCGCTCTTGGTCTTGAGGATGGCCACGGCGTAGATCTGCTTGTTGCGCAGGAAAGGGAAGGGCTGCTTGCGCCCGATGATCTGGGGTGAGAGCAGGGGCAGCACATTGGAGGTGAAATACTTCTCCAAAAAGGACTGCGTCTTGTCCTGAAGGCTGTCAAAGCGGCAGATCTCCACGCCCTGCTCCTTCAGCTCCCCGATCAGGCCCTTGTAGATCCGGTCCCGCTGGCCCAGAAGCTCCCGGGTTTTCTCCAGCACGGCGGCGGTCTGCTCGGCGCTGGTGAGCCCGGTCTTGTCGTCGGTGACGCCCAGATGGAGCGTATCCATCAGCATCCCCACCCGGACCATGTAGAACTCGTCCAGGTTGCTCTGGAAGATGGCGGCAAAATTCAGCCGCTCACAGAGGGGATTGGCCAAATCCTCCGCCTCCTCCAGCACGCGCTTGTTGAATTGCAGCCAGGACAGCTCCCGGTTGACACAGCACCCGGCGGTACTCTGGTCTTTCATGATCGATCATAATCCCCCTTGGTCTGGAATGAATCGGGACGGTATATCTATTCATAAATGTACCATTCTTTTTCCCCCGGCGCAAGTCCTTTCGGTGACTTTTTCCATTTCCGCGCAAAAATCCAAAAAGTCAGTCTTTTACCCGGCTTAGCATGATGTATCGCCCCTTTGTCGTACAGCTCCCCCGGCAGCCATGCGCGAAGAGGCGCCGGGACAAATCCCGGCGCCGAAGTCTGCCGCTCTGTCCAACCTGCCGCCGGCACGCTCCGACAGCTCTCTCAACAACCTGATACGCCGTACCGGGAGAGACATTCTCCCGGTACGGCGTCTTAACCGCTGCCCCTCTACGGCTTGCACTGTCCGCAGGGGGTATACCCCTGGGCCACCAGATCGGCGCGGCTGCCGGTGTAGTCCTGCCGGTTGGCCGCGCTGATGCCGGCCGCCCCGGAGCAATCCGGCAGGTGGAATTTTTTAGAATTCGTGTTGAGGACAAACACCTCCGACGGGCCGTTCTGCGCCCCCAGCCAGCTCTCCCCGGTGGCGTAGTCGATCTCAATCCCCGGCTGAACGTTGTAGACGAACACGTTGAAGCAAACACCCTCGCCCTGGTCCTCCACAGACCAGGCCTCCATCTGCACCCCGTCGGCCACCAGGTTGTCCCCGTTGAAGATGGGCGTCACCCGGTAGAGCACGTGCTGCTCCGTCTCCTTCACGTAGTCGGCCACCAGGTTCTCAAAGGGCAGCATCCCCTCCACGTTCATGTACCGGGTGCCGGTGATGAGGTTTCGCTCGTTGGCGTTCTCCGCCGTCAGCTGGTAGCCGATCAGGTGGCACCGGTTGTAGAGGTACTTGCCGTCCACGTTGTCGTACTTGGCCGTCTGCCACCCGGTGGGCTTCACCGAGCCGATGCTCCCCCGCTTCTCCGTGGGCATGGTGTCAATCCCCACGCAGGCGTAGGCCACCGTGCAGCGGTTCAGAGCGTCCAGGTCGCCGTAGTCCTCAAAGCACTCGGCAACTCTGTCCTCCTCCGGAAAGTCGGGCAGGTTGTCGTAGATAACCACATAGGGATCGCCGCTGTAGTAGGGGATGGTATCCAGCTCCGCCGTCTGATAGTCCGGCGGCGGCTCAATGCAGCCGGAGAGCAGCAGGCACAGCAGCAGGGGCGCAAGCAGTCGTTTCAGCTGTTTCACAGGCAGTAAACCTCCTTTGTAATGGTCTCATGGGAGTGCCCCGGGAACTCCTCCGAGGCGCACAGCCGGAGCGAAGACAGATCCAAATCCAGGTACACATCGGCGGGATAGCGCCGGTTCCAGCGGTAGAGGATCAGCCCCTCCATCCGCGCCAGATGGGGCAGCAGCGCCGCGCCCTCCACAAAGCAGAGATCCCCCGCCCCGGCCCGGGCAAGAAAGTCCTCGTCTACGGTAATCAGCCCCTCGCCCTCCGCCCCGAACTGCCGGCGGGAGTAGGCGTTCATCCAGAGCCTCCGCCCCCCGGCCTCCCGGAGCAGGTCGGCGCGCAGCGCCCGGTCCTGGCTCAGCCGCCGGCGGTTGAACATCAGGCCGTTGTTGTCGTCGATGCAAAGAACAGCAATCAAACCGCTTCCTCCCTCCCGCCGGCTGAACTCCGGCAGTTTTCTGTTTTCCCCTGCCGGAACACCTGAACTGCTATCGCGGACCAGCTCTTCAGCTGTCCCGGAGGAGAAGTGGAAAAGACTTAAATTGAGGCATAATAACCATCTTACAGCTATTATATCACAATATTTTACAGTTTTCCACCATTAAATGGGCGGGGGCTTTTTCCTTGCCGATTTCTTGCCGAAACACGGTTCCCATTCCCGCCGCAGTCGTACCTGCCAGCCGCCCAAAGAGCTTCGGCCCGCGGGGATTTCAGGCGCAGAACCCCATACCGAGATTATTGGTACAGCTTCTCAACATAACAAAGCATCGCCCCCAGCGACAGAGCCGCTGAGGGCAATACAGACTGACAAAGGGGTGGGTAGAGCGTATATGGTTAGGGCTTGTTTGAAAATTGGAAATATGCGCAACGGCGAGGGATTTTTTTGCTGGTCAAGGCAAATTTTCGCAGAAATACTTTGTGCATTTCAAGAAAATTTAGCGGAAAAAGAACCGCCGTCTGGGCGTGTTGACATTTTTCAAGCAAGCCCTAAGGAGATACCGGTTACAGATATAAAAAATCTTTCCTCTCCGCCGTGCCAGCTTCCCGCCAGCCAACCCGGAGTAAATCTCCCGCACGGTCCTTTTCCGCCGCCCCGTTCTCACAGGCAACAGGGCGGGGCGGCGCATAGAATGGAGCAGTGATATGTGCGCAGCAAGCCTCCTGTCCGCCCCACGCACGGTCGAAAAAACCGGTGAAGGCGCCGCTGCCGGCGAGAAAACATGTGTCAGAGCCTCAAGGGGCCCAACAGGGGTGGTCGCCCTGCGCAGCCTGCCCGTCCCACAGGCATTTTTCCCACCGCCGGCGCTGCCATCCGCAGGTCCCGGTCCTGTCTGAGATCTGTCTCGGCAGGGCGGACACGCCGGCGTTTTTCCGACACACCGGATCAGCGAACAGACCGTTTGCTGACAGTCCTCAAAACTTATCAAAAGGAGCCGGCAATGAACAATCAATATCCCTTCCAGGCACAGCCGCTGCCATACAGCTACATAGCCCTCGTCCCCTACTGCGACGCGGACACCCTCTACCTCCACCACGCCCAGTACTACGCCAAAAAGGTCTGCGAGCTCAACTCGCTGGTGCGCCAGCACCGCCTGGAGCATCTGACCCTGGAGGAGATCCTCATCCGCCGGATCAACCTCCCTCTGGTGCAGGAGGAGCGCCTCAAGAGCACGGCGGGGGCGGTGTACAACCACCAGCTGTTTTTTGACGGCATCACCGACGCCCCCAAGGACCCGCCCCTGAACCAGCTGGTGGGCGAGGTGGTCGCCAAATACGGCACCATGGACCGCTTCGGAAAACTGGTGGCCCAGGCGGCCTCCAGCCTTCTGGGCGCCGGCTGGGTATTTCTGACCTACGAAAAGAGCACGGGGCTGTCCATCGTAATAACCCGCAACTGTGAGACGGTGGCCCTCCAGTCCGTCACTCCCCTTCTGGCTATCGACCTGTGGGAGCACGCCTACTTCCTGATGAATCAGTTCGACCGGGAGAAATACGTGGACGGCTGGTTTACCCTGATCGACTGGGATAAGGCGGAGGCCCGCTACCAGGAGGCTCTCCGGCGGCAGGCCTAAGCCTGCTCCCCGCCGTCAGGAAAAGTCCGCGGTCTGTCAAAAGCGCCCTGCCTGCGGCGCCATTTCCGCATTCTCGCCTGCCAAATGGCGAAGCGGGGGGAAGGAAGTTGCTCATACTTCCTTCCCCCCGCTTCGCGTTCAGGTGGCCGCGCTGGGGAGATTGGCGACGAAGGAGCGCATCTCCTCCGGGGAGGAGATGGCCTGGAGCTGGCACAGAATCGCCTGGCGCTGCTCCGCGGTGCAGCTGTCATAGAAGCGGGCGGCCTGACTGTTTTCCCGCAGCATGGTCCCAAACAGGATGGCGGGGGCAAGATTGCTGTCCATACAAATCACCTCGAAAATAGTATGGTGCAAAAGCGGAAATTTGATACAAAAAGCGGCAAAAACGATGGAATATCCCCCACCCGGTTGCACAGGGAGCTGCAACGCAGCCGGCCCGGCGGTCCGTAGTCGCAGGCATCGACGGAAGGGGGGAACATACTTGTGAGCGAATCGGTCATCGTAGCACTGATCGGGCTGATCGGTTCCGCGGCTGGCTCCCTGGGGGGCATCCTGGTCAGCGCCCGGCTGACCCAGTACCGCCTGGAGCAGCTGGAGGAGAAGGTCCAGGCCCACAACCGGCTGATCGAGCGCACCTACAGACTGGAGGAGCGCTCGGAGGTCCAGGAGGAGAAGCTGCGGGTGGTCAACCACCGAATTGGGGATTTGGAGGAGGCGATGCGCACATGAACACGTCGAACCGGGTGCTGGTGATCCTGGGGCTCTTCGCGCTGGCGTTTATCACGGCCATGACCGTGATCTTCTGCCTCCGGGGCGCGGTGCCGGACACGCTGATCCAGTACACCCTGGGGGCCGGCGGCGCGGAGGCCCTGCTGCTGGCCGGCATCAAGATCAGCAAGGTGCTCTCCGGGGACCGGGAGGAGTAAACCGGGCCGCCCCGGACCGGGGAGGCGAAACCCGGCAAGAGGCGGTACGCCGGGCCTTGGCAGAGGATCCGGGGGATGCGCAGCCGCAGAAGAGAGGACTTCCCCATCTCCCTGTAACCGTCTGCCGGGAGATGGGGCGGCGGAAGAGGCGGGCCTATATACCCGCCTTGTGGAGGAGGACAGGGCAGGCTATGCTGTCCGGAAAGGAAATTTATGGAGAAAATTGATTGGAAGCGGAAGCTCTCCAGCCGCAAGCTGTGGGCCGCAGCAGCCGGAATTGCGGCCGGACTGGCCATGGTGTTCGGTCTGGACGAGGATGTGATCTCCACTGTGGCCGGGGCGGTGGTGTCACTGGCGTCCATGGCCGCATATATCGTTACTGAGGGCAGAGTGGACGCCGAACGTGTCAAGGGCACGGCGGCAGTTCCGCAGAGCAGCGCGGCAGAGGAGGAACAGCAATGAACGGAGCCGTAGTACACGCCTACAGCAAGGCCAAGGACGGCGGCGTCTTTCTCACCGCCAACTTCAGGGTAAGGGAGTTCGCCTGTCAGGACGGCAGCGACACCATCTTCATCTCCAGCGCGCTGGCCCAGGTGCTCCAGCAGATCCGGATGCACTTTGGAAAGGCCATCGTGATTAACAGCGCCTACCGCACCGAGGCGCACAACCGCGCCGTGGGGGGCTCCCCCACCAGTCAGCACCTCTATGGGCTGGCGGCGGACATCGTGGTCCAGGGAGTGCCGGCGGCGGAGGTGGCGGATTACGCGGAGACGCTGCTGCCAGACACCGGCGGCATCGGCCGCTACCCCGGCTTTACCCATGTGGATGTGCGGAAGACAAAGGCGAGATGGTAAAAAATTAAGGGAAGGGCGGGACCAGTCTGCGGACTGGTCCCGCCCTGTTCGTGAGAGACTGTTTAAAATCTGTCGAAACGCTATCTTGAAGCACCTTTTTCCGCTGGGGCTGCGTTGCTTTGACTTGAAATCTGTCAGGATTCCTGCGCCAAAGCGCCTCGTCCAGCGAAAAATCTGCGCTAATTCGGCATTCCGCCAGATTTTAAACAGGCTCTGAGGGAGCTGCGTTTTGCTCCGCACACTCGCTTGCGCCCGCACACCGCGCAGGGTCAGAAGCATTTTTTGAGGCTGTTGCTTTCGGAAGAAATGATTTTAGTTGATTTGCTCCCGCGGCGCAAAGCCCGCCGCGGGCTTCGCGGCGGGCTCTTTCACGGCTTCCAGCCCCTCCGGGCGGCAAAGACGGCGGCAGCAGCGGAGACGGCGGTGATGCCGATCACCAGCTCCCGGGGGAGGTTCCCCAGCCCGCCCTCGACGGCGGCGAAGGAGACCAGGCCCAGAAGCATCACCGCCGCGAAGACGACGGCCAGAATCCTGTAGACCTTCTTGCTCACAAGGCCCATGCCCCGGAGCTCCCGGGGGAGGGTCTCCCCCTCGCCTCGGAGGTCGTAGCGGGGGGCGGGACCTACGTCCCCGGCGTCCTCCCGCTGAGCATCGCCCGCCGCTCTCTCCAGTCCGGCATCCAGCGCGCCACCACGGCGTAGAAGTCGGGCGAGTGATTCGGGACCACCAGATGACACAGCTCGTGGAGGGCTACATACTCCACGCAGGGCAGCGGCTGGAAGATCAGCTGGCGGTTCAGCGTCACCACGCCCTTTTGCGGCAGACAGGACCCCCACCGGCTCCTCATCTCCCGGATGCGCAGCCGCGGCATAGCGACGTCGAAGCCCTGCCGCAGGCGTGTATATTGCCCGGCCAAAATCTGTGGCAGCCTCTCCCTGGCCAGGCTGTCGAGCCAGCGGTTCATCAGCTCCGCCGCGGCGGTGCTGTCCCGGGGATCGGGCAGGGTCAGAAGAAGGGTGTCCCCCTGCCGCAGCGCGCCGGGGTTCCCCGGCGCCGTCCGGAGACGCAGGCGCTCCCCCAGCACGCTCACCGTTTCGCCCGGAATGCAGACGCCCCGCTCCGGGGGCGCCGTCCTCCGGAACTGCTCCTGGGCGCGGCGGATAAAGGTCCCCTTGGCCGCCACGAACTCGTCCGCCCGCTTCAGCGGGCACCGCACCGGAATGGACACGGCCACGCTGCCGTCCGGCCGCACCCGGAGATTCAGATTCTTTACCTTCCTGCGCCGGAGCGTGTAGACGATCTCCCCCGCGGCGCTGGACACCCGGCGCTGCTGCTCCCCCTCCCGCGCCGGCGGCACGCTCCCCCCGGCGGCCGGATCGGGCTGCGCCGGAGTGGCCAGAGGTATGGGGCTCCTCCCCTGTGGTCTGAAACAGTCTCCCATCGCTACCCTCCGGCGGCGTCTTCGCCGCCCTCGCCGCTGTCGGCGCTGTCGCCGGACCCGTCCCCACGGTCGCCGGCGAAGAGGGAGCGGAGCTCCGTCCCCTGGGGGGCGGTGCTCTCCGTGGTCTCCGCCCCCTCCACCTCCGGGAGGACGCTGTCCCACTCCTTCGGGTTGGGGTTGGGCTTCCGGGCGGCCAGGGCCAGCTTGTAGCCCTTGGGGTCGTTGGTCATCAGGTACTGCTCATCCTCCGGGGGCACCCGGTCCCCCCGCATGAGCCGGCGGGCGATCTCCTGGCACCGCTGCATCACCTTCAGCGCCTCGGCCATGGCCTCGAACTCGCCGCTGCCGCCCTCGGCCTCCTCCCCCTTCTCCGTCTCCGTCTGACGGCGGGAGGCGGCCTGGCGGAACTTCTCCTCCGCCTCCCGGGCCTGCTCCTCGATGATGTCCAGGGCCTCCCTGGTCCGCTGGAACTTCTCCATCTGGGCCTGCTCGATCTGGGCCTTCTGGATGGCGTCGGCGGCGGTGGCGGCGGCGCTCCGCTTCCCCGCGCCCGCCTTGGGCTTCGCCGGCGCGGACTGCTCCCGCTTGGATGCCGCATAGATCTCCATGGTGTCTCCTTTCCCGCTGAACGTGTCCGGCTATGGTGAGAATCCGCCGCCAAAAGGGGCGGCATACCAGTTTTTTCTACGCCCTATATATCGGCCGGGGCCCAAAAAACTTTAGCGGCGGGACCATAGGGCCCCGCCGCTAAAGCTGTCCAAAAAGTCAATAGAGTTTCAACGGCGGTAAGGAGGATAGTGTGAAAGGAACCCAAGAGGGGT
>CANDEH010000005.1 GCA_947383645.1 uncultured Clostridia bacterium | reverse complement strand
CGGAGCCTGGGCCGCTGGAGAGCGCCAAGTCCTACCGGGAGAAGAAAGCCAAGCCTCTGCTTGCCAAGATCGTCAAAGTGCTGCGCTCTTTGTACCGGGCCTATGTCGAGTTAAAGGGGAAGTATGAACGTTTGCAGGGGGATTATGGACGGGCCAGGGAGGGGAACGAGCGGTTGTCCGACCGCTTGCAGGAAGCGAAGTTGGAGAACAAGGCCCTGTGGGGGACAGCCGCCGACTTTGAGCGGGTGAAGCGGGCTTTTGGCCTGGAGGAGGTAGAGAGGGCCGTGGAGGAAGCAAAGCGCCGGGAGGCGGCAGAGAAAGAGCAAAAGAAAGCAAAGCGGAAGTTCAGCCGGGGGACAAGGTAATGGACATCAGGAGGGCATTTCAAGGGGTGCCCTCCTAATTTATACTTGTCAGCAGGTGCTTTTGCTGTTATAATAAAAGTCCAGTTCGATTCCGTGTTCCTGGTAAAACCTGGTGAATGTTATTGCGCAAAAGTGGGACAAAACTCAGTATAATATGGACAAACCAAAGTTGAATGAAAAGAGATGGAGTGTAAATGATTAATTTTCTTACTCAAAATATGTCAGATGAACTTCTGACGTTTAGCATGAGAATATTTCCCTTTTTTACTGCTTCTCTTATGATATGCTTTTGTATTGGATTGCTTAGGGAATATGTAAAAGAAAAGGTTCAAATGAAATTTGCTTTTCTTTGGTTTGGTCTTTCTACTATAGTAGCGATAGTGCATTATGAATTTTGTAAATTTAATTGGGGTTATTCTTTAGTAATCGACAAAACAGCCGCTTCCTTTATATGGAATATACTTTGGATATTAGGAGGAACTATATTTTATTCAGCAATATTCATCATATTTATTGGACTATGCATTTTTGCGGTAGTTGAAAAGAGGAGAAAAAATATAAATAGTCCAGATTCCAGTTTATTGGGGTGATGAACGCTCTGGAAAAGGCGGAGAATGCAGTTGCATTTCCCCGCCTTTTGTGCTATTATTAAAGTCGTAAACCAGCAGAGAAAAAGTAATATACTCTGCCTCCCGTTATCACCGCTGATAACAATTTGATAACAGCCCATCGTATAGGCTGGATAATATGGATATATCAAATAATCAAAAGAACAGGGTATCATATTTCTAAAGCAAAATCCGTTAGAATAGGATGCCCAGCAACGAGTGGGAATAAGAGGCAATCAGCCCCCGACCCTTGAAATCCAAGAGTCGGGGGCTCTTCCTTTTTGCCCCAACATCAGTCTGGCAGTATCACACACAAACTTTCCTGCATACACCCCCCTCTCCTCTGATAGAAGCACAAAACGTCGGCCGATCCAATTTCACTTTGCGAAAATTTTTTGCAGTCAAGCCGCATAGCAGAAGCAAAGGAAATCCAAAAGAGACTGGAGGCCCAACAGAGCAAAGGACGCAGGCTCTCTGACGGTTGTCAGAACGCCCTACCCACCCGCTCGACGCCCCACTCCATTACAAATACGGCGACCTCCCCCTGCGACCGCAGCAAAACCGCACCGCATTCTACCCGCCGGACTTTCCCAATTTTCAGTCGCCCCGGCAACATAGCCGCAGGAGGGCGGCAGCATGGCAAAGCCCGCCCCCTGACGAAGCGGGCTTTGCCATGCCGGGGCAGCCGTCGGATCAGTCCTCCTGATACCGATCCGCCGCCGCCTCATATTCACTGCGGAGCAGAGAGTACACGATCTGATCCAGATACCCCCGATCCGACAGATAGTTCTGCCGCAGCACGCCGTCCCGGTGCATCCCCAGGGACTCGTACAGGTGGATTCCCCGGGGGTTGTCGGGGTACACGTCCAGCCAGAGCCGGTTGGTGTCCGCCTTGTCGAAGGCGTAGCAGATCAGGGCCTTCATGGCCTCCCGCCCGTAGCCCTTACCCTTGTCGGTAATCACAATCCGGCGGATCTCAAAGACGTGGGACTTCCGGTTCAGGTGGTTGAGGGAGTAGCCCAGAACCTCCCCGCCCTCCCGGGCACGGAAGAGCAGGAGCAGGTGGTCCGGGTCGCGGATCTCCTCCCGGTGCTCCTGGGCGGTGCCCATCCAAATGAAGTCCCGGTTGTCCGGGTGGCGCTCCATGGCGATGATAGCCTCGACGTCTGTCTCTGCGGCCTCAACCATCCGCATGCGTCTGGTCTCGATAGTCAGCATGTCGTCCTCTCCGTTTCTCTCTGATTTAGAACCTGTATTCACAATCTCAAACATCAGCTGGCCGGGTCATGATCCGCCGCTCCGCGCTTCCCGAAATTTTCTTGAAACCCGTCAGGATTCCTGCGAAAATTTGCCCTGATCGCCGAAGAAATCCCCCCGTCCATCTGCCGTTTTCAGTTGCAAATACGGGCTCTGGGTCAGCGGTCCTCCTGGGCGCGGAGATCCGCCAGCTGGGACAGATCGCAGATCCGGGTGGCAATCCGCTGCGCAAGGTGCCGGTTGTGGGTCACGGCGATCAGGCCCATGTCTCGCCGCTCCGTCTCCCGGAGCACCACATCCCAGATCTGGGCCTGTGTGATTACATCCAGCATGGTGCTGATCTCATCGCAGATCAGAAACGACCCGCCGCTCATCAGCGCCCTGGCCACGCAGAAGCGCTGCAATTCGCCGCCGGACAGCTCCCGGGGGAACCGGTCCAGCCAGGCCGGCTCAATGCCAAAGGCCGCCAGCATCTCCGGCCGCAGCTCACCGCTCTCCTCCAGCACCCGCTTCAGCCGCCACCGGGGGTTGATGGCCCTCTCCGGATGCTGATAGATCAGCTGTACCGGGCACACCCCCCGCCGGGGCAGGGGCGCGCCGTCCAGCAGGATCTCCCCCCGTACCGGGGACAGGTAGCCGGAGAGCAGCATGGCCAGCGTCGTCTTCCCGAAGCCGCTGGGGGCGAAGAGCGCCAGACGATCCCCGCTCTCCACCGCAAGGCTGACGTCCTCCAGCACCCAGCGCTGCCCTCTGCCGTAGCGGAAAAAAACGTGCCTCGCCTCAAGTCGCATGAAAACACCTCACCTCTCCGCCGCGGATCTCCCGCACGGGCGGGGTCCGGCGGCACTCCTCCGTCCGGCAGGGGCACCGGGGGGCGAAGAGGCAGCCCTCCGGGAGATTCCCCGCGTAGGGCTGAAAGCCCCCGATAGGCTGAAAGCCGTTCTGGGGCAGCGCCTGCCACAGGGCCTTGCTGTAGGGGTGGCGCAGGGCCTGGGGACCGGCGCGGAAGTCCGCGGCGGGGGCGGTCTCCACGGTGGTGCCGGCGTAAAACACGGCCACCCGGTCGGCAAAGGCAAAGGCCAGATCGATGTCGTGGGTAATCAGGATGACGCTCCGCCCCTCGTCCGCCATCTCCCGGAACATCCCCAGGGCCTCCAGAGCCTGATCCAGGCTCATGCCCGGGGTGGGCTCGTCGGCGATCACCAGACGGGCGTCGGAGATCAGGGCAGTGGAGACCAGCACCCGCCGGGCCATGCCCCCGGAGAGCTGGAAGGGGTAGAGCCCCTCCGTCTCCTCCGGCAGGCCCAGACGCCGGAAGATCTCCCGGCGCTTTTCTGTGGGGCGGGGCCTCCGGTGGCCGTCCGCCTGGCGGCCCACACGCATCAGCGGATCGAGAAAGGCCACGCTCTGGGGGACCAGGGCGATCTCCCCGCAGCGCAGCTGGGCCTGCCGCCGGGGCGTCAGCTCCTCGCCCCTGTAGTGGAGGTGCCCCCGGACGGAGGCGTTGGGGGGGAGGATGCCCAGAATGGCGGAGGCCAGCAGACTCTTGCCGGAGCCGGAGGAGCCCGCCACCGCCACAATCTCCCCGGGCCGCACGGTCAGGTGCAGGTCGGAGATGACCTCTAAATCCGTCTGCTCCAGAAGGCCGTTGTACATCCGGAAGGAGACGGACAGGTCGTGTATTTCCAAGAGGGTCTCTTTTTTCTGTTCCATATGGTCACTCCTGTGCGCTGTAGGGGTCCAGTATCCGCCGCAGACTGTCCCCCAGCTTGTCCACCAGCAGCACCACGGCCACCAGCGTCAGGCCGGGGAACACCGCCGGCCACCACCGCCCCGCCGAGAGGTAGCGCATGCTCTCCGCCAGGATGATGCCGATGGCGGGCTGCTCCGGGGGCAGGCCGTAGCCCAGAAAGGAGATGGACGCCTCGTGGAGGATGGCGTGGGGGAACATGAGAATCAGCCCCACGAAGAACTGGGGCAGCAGGTGGGGCAGCAGGTGGTGGACCAGGATCCAGCCGCCGGACTTGCCCAGACGCCGGGAGGCGGCCACATACTGCTGACTGCGCAGCTGCAAAACCTCCCCCCGGATCAGCCGGGCCAGGGAGCACCAGTGGGTGGCGGCGATGCCCACCAGCAGCCCCTTCAGCCCCCGTCCCAGGGCGAAGGAGATCAGGATCACCAGAATGGTGTGGGGCACGCCCATGACAAGGTCGATGATCCAGCCGGTGACGCTGTCCAGCCACTTCGCGCCGGCGGCGGCGATCCCCACCAGCACGGCGATCACAGCGCTGATGGAGGAGGCGGCCAGCCCCACCGTCATACTGACGCCCATCCCCTTCAAAACCCGCATGAAAAGGTCCCGGCCCAGAGCGTCGGTGCCGAAGGGGTGGGCGAAGGAGGGGGGCAGGTTGGCGCTGAGGACGCTGGAGGCCACGGCGCTCTCCGGAATCAGGAGGGCGAGGGCGTAGAAGACCGCCAAAACGAGGAACAGCAGGGCGGCAAGGAACATGGTCCTGCTGCGCCGGTTCAGTCTCCTCATAGGCGCACCTCCCTGATCTGGGGGTCCACCACCCCGTAGAGGAGGTTGGCGATCATGTTCCCCACGCAGACGAACAGCGCGGAGAACAGCGTCACCCCCAGCAGCAGCGGCACGTCCCCGCTGAGCCCGGCGGCGGAGACGGCGGAGCCCAGGCCGGGGTAGCTGAACACATTCTCCGCCAGAACCGAGCCGCCGAAGAGCTCGGCGAAGGAGGCGAACTGCAAGGTCAGCGCCGGGAGCAGGATATTGCGCAGCCCGTGGCGGCGAAGGACTGTCCAGCCCCCCTCGCCCCTGGCCCGGGCGAAGAGCACGTACTCGCTGTGCAGCACGTCGATGAGCTTCTGCCGGGTGTGGAGGGCGATGTTGGCGAAGGAGGTGAGGCTCAGGGTGAAGGCCGGCAGCGCCAGGTGGTGCAGCCGCTGCCAGAGGGTCACCTGGCCGCTGAGGGTGCCGATGGGGCTGGAGAAGCCGATAGGGAACCACTTCAGCCACACCGCGAAGAGCAGCAAAAACACCAGCCCCAGCCAGAAGGTGGGCACGGAGGAGAGGAGGTAGCAGATCCGCTTTATCATCCGGTCGGGCCACCGCCCCTCATACATCCCCATGACGCAGCCCAGGGCGAAGCCCAGGAGCCCCGCCAGCACCCAGGCGCAGGCCATCAGGGCCAGGGAGTTGACGAATCTCTCGGCGATGATGTCGGCCACCGGCCGGCGGAAGAGGGAGGACTCCCCCATGTTGCCGCGGAGCAGCTCCCGCAGCCAGCCGGCGTACCGCTCCGCCGGCGGCTTGTTGACGCCCCAGTAGTCCTCAATCTCCGCTCGCTGCTCCGGGGACACGGCGGTTCCCAGGCCCAGAATGTACTGCTGTACCGGGTCGATGGGCGAGGCGCTGACCAGGGCGAAGGAGATGACGCTGACCGCCAGCAGCAGCGTAAGCACCCGCAGGCCGCGGCCCAGAAAGGCCGCGGCAAGACGGCCAAAGCTCCCTTTCATCCGATTGCTCCCTTCTTCTGTGTATCGTCCCTCCGCCTGCCGGAGCGGCTTCCCGGCCCTTACGCGGTCCAGGCCCACTCCTGCAAATTCTGGATCAGGGGCAGCCCGTGGCCGTGGCCGTGGATGGGCTGATCGCCGATGTGCAGGCCGTCGCGGACGTAGGTGACGTGGTCCAGATTCACCACCCAGACCCAGGGGCACTCCCCCCGCATGGCCGTGCCGGTCTCACCGTCCCACTGGGCCAGCTGCCAGTTCCGGTTGGCCTCCTCCACGGTGAGGGCCGCCATGGCGGCGTCCAGATAGCCGTCGGTGACGTCGCTGCGGTAGTTCTCCGGGTTGTAGAAGTCGTCGTACAGAGCGCCGGCGCTGCGGTAGAGGTAGTAGGTCTCGTTGGGGATGGCGGAGCCCCAGCCCATCATCACCGAGTCGGAGAACATCCGCCGGGTGATCTCGTCCCAGCCGCTGACGCCCTCCACATTCACCCTGATGCCGATCCCCAGCAGCTGCTCGGCGCAGGCCATGGCCACAGCCTGCCGCACGGAGTCGCCGGCGGGATAGATGCAGGTGAACTCCGCCGCCAGGCCGTCCTTTTCCACAACGCCGTCGCCGTCGGTGTCCACCCATCCGGCGTCGGACAGGAGCTTTTTGGCGTAGGCCACATCGGTCTCAATCACCACCTCCGGGTTGTTCCAGGGCATGCCGTCGTTCTCCGAGTAGGCGGGCCGGCCGAAGCCGCCCAGGACGGCGTCCGCCACCAGCTGGCGGTCGATGCCGTAGGCGATGGCCTGACGGATCTCCCTGTGGCAGGTGACATTGTTGCCCACGGGGTAGCCGGAGACGGAGAGCAGCCCCTCGTCGGGGGTCATAGGCAGGGTGAACCCCCGGTTGTCGGCGGAGGCGATGGCCTCCACGTGGTAGCCGTCCACCTGGGTGGCGCCCAGGGTGGCGGAGGTGTAGGCCACATCCACCTGTCCCGCCTGGACGGCGGCCAGGGCGGCGTCCTCGGACATGAAGACCACGGTGACGTCCCGAATCGCGGGCGCGCCGCCGTAGTAGTTTTCGTTGGCGGTAAAGACAATCTGCTCCTGGGGCCGCCACTCCACAAACTTATAGGGCCCGGAGCCCATGGGGTTCCTGCCGTAGTCCTCACCGTAGGCGTGCTCGGGCACGATGCCCACGGAGGCCACGGTGTTGAGGAAGACGGAGGTGGGCCGGGACAGCGTGACGACAAGGGTGGTGTCGTCCCGGGCCGCGGCGCTCTCCATATAGGTGAGATCCACGCTGCCCTGGGCGGCCTTGGCGGTCTCCAGCGTAAAGGCCGCGTCGGCGGCGGTGAGGCGCTCCCCGTCGGTGAAGTACGCGTCGTCCCGCAGGGTGAACGTCCAGGTCAAACCGTCGTCGGAGAGGACATAGCCGGTGGCCAGGTCGTTTTCAAAGGCCAGATCGGCGGTGTACCGGACAAGCGTGCTCTGGACAATGGGGGCGTTGCCGTGGCCCCAGCCTTTGGTGGGGTCCAGCGTCTCCGGCTCCGTGCCGATGGCGATCACCACGCTGTCGCGGACCTGGGGCGTGCCGGAGGAGCCGCCGCCGGGGGTTGAATCGGGAGACGTGCCTCCCGCTTGACCGCAGGCGGCAAGGGCAAAGGCCAGGGCTGCGGACAGCAGCAGGGCCAAAACGCGTCTGTACATATGAGACATCCTTTCTTACATTAGAGGGAGGGTGCCGGCGGCTGTCCCTTGTCAGCCGGCGGTACGTGTTCTTAGAGCCTGTTTAAAATCTCGAAGGATGCCAGCCGGCGAGGGATTTTCCCATCAGGCGAGGCGGGATTTCGCAGGAATAATTGTGTTTATTTCAAGAAATCACAACGAAGCATGGCGGGAAAAGACCCGCCGGTTGGCGTCTTGAGAGATGTTAAACAGGCTCTTATGTGTATACGGACAGGCTGCCGCGCCAGAATAACCGGTATACTGGCGCGCTCGAGCGGCAGCGATGCCAGTATAGCAGCAAAACCGCGCCGTTGTAAGCCCCACTGGGGGATGAAATTTAAGGAACCGCTGATTAAATTAAATGTGTGCGTAAATGTGTGCGGGGGATTGCGCCGGCTGCCCCGGACTTGTTTTCTTATGAAGATTTTGTAAACCCTCGCCCTTCCCCTTGACCGTTTCGGGGAATTGGCGTATGATAACCGCAGAAAGACTGTCCGCATTTGACCGATTGGAGGGCTGTTCATGGCACAGGCAAAAAAGGGATCTGTCGTCCCGTTCTATGCGGTAGCGGCCATCTGGGTGGGCTATGCCGCCCTTTTCGACCTCTACGCCCCCGTCCACTTCCTCACCGCAGCGGTGCTCTCCCTGGCGGCCTTCCTCCTCCTGCGGGCCCTCTGCGCCCCGGGGACCGCCCCCCAGCCGGCGGCCCAGCCCAAAGCGGAGGCGAAGAAGCCCTCCGCCAACCCGGATCTGGACAAAATGATCGCCGACGGCGACAAGGCCCTCAGCGAAATGCGCCGCCTCAACGACGCCATCCAGGACCCGAAGATCTCCGCCCGGATTGACCGTCTGGAGGCGGTGTCTGCCCAGATCTTCGCCGCGGTGAAGGAGGACCCGAAAAAGCTCCCCCAGATCCGCCGCTTCATGGACTACTACCTGCCCACCACCTTAAAGCTTCTCAACGCCTACGACCGGATGGGCAGCGCCGGGGTGGCCGGTGAGAACATCGGCGGCACCATGCGCCGGGTGGAGGAGATGATGGACACCATCGTCGCCGCCTTCGCCAAGCAGCTGGACAGCCTCTACGGGGCCGAGGCCCTGGACCTCTCCGCGGACATGACCGTCCTGGAGACCATGATGGCGCGGGAGGGCCTGGCCGGCGAGCAGATGAAGGCCGAGACCACCAAAAACGACGACGGCACCGATATCAAGCTGGAGCTGTGAAAAAGCGCTGGTGGGAGAAAATCTCCTTCCGCACCGCGGCGCTGCTCCACGCCCTCCTTGCCGCCGGGTGCTTTCTATCCTCGGCCTACGCCTTCCGCCAGCCGCCGGAGGGGGACTGGCGTTTCCTGGCCTGGTGGTTCCTCCTCTGCGCCGCGGTCTGCGCCGGGAACGCCCGGGGCGCCTGGCGGGAGCGGCACAGAGATGGGGAGGAGGAGCGATGAACCGTCAAAAATCCCCCCTCCCCCGGGCTCTCATCTCGGTCCTGTGCGTCCTGTTCGCCGCCGTCTGGCTCTACGCGGGCCTCTTTGGCGACACCACCGTCCTGGGCCGCACCGCCCTCTGGGCCCGCCTCGCCGACGTCCTCTTCGGCCTGACCCTGCTAAGCGGCTCTGTCATCTGGGCCGTCCGTGCGGCGAGGGCGGGGCGAAGGAAAGGAGAACAGCATGGAACAGACAAAGGAACGTAGGAACTGCCTGATTAACGCGGCGCTCACCGGGGCCGCCGCTGCCACCCAATTCTATATGGGCCTGAGGAAGTCCAATCTGTTTTTCGTGGTGATCGGCCTGGGCATTCTGGCCGTGACGGTAGTCTGGCTGGCCCGAGCGGCCAGAGCGGGCAGACAGGCCGAAGCGGAGGATGGCGAGCCCCCTACAGGAGGAAATGAACATGACAGATAAGGGAAACATGGCCGGGAAGGGGAAGTGGCGCACCGTGTCGAATTTCCTCTGCGCCCTGATCTGGGCCGGCGTAGCCTGCGCCTGGTTCCTCCGGGCCCGCCGGGGCGCCATCGGCACCCCCTGGTTCAATGTGGTGCTGGGCCTGGCCTGCCTCGCCACCGCCGGGGTGCATGTTTACCGGGCCCTGCGGGACCTCTCCCGCGCCAGGGGCGGTGAAGAGAAGTACACGGAGCCGCACGATGGAGGGAAAACAACTTGAACGAGTCAACCCAGGAGACCTCGATCCTCGGCGAGGGGGTCAACGCGGCGCTCCAGCTCCTGCTGGCGGCGCTCTTCCTCCGCCGCCTCTTCCCCGGCGCCGGCACACTTGCCGTCCCCTGGCTGGGAGCCGGGTGGTGGACCTACCTCCTCCTGTCCCTGCTGTTCCTGACGCAGGCCGCCATAGGAGCCGGGAAGGCCCTCTGGGCCCGGCGGCAGCGGGACGGGCATCCCGTCCGGCGAAGCGCGGGGTGGGACGCGGCAATGTACGCCATCACCGCCGCCTTCTTTGTGGTTCTCGGTGTTCTCTGGCCCCTCCAGGCCCGGGAGGATGCCGGGCGAGTATCCTGGTTCGACGCGGTGCTGACCCTGTTGCTCCTGGGCGCCGCCGTCATGCAGATTCGGCGGCTCATCCGGGCGAGAAAGAATACAAACAGCAATGAAAACGGCTGATTATACAAATTGTAGAAGACCACTTGACAAATGAGGGAGGAAACAAACCATGACCGACAACAGTATGCCTGAGCTGACCCTGACCCCCGGCGCCGCCGCTGAGGAGGTGCCCCAGCTGGTCCTGGGCAGCGAGCCCCCCGCCGCCCCGGAGGCGGCGAAGAAGGAGGCGGAGCCGGTGCAGCTGGACGACTCCATGCTCACCGAGGCGGAGAAGAAGATGGTGGACGACTTCTCCAGGAAGATCGACCTGCGGGACAGCCAGCTGGTGCTGGAGTACGGATCCGCCGCCCAGAAGAGCGTGGCCTCCTTCTCCGAGAACGCCCTCTCCTCCGTGCGCAACAAGGACCTGGGCGAGGTGGGGGAGACCCTGACAAATCTTGTGGTGGAGATCAAGGGCTTCGGCGAGGAGGAGAAGAAGGGACTCTTCGGCATGTTCAAGAAGGCGGGCAACAAGTTGGAGGTGATGAAGGCCCAGTACGGCAAGGTGGAGTCCAGCGTGGACAAGATCGCCCGGGAGCTGGAGCAGCATCAGATCACCCTGATGAAGGACATCGCCATGTTCGACCAGATGTACGAGCTGAATTTGAAGTACTACAAGGAGCTCACCATGTACATTCTGGCGGGCAAGAAGCGCCTGGCGGAGGTCCGCGCCACGGAGCTGGAGGAGCTGCGCAAAAAGGCGGAGACCTCCGGCAAGGCGGAGGACGCCCAGGCGTACAACGACCTGGCCCAGATGTGCGAGCGGTTTGAGAAGAAGCTCCACGACCTGGAGCTGACGCGGATGGTGTCCATCCAGATGGGCCCCCAGACCCGGATGCTCCAGAATAACGACACCCTGATGGTGGAGAAGATCCAGAGCTCCCTAGTGAACACCATCCCCCTGTGGAAGAGCCAGATGGTCCTGGCCCTGGGGTTGGAGAACAGCCGCAAGGCCACCGAGGCCCAGAGCGCGGTGACCCAGGCCACCAACGACCTCCTGAAGAAGAACGCGGAGATGCTGAAGATGGGCACCATCGCCACCGCCAGGGAGGCGGAGCGGAGCATCATCGACATCGAGACCCTCCAGCACACCAACGAGCAGCTGATCTCCACCCTGGACGAGGTGATCCAGATCCAGCGGGACGGCGCCCAGAAGCGCCGGGAGGCCGAGGTCCAGCTGGGCAAGATCGAGGGTGAGCTGAAGGCGAAGCTCCTGGAGCTGCGGGGATAAAAATTCTCCCTCTCCGCCGCGGACGGCTGTCCCCCGCTTTGCGGGGCGCGGCGTGCAACGAGACGTGCAACACGGCCCTGTTTTTTCGCGGTTTTTCCCCGTTTTTTCGCAAAAATCCCCTGTTTTTTCTGCGGTCAAAAGGGGGGAGAACCCCTGCTTGTTCTCCCCTGAGAGATACTGCGCCCGCCGGGCGCGACGATTGAAAAGGAGGCCCCGCCGTTGAAATTCTTCCAAAAACGCTCTGTCGCCGTCCTCATCATGGTGGCCGCCATCGTCCTCTCCTCCCTCTACGGCCGCAGCAAAGCCCCCGCCCCGCGCATCCCCGAGGGCGGCCCCGCACTGGACACCACCCTCAGCACGGCGGCCTATCGGAACTACATCGCGGACGAGGCCAACGTCCTCTCCAGCGCGACGGAGAAGACCTTGAGCGTCTATAACGCCAACTGGGACAGCTGGGCCGGGAGCATTCTGGCCGTGGTCACGGTGGAAAATGCCCCCTCCCCCCTGGAGGACGCCGCCTGGAACTGGGCGGAGGCGCTTCAGCTGGGGGACAATGACGCGCTCCTGCTGCTGGACGCCGGCGGGAAGGACGCCTATTTTCTCACCAGCGGCAGCTTCTACGACGCGGTGGGTGGCCGGGAGAACACCTACCTCTCCGCCTGCGTCTACGAGGGCGTCCAGCGGGGGGACTACAACACGGCGGCGGAGAGCCTCTTTGGCAGCATCAACCTCCTCTTTGCCGACGTGGCCGTCCAACACAGCGGCGGCTGGGGGGTGGCCATTTTCTGCGCGGTGGCGCTGCTTCTCCTGTTTGTAATCCTCTTCTCCATTCTGGACAGCTTCCGCTTCAGCACCTGGCGGCGGCGCTATATCGGCGTGCCCTATCCCCCGGTGTACCGGCCCATCCTCTGGTGGCACGGGCCCCGCAGCGGCTGGTATCGCCGCCGCAGCGCACCTCCGCCGCCTCCTCGGCCCGGCCCGGGGCTCTGTCCGCCCGCAGGCGGGGGAGGCTTCGGCGGTCCCCGTCCCGGCGGTTTTAGCGGCAGCCCCAGGCCCGGCGGTTTCGGCGGCACAGTCCGGCCCGGCGGCGGGAGCTTCGGCAGCTCCGGGCGCGTGGGGGGCGGCAGTTTTGGATCCCGGGGCGGCGGGTTTGGCAGCTCCGGCCGCACAGGCGGGGGCGGCTTCTCCCGGGGCGGCGGCTTCGGCAGCTCCGGACGCAGCGGCGGCGGCGGTTTCTCCCGCGGGGGAGGCGGCCGCGGCGGCGGTTTCGGCAGAAGGTAAAGACTGATGGGGGCGGAGGGCCGGCGGGCCCTCCGCCCCTGTTGGGCAGAAAGAAGCGCCGGCAATGCCGGCGGCAGACTGTCAAAAAAGACGGCAGAGCAGGATGGCGGTAAGGGGGATAGTGTGAAAGGGACCCAAGAGGGGTTCCTTTCGCGTTAAATCAACCCGCCGCAGCGACAGATTTTGGCCCCAGGGCCAAAATCGGGTACCCCCGGCAACATGGTTGCCGGGGGTACCCAAGAGGGGGTTCCTTTCGCGTGCAATTGCCCGCCGTACCCCATGGGCATTTCCTCGCCGCTGCGCGGCTCAGGCACAGGAGGCAAATTGCGGCCGATGGCCGCAATTTGCCTCAGCCTGTCGAAAAACCGTTAGGTTTTTCGACAGGCTGGCGCCGGCAATGTCGGCGGGCTTCCCGCAAAGGTCTTGGGGAAATGTAACAGGCGAAGCGCAATGCCATTCCGTTAAGGGAAGGCAAATGATGGACTGCCGTGAAGTTCGGGTATTGGGCCTTGCTGGATAAATGGCGGGATGCCCAACGGCGAGAGGTTTTTTCATCAGTCAAGGCGATTTGACGCCGTCATACTCTGTGTATGGCAGGGAAAATCGGCGCAGAGCGGCGGAAAAGAGGGTGCTTTGACATTTTTTAACAAGACCTGAGCTGAAACATAAGAAAATGAGAACTTCCATACAGAATCAGTTTAGGGAGCTTGTGTGCAACGAAATGGCATTGGCGAAACGAGCAATGTCATTAGGGCCTGCTTGAAAAATGGCGGAGAGGCCAACAGCGGGAGATCTGCGCACCGGCCAAGGCAAAAGATTGCAGGAATGCTTTGTGTGCGGCAAGATTTTTTAATGCCGTCCGGTGGGAAAAGGGCCGCTGTTTGGACCTGTGTCATTTGGTTAAGCACGAGCGCCCCAAATTGGTCTGCACGAAAGTTTGCGTCTTCTCATGTTTGGTTTAATACGCCAACTTTACAATAGTCCATAATTTGGGAAAGCCCTTTAACTTAATGACTTTGATTTGAATATTTCGACTTTTTTCAGACAGGCCCTGAGTAAAGAGAGAAAACGGGCGGGGACGTGTTCCGGCCGAAGATTTTAAGGGGGTGTACAGTGTACACCCGTCCAGGTCTCATATATCCTGTGGACGCAGAATGTGCGCGCCGGCATTTTGTCTTTGTAAAGATGCGCAGGATAGATACTCCCGGAGATGGGGCTTCAGTGTGAGGAGGTGGAGGGAAAGCGGTTTCTTTGCCTCCTTTTTCCGTGTATCTTGTGTAATTCCATCCCATGAGGGGGAGCATTGTCAAGGAACGTGTAATGGAGGTTGTGAACCCGGGGATTATTTGAACAATAGTTGGGGGGCGCAGGCGTGCTGCTTGCGTCCCTCTGTTTGTGTGTAGACTATATAGCCGATGAACTTGAGAAGGGGCGAGAGGAGGCGGGAGAAAATGGGGGACGGCAGGTCGGAGGGCGCAGGCGCCTTGACGGTCGCAAAGGACGACTGCTCAGGCGTTGACGGCTCCGTTGCCTTAGAGCCTGTTTAAAATCTGTCGAAACGCCATCCTGAAGCACCTTTTTCCGCTGGAGCTGCGTTGCTTTGACTTGAAATCCGTCAGGATTCCTGCGTCAAAGCGCCTTGTCCAGCAAAAAATCTGCGCCAATTCGGCATTCCGTCAGATTTTAAACAGGCTCTTACGGATGGGGCGCACCCCTTGCGGGTACAACGATGTTCGCCCCATTTTATCCGCCGATCTTTGCCGCTTTTTATGGGCCCTCGACTATAAGAGCAGCGATTTGTGAGGATGAAGTCCCGACCCGCTCCCATCTCACATCCCCGGCACGGGCGCGGGGCTGCCCCTGCGGGACGGTGGAGTGCGCCTCCGCCGGTGACGGTCTGGCAGACCACCGGGAGATTGACCTGCTCTTTCTGGATGCTGCGATGAACGCCAACGGCCCGGGTGACATGGCGCTGGACCGCCGGATCGGGGAGAGCAATTTGGCCGCACAGCCGGTCATCATTCTTGTGACTGGCTGTGGGCGGTATGGGTTCGACGCCTTTGACATGGACGCGTTCCAGACAATGGTCCTGAGAGCACAGATGAAGCGGCTGTGGAGAGCATCCTGTTTTGGAGGAACTGCCCCCTTGATAAGACGTTTTCTGATAGTGAAATGATTTTCAACAAAAAGCGGATTTTACTTTGTAAATTTTTTGAAATGCTGTATAATAAAAGCACAGCAGCCGGAGGCTGTCTCAACATGAAAGGGGCGGTAATTGTCATGGATCTGGAGGTGCTCTCTGTTCCCGACGGGGAGAAGGGGAAACTTTGGCGCGGGCTCCTGGCCCGGGTGGGGCTGGAGGCGGACGAAGCGGTGGAGGAGACGGCGCTGCTCTGGGAGGGCGGTGCGCTGGTCGCCGCCGCCTCCCGGCAGGGGGAGGTGCTCAAGTGCATCGCCGTGTCGCCGGATCGGCAGGGGGAGGGGCTGCTCCCCTCGGTGCTGACGCCCCTGCGGCAGGGGGCCTTTCAATCCGGTATCCGCCGGCTGTTCCTCTATACCAAGCCGGAAAACGAGGCCCTGTTTACCCCGCTGCTGTTCTACAGCGTAGCACGGACGGACCGGGTGCTGCTGATGGAGGACCGGCGCAACGGCATCCGCCGCTTTCTGGAGGGCCTGCCGGCGGAACCCGCCGCGCCGGAGGGGGGAGCGGTGGGGGCGGCGGTGATGAACTGCGACCCCTTTACCGCCGGCCACCGGCACCTGATCTCGGCGGCGGCGGCGGAGTGCCGGCAGGTATACGTCT
Source organism: uncultured Clostridia bacterium (assembly GCA_947383645.1). GTDB lineage: Bacteria > Bacillota > Clostridia > Oscillospirales > Oscillospiraceae > CAJFPI01. The sequence goes on along the minus strand of CANDEH010000005.1, from coordinate 45,760 downwards.
TCGTCCTCTCCGAGGACCGCGGGCATTTTTCCGCCGCGGACCGGTTTGAGCTGGTGCGCCGGGGCACGGCGGACATCTCCAACGTGACCGTTCTGCCCACGGGGCCCTATCTCATCTCCCGGGCCACCTTTCCCACCTACTTCCTCAAGAACCGGGAGCAGGCGGAGGAGGCTCAGTGCCAGCTGGACATTGAGATTTTCCTCCGCTATTTCGTTCCGCACTTTGCCATCACCCGCCGCTATGTGGGCACAGAGCCCCTGTCCCCCCTGACCGACCGGTACAACGCCGCGCTTCTCTCCGCCCTCCCGGGCCGCGGCGTGGAGGTCCGCCTGCTCCCCCGCCTGGAGCGCTGCGGCGTTCCCGTCAGCGCCAGCGCTGTTCGTGCCGCCCTGGCGGAGGGCGATTGGGCGGCGGTACGGGCTCTGGTCCCCCGGACGACCTTCGACTATCTGAGGGACGGGAATTTCGCCCCTCAGCAGCCGGCAGCCGGCGATTTTGGCCGTTCCAACGGCGCCGGCAAGATCAAAAATGGAGGAGAAATGACATGAAAGAACGTCAGGAGAGCCATATTTTAAGCAGCTACTTCGCCCCCAGAGGGCGCACCCGCATGTACACGCTGGGCATGCAGCTGGCCCAGCTGTACCTGTCCCCCTTTGACAAGCTCATCGGCATCATCGGCGAGGCGGGGTCCGGCAAGAGCGCCCTGATCCGGGGCATGTTCCCCGGTCTGGAGCTGACCAACGACGACGACGGCGTCTACGTCCGTCCCCTGCCTCTGCTGGACTTTGACGACCAGGGGAGCTACTTTACCCCCTACACCTTCCATGTGGACATCCGCTTTGAAAACGGCTTCACCCAGATGAGCACTCTGGTGGAGGCCATCGACCGGGCGCTGCACAGCGGGAAGCGGGTGATTGTGGAGCACTTCGATCTGGTCTACCCCCTTCTGGGCTACAACGCCCACCTGCTCATCAGCGTGGGCGAGCAGGTGACCATCGCCCGGCCCACCCTCTTTGGCCCGGAGCCCCAGGATATCCGGGACGCGGCCTATGAGTCCCTCCGCTACCGCCTGATGGCCCACACCGCCGAGGACCTGTGCGAGTACTGCATGTCGGCGGAGGATCTGGCCCGCTGCGGCCACGACGATGTGCGCCACGGCTTTGTGATTACCTTCCCGGACAAGGCGCCGGACTTCGACATTCAGGAGCTGGAGCAGAAGGTCAACGACATGATCCGCGCCGACCTGCCTGTCGCCTACATCGATCCCCGCCATGTGTCCATTGACGGTCACGCCCACCCCTGCACCGGTCCCCGCATCCATGTGGCCAGCACAGGCCAGATCCACGATTTCCATCTCCTCCACCACTTTATTTACGACCGTTTCAGCCACCGCTACCTGCTGGTGGGCTGCGTGGGCGAGGGCGCGGAGGAAAACCTGCGGAAGCTGGACGCTCAGCAGCAGAAGCAGTGGGATCTGACGGAATGATCCTGCCCGCAGGCGCGGCAGCGGCGATGCCGGAGATTCTCCAGGCCCGGGAGGACCGGGCGGAGAGGCAGAGGGCCCTGTTAAGCGAGTTTGGCCGGCCCATTGTGTCCTTCACCATGAATATTCCCGGCCCGGTGAAGGACACCCCCCTGATCCGCTTCGCCTTCCGCGCCGGCCTGTGCCGCCTGCGGGAGCTGTTGGGGGAGCCGGTATGTGAGCAGACCCTCTTCCGGCGCACGGGCTGCGAGGCGCTGCTGGTCTATGAGCGGCCGGCGGCGGCAGTGAAAGCGGTCTGCCTCTCCATTGAGGAGGAGGGGGAGATCGGGCGGCTCTACGACCTGGATGTGCTGGGCATAGATGGGAGAAAGCTCTCCCGGGAGGGGGAGCGGGCCTGCCTGATCTGCGGCGGACCGGTGAGTCTCTGCGCCCGCAGCCGGGCCCACGGCCTCCCGGCCCTGGAGACGCGGACGGTGGAACTGCTGTGCGCCTTCGCCGGGGACCACCTGGGGGTGCTGGCGGCGGAGGCGCTGCAAGAGGAGGCGGCCTTCACCCCCAAGCCGGGGCTGGTGGACGCGCGGAACAGCGGGGCCCACCGGGATATGGACCTGTCCCTGTTCCAGCGGAGCGCGGCGGCGCTGGAACCCCACCTGCGGCGGTTCGCGGCCCTGGGGCTGGAGGGGGCCTCCCCCAAAGAGCTCCGGCGGGCGGGACGGGCGGCGGAGGCGGCCATGTTCGCTGTCACCGGCGGGGTGAATACCCACAAGGGGGCCGTCTACTCCCTGGCCCTCCTCCTCTGGGCGGCGGGGGCCTCCTTCTTTCGGGGGGGCAGCCTCTTTGCCATCGCCGCCGCTGGGGCCCGAGCCCTGCCGGCGGCCAGGGACACCCACGGCAGCGCCGTCCGGGCCCGGTATGAGCTGCGCGGCGTCCGGGGGGAGGCGATGGCGGGGTTTCCCACCCTGCGCCGGTGCTGGGAGGTGCTGGAGGCGGAGGGGGCGCTGGCCGCTCTTCTGTGGAGTATGGCCCATTTGGAGGACACCAACCTGTACCACCGGGGGGGCGAGGCCGGGGCGGCCTTTGTCCGGGGGGAGGCGGCGGCGATTTTAGAGGCTCCGGCAGAGGATCGGGAGGCGCTGGCTGTCGCTCTGGACGGCGAGCTGATCCGAAGGAACCTGAGCCCCGGAGGCAGCGCGGACCTGCTGGCGCTGGCCCTGTTTTTGCAGGCGTTGGGGCGGCGGATGGAGCCGGAGGCCCTTTCTTTGAGATAGGAGATAGGAGTTAAGGTATCGCCTTCGGCGATGAATTTGCATTGAATGGCGGTGCGGAGATGGCGTGCGGGAAACAGGTGGTTTCCTATGGAACAGGAGAGCGCAAGGCGGTTCTCCTCTGTCGGAAAAATGGAATCATCCGGCGCGGGCGGATACCTTTGGACACGGGAGCGGGAGGGGGGTAGGCCCTTGGCCGGGTGGCGCGTAAAAACAGGAAAGAGGCGCGGCATGGAGATTCCATGCCGCGCCTCTTTTGCGCTGCTTTCGTTTATTTTTCGCTCTTTTTCGCCTTGCGCATGGCTAAAATACGGTTCATCTCGTTGTAGACGATCATGAAGCCCTCGTCTACGCCCATGCCGGGCTTGGCTAAAATCTGGTCCGGCTGGGTGGCCATGGCGCAGTGGACGCAGACCTGGGCGCTGCGGTCCGTCTCGTTGCAGGTGCCGCCCTGGTAGGCGCCGATGCCCTTCTGCTTGCAGTAGAGCACCGCCTCGATGGTGTTGTTGATGCCGCCCAGGTCCGGGGTCTTGATCTGTACCATGTGGCCCGCCTTGTGGTCGGCGAAGAGCTTGATGTCCTCTAAGGTGTTGCACCACTCGTCGGCCACCAGCTCCACGTCGCAGCCCCGCTTGTCCAGCTCGGCGGTGAGGCCGGCCAGGGCGGTGAGCTGGGTCTCCCGGTCGCTGTCGCAGTCCATGGGGCCCTCGATGCGCAGGTGGAAGGGCTTGGCGATTTTTCCCAGCTCCTCGATGTAGTCCGCCATGGCGGCGTAGTTGTTGTTGCCGAAGGCCGCGCCGATGGTGCCGTACACGTCCATGTGCATCACAGGCATGTAGCTCTCGTCCGGACGGTTCTGGAGGATGCGGTCCCGGAGCCAGGCTACGTACTCTTTAAGCTTCTCGCCCTTGGGGCCCAGCTTGGTTTCCACGTGGTTGATGAGGGCGTGGGGCAGCACCTGGGCACCCTTGAGGATCATCTTGTCCGCGTTGTCGTACCGGTCGTCGCCGGACTGGGTGAAGATGGGCACCGGGGTGTCGGAGACGGTGCAGCCGTACTCGTCGGCCACCACCTCGCACATGAGCCGGCCGGTGGCCTTGGCCACCGCGTCCAGGATCGCCTGGGAGACGCCGTAGCGGATGGCGGTGTGGAGGCGCTTGCCCTCCACCTGGATACTCTCCATCATGGCGCAGAGGCCCCGGAAGTCGTCGGCCTCCTTGCCTACCAGCTGGGGCTTGATGTATTTGTCGATGACGGGGATGAAGTCCTCCGCCAAAAACAGCGGGTCCCGCCCGCCGGCCCCGGAGTACTGCACAGCGGCGCAGTCGCCGTAGGCGATCTGGCCGTCCTCCAGCACGAGCATCACGGAGATGGACTCCCCGGCCTGCCGGATGGCCTTAAAGCCCTCGGTCACCGGCTGGCCCACGTAGAACACCCCGTCGTGGGCGGCCCCCCGCTTGATGGCCCGCTGGTCGTCAAAGTAGAACCCGGTCCGCCCCGCGGAGCATACGACATCGGTAATTTTCATATGATCTTCTCCTTCTTAACGTTCGTTTTTTCCTCAATTTCATCTCAAAGCCCCCCGCAGGGGTGCCCTCCGCAAGGAGTTTGCGCCTCTGGCGCAAAAAATCTGAAATCGTTTTTCCGGGGACCGCGTCCTCGGAAAAACACTCTGCAAGCCGCGCTCGGCTTGGTCCTTTTTTTCGGGAATCGGCCCCGCCGCTTCCCGAAAAAAAGCCTCCCGTAGATAAAATCCTCGTTTGAAATCAAAGATTTCAAACGACACAACTTTTCTCTCGTTTGAAAGCCCAGCGAAGCGGGTTTCAAACGAAATCCTTTAGCGGGGACGACCGACCAGCCGCCCCTTGCCGATGGCGTACACGTCGTCGATGACCATCTGGAAGGACGCCTTGCGCTTCTCGGCGGCGGCCCGCTCCTCCACCTTGGCACGGTGGAAGTCCTTCAGCTCCTGGTCGAAGGGCAGGTGGCCGGTGTTCAGAATCCGCACCGCGCCGTTGTTGTCCCGGCAGGGGAGCATCAATCCGGCGTTGAAGCGGCAGGGGGCGAAGGGCACGTCCAGCACCCCGGCCTCCACGCCCCGGCAGACGCCCACGGCGATGTCGCCCTCCCCCAGCTCGAAGCACTTGTCCACAATGGCCATGGTCTCCAGGCGGATGATCTTCTCCTCCTCGGCCACGTGGGCGTCGTGGAAGGGCTGGTCGGCGAACATGTTCACCACCTGCTTGGTGCACCTAAGACCCTGGGCGTTGGCCTCCATGGTGGGGATGCCCACCGCCTCGTGGGGGGTCTTGACGATGACCTTGGTGGCCTTGGCCAGGGAGGCGGTGAGGCTGCCGGAGGAGATGACGCCAAAAGCCTTGGCCTCGTCGGCGGGGAAGCCGCCCATCCACTGGTGGAGCACCGTGGTCACCGCCACATCGCTATAGCCGTATTTCTCCAGATACTCGTCGGTGAGGGCCTGGAGGGTGCGGATGGCGGCCACGTCCTGAATGAGATTGCCGCACTGGCCGTAGCCCACGGTGATGTTCTTCACCCCCTGCTCCGCGGCCAGGAGCGCCTCAATGATGGCGGCGGCGTGGGAGATGCAGGGGGGGACCAGGGTGCCGGTGAGGGGGCCGTAGGGCTCCCGGTTGATGGAGACCCCCATCTCCTCGTAGAGGCCGGTGAGCCGGTCCACATACTGCCAGTCCCGGATGGTCCGCTCCATGGGGATGTTCTTGCAGTAGGGCAGGTTGTAGGAGATGCCGCCGCCCTCGTAGCTGGTGAAGCCGCCGGCGTAGGTGATCTCGGTCAGGAGCCGGGCGTCGGGGGTGCCGTGGCGGACCTGCATGGGGACACGGACGCTCTCCACCACCCGGCGGCAGTTCATCACGCCGTGGTTCACCGCCGGGAAGCCGTTGAGCATGGCCCGGCCCAGGCGGATGGACTCGGCGATGCCGTTCTCCGCCTCCTCGTACCGGTTCTGCCGGGTGTAGCTGTCGATGGTGGAGGGCAGCAGGTCCGCCTCGCCCTCCTTCTCCAGGTACTGCATCAGCTTGATGTGCTCCTCGATCACCGGCACGCCGGCCCGGGGCTGGACCAGGGTCCGCCCGTCCCGCTTGGCGCTGAGGAGCTTCCGGGAGAAGTTCCGGGAGGCGGGCATGGCCTTGTGGTAGGCGGCGGCCTCCTCCAGGTCCACGTCCTTGCCCGTGGGCCACTGCTTTAAGACCTCCTGGCGCAGCTGGGCAAACTCGCCGTCGGAGAGGCGTTTATTCTGAATGTCCATGATATGCAAGCTCCTTTTTCATGATTCTAAGGGCAGTTTGTGGATGGTGGGCGGAGAGAAGACCCATGGCGGAGAGGATGTACCGCCGGTCCACCCAGATGCCGGCCTCTTTGGGCCGGAGGGAGGCCGGGTCCGCCGGGTCGTACAGGGCGTGGGCGGCGATCTCCTCCGTCCGCCGGGCGTGGATCAGACTGCCGCCGGTGACCACCAGCTGCCGCACCTGGGTGAGGTCCTTTCCCTCCTGGACGAAGGTCTGGCCCATCATGGTGTAGGTCTCGGTCATGGCGCCGGCGTGGCGGCGCACCGCCTCCTCCACGGCGCAGGAGGCCAGGGCGAAGTCCAGCCGCTCCAGCTCGCTCCCCGCCGCTGGGACCAGGTTGGTGTGCTCCCGAATCTCCGAGAGCAGGGCCGTCACCCGGTCCTCGCTGAGGCCGGAGAGGGCGCAGAGCTTGGGGAGGCCCGCCGCGTCCAGGACGCCCTGGGCGCTGTAGCGCATCCCGATGTCCCCCTCCACCGTCCGCTTGGCGTAGGGCTCCGGGAGGCCCTTGTACACGGTGTTCATTCGCTGGGGCAGGCCGTCGGCGATGGAGTAGACGTCGGTGGTGGCGCCCCCCACGTCCACGGCCAACAGATCCCCGATGCCGCTCTCCCCCTCGCAGCCCTTGGATAGCAGCTCCATGGCCAGGAGCACCGCCGAGGGGGTGGGCATCATGATGTCCGAGAGCAGCGCCGAGGCTTTGCTCAGGCCCTTGGCCTGGATGATCCGCCGGAGGAAGATCTCCCGGATCTGCTTCTGAGTGGGCTCGATGTTTAAAACGCCGAACTTCGGCATCACGTTGGGGCAGATGTGGACCTCAAACCCCTCCAAAAGCCGCTGACACTGCCGGGCGGCGGTGCGGTTCCCCGCCACGATCACCGGGAAGTCCGGGGGGAGTGTGGCCAGCATGGCTGCGTTGTGGAGGATGCACTCGGTGTTCCCTCCGTCGGTGCCCCCCACTAAGAGGAGAATGTCCGGGTGCATGGCCCGGATGTCCTCCGCGTCGTCCTCCGTCAGCTGGAAGGCGTAGACCCCGGCCACCTTGGCCCCGGCCCCCAGGCTGGCCAGCCTGGCCGCCTCCCCGGTGAGCTCGGGCACCAGGCCGCTGGTGACCATCCGGAGCCCCCCGGCGGTGGAGGAGCAGGCGTAGCACGCCGCGTAGTCCACCGGGCCGGTCTGCGCGTCCAGAAGCCGCCGGGCCGCCGCCAGACCGTCGCCGATGTCGGTCTCCACAGTGGTGTAGGCCGCCGCGACGCCTAAAAGGGCCTCCGCCTCCAGGTCCACGGCGGTGAGCTTGGTGTAAGTACTGCCGAAGTCGATGAGCAGGACCGCCCTCATCCCTCCCCACCGTCCATGTGCAGCAGCTCCCGCAGCGCCGCAATGGTGGTCTCCGGCGTGGTCCCCGGGGGAAAGGCCCGGTCGAAGCCCATGGCCTTGAAACGGGGCTCCACGTCCTCAAACCGCTGCTTGCCGATGACGATGTTGCCCCCCACCAGCAGGGGAATGCCCTTTAAGCCCGCCTCATCGCACTTCTCCCGCATCCCGCGGCAGTCCAGCTCCCCCTGTCCGTACAGGGAGGAGATGACGATGGCGTCCGCGCTGGACTCAATCGCCGCGGCGATGTACTCCTCCTGGGAGACCATCACGCCTAGGTTTACCACCTCAAACCCCGCCTCGGTGAAGGCGTGGTAGAGGATCTTGTTCCCCACGGCGTGTACGTCGGCCCCGATGACGCCGATGACTATGACCTTTTTTTCTCGCTGCTCCATCTCAGCACCTCGTTCCATAAATTCGCAGGTTCCGCGCAAATTGTTCTGTACCTATATAGTATAATAGTCTATACCATTTGTCAAGGACCAATGGAGAAGTTCCGCCATTTTTTCCCGGTCCCGACTTGCCCCGGACAGGAGGGCCGCTGTCAGATGGTCTTCTCCTCCAGCAGCCGCTGGATTTTGGCCTCCAGATACAGCAGGGACCCCTCGTCCATCTCGTACCGGCAGGGGATCTTCTCCCCGGGGAAGTTCCGGAGGGCCTCCGCGGTCTGCGCGGTAAAGTACTTCTCCCAGGACTCGGGCAGCAGCACCGCGTCCTTGTCCCGGAGGTAGGCGGCGGCATCCCTCTCGCCGGTGATGGGGTCGCAGAGGGACACCCCCTCGGCGTAGGCCTGGCAGGTGGTGTGGAGCAGCTGGGCAAAGCGGCGGCTGTAGCCGATGATGCCCAGGCGGGCGCCGGGTTGGAGCTTGATAATCCGGGAGAGGCAGGCGGGGGAGGGGCGCAGGGCCACCTGTACGATGCGCTTCTTGGCGGAGAGGGCGCTCTCCAGAAGACCCGCGTGGGAGGCGGTGGTGACGATCAGGTCGAAGTCCTCCAGCTGGTAGGGGTACTCCTGAATGCTCTCCACCGGGTAGGCGTAGAGGTCCACCCCCTCCCGGCGGCGGAGCTGGGCGGACATCTGGGAGAGGTTCTCCGGGTTGCACTCCACCACCGCCACCTTGACGCTGGCCTCCTGATCCGCCCGCTCCCGCAGCTTCAGGTTGAGAAAGATGCTGATCTCCGCCATACTCAGCCCCATCTTCTCCAGCTGGTCCAGCATGGCGTCGATAGCCAGCATGGCCTGCTCCTTCCGGCTGCCGGAGCTGGCGGGCTGGTACCGCACGAAGGTGCCCCGCCCCTGTATCTTCTCCACCAGCCCCGCCCGCTCCAGCTCGTCATAGGCCCGCTTGATGGTGCCCCGGGCCACGCCCAGGGACTCGGTGACCTCCTGCACGGTGGGCAGCTGCTCTCCCGCCGTCAGCTCCCCCTTCCGAATGGCCGTGCGGATGGCGTCGGAGAGCTGGCGGTAGATGGGGACGTCCAGGTCTGGGTTGATGTGGTAGGTTGGGTTCATACAACACCGCCTTCTTCTAATTAGGAATGAGGAATTAGGAATTGATCCCTGTGGGGGACCTTCCCGATTTCCCTGCGGTGCCTTTGCTCCCTAAAGAACGGAGGGCTGGCGCTTTGCGTTCATTCCTAATTCCTAACTCCTAATTCCTAATTCGCCGCGAGGTATGCCTTCCGCCCGCTCTCATAGAGGTTGTTGCCAGCGCTGTCGATGACTGCGATGGCGGGGAAGTCCTCTACCTCCAGGCGGCGGATGGCCTCGGCGCCCAGGTCTTCGTAGGCCACGATTTCCGCCTTTTTGATGCAGCGGCTCAGCAGCGCGCCGCAGCCGCCGATGGCGCCGAAGTAGACTGCGCCGTGCTCCTGCATGGCCTCTACTACCTCCGCGCCCCGCTTGCCCTTGCCGATCATGCCGGTGAGACCCTGGGCGATGAGAAGGGGACTGTAGGCGTCCATGCGGTAGGAGGTGGTGGGGCCGGCGGATCCGATGGCCTGGCCGGGCTTGGCCGGAGTGGGGCCTACGAAGTAGATGATGCTGTTTCTGAGGTCGATGGGGAGGGGCTTGCCCTGCTCCAGCAGCTCGCACAGGCGCTTGTGGGCGGCGTCCCGGGCGGTGTAGATGACACCGGAGATCAGGCAGCTGTCCCCCGCCCGGAGGCGGCGGGCGTCCTGGGGGGTGAAGGGCGTTTGAATACGAATGTTCGGCATATCAGAGCACCTCCGTCTTGTGTCTGGTTACGTGGCAGTTGATGTTTACTGCCACCGGCAGCCCGGCGATATGGGTGGGCAGGGTCTCGATGTTGACCGCTAAAGCCGTGGTCCGGCCGCCGAAGCCCTGGGGGCCGATGCCCAGGGCGTTGATGGAGGATAAAAGCTCCTCCTCCAGCTGGGCGTAGAAGGGGTCGGGGTTTCGCTCCTCCACGCTGCGCAGCAGCGCCCGCTTGGACAGCAGCGCCGCCTTGTCGAAGGTGCCGCCGATGCCCACGCCTACCACGATGGGGGGGCAGGGGTTGGGGCCCGCGGCCTCCACCACCTTCAGGACGAAGTCCTTCACGCCCTGGAGACCGTCGGAGGGGCGGAGCATCTTAATTTGGCTCATGTTCTCGCTGCCGAAGCCCTTGGGGGCTGCGGTAATTTTGATCTGATCGCCGGGGACCAGGTCGTAGTAGATGAAGGCGGGGGTGTTGTCCCCGGTGTTTACCCGGCGGAGGGGGTCCGCCACGATGCTCTTGCGCAGATACCCCTCGCCGTAGCCCTGGCGGACGCCCTCGTTGACAGCGTCTGTGATGCTGCCGGCGACGTGGACCTCCTGCCCGATCTCCAGAAAGATGCAGGCTGCGCCGGTGTCCTGACAGATAGGCTGGTTCTGCTGGTCGGCGATCTGGCAGTTCTCCATGATCCGCTCCAGAATCTCCCGGGCCTGGGGCCAGGTCTCCTGGCTGCGGCACTGGGCGATGCGGGCCCTGATGTCCCCGCTGAGATGGCAGTTGGCGTCGATGCACAGCCGTTTCACTGCCTCGGTGATCTGTTGGGCGCTGATCTCTCGCATATGGCTGCTCCTCCTTGTCTGTTATTCGTTCTCGGGAAGGGTGCGGATGGTGTCCAAAAGTGCCCCCTCCCGGCTGATGACCTTCGCCGCAACCCGGTCCCCCCGGGGGAGAGGCTGGGGCTTGCCGGTGAGGGCCTCCGCCCGCTCCTTCAGCTCGCGGATGTCCACCACGGGTATGCCGGCGCTCTCCAGACGGCTGCGCAGATCGGTGTTTTTCGGGTTTACCGCCACGCCGGCCTGGGTCACCAGCACGTCGATGTCCCTGCCGGGGGTGGAGATGCAGGTGACGCGGTCGGTGACGATGGGCATGCGGGCCCGGAACAGGGGGGCGATAATCATGGCCAGTTTGCTCCCGGCGGCGGTGTCGCTGTGGCCGCCGGATCCGCCCATGATGGATCCGTTGGAGTCGGTGTGGACGTTGACGTTGAAGTCCGTGTCGATCTCCGTGGCCCCTAAAATCACCACGTCCAGACTGTCCACCACCGCGCCCCGCTCCCCCGGCGCGGCGTACTGCATGGCGGAGATCTCCTGGTGCCGGGGGTCATCCCGCAGGGACTCCACAGCCCTGAGGTCGAAGCACTGGACATCCAGCAGGGAGCGGAAGCACCCCGCCCGAAGCATATCCACCAGATAGCCGGTGATGCCGCCGGAGGCGAAGCTGCCCTGGATGCCCTCCCGGATCATGATGTCCTTTAAAAACCGGGCCGCCGCCAGCGAGGCCCCGCCGGCCCCGGTCTGGAAGGAGAAGCCCTCCTTCAAAAGCCCGGAGGCCTGGATCACCCTGGCCGCCTGGGCCGCCATCACCAGGCCCACCGGGTCCCGGGTTACCTGGGTGGTGCCGGAGACGATGCCCTTGGGGTCGCCGATGGCGTCCACGGGGACCACGTAGTCCACATAGCTCTCGGAGATGGACCACCCCTGAAGGGGGTAGGGCACTAAATTGTCGGTGATGACAACGACCTTCTTCGCGTACATGGCGTCGGCGAAGGCGTAGCCCAGGCTGCCGCAGGTGGATTTGCCGGTCTTGCCGGTGCAGTTGCCCATGGGATCGGCGGCGGGCGCGGCGATAAAGGCCACGTCGATGGGCGTCCGGCCCAGTGCGATGTCCCGGGGCCGCCCCCCGTGGGTGCGAAATTCCACCGGCTCCGCCAGCGCCCCGCGGGAGATGGCCCGCCCCAGGCCGGCGGAGATATAGTTGGCCGAGAGGCGGGTGACCACGTGGTTCTCCATGTGTCCCAGCAGCGGGGTGTGGACATCGAAGAGGGCGCTGGCGTTCACCGTCAGATCCCGAATCCCCATCCCGGCGATCTCGTCCATCACCAGGTTCAGAACGTAGTCCCCGTTGCGCAGATGGTGGTGGAAGGAGACGGTCATGCCGTCCTTCAGTCCGGCCAGGGCGATGGCCTCCCGCAGACTCTTTACCACCTTGCTCATGCCGTCACCTCCCTTGCAATGCCCAGCGCCTCCGCCATGGCGATGGTCCGCTCCGCCCGGGAGACGATGGGCGCGTCCACCATCTTCCCGTGGAGGGCGATGGCCCCCTTGCCCTGCTCCCGGGCCAGGGCGATGGCGTCCATCACCTCATAGGCGTACCGGATCTCCGCCGCCGAGGGGCTGAATACCCGGTTGATTGTCTCCACATGCCGGGGGGAGATGGAGGACTTGCCGGAGAAGCCCAGGGCCTTGGCCAGGGCCGCGTCGGCCTCCATGCCCTCGTCGTCGTTCACGTCGGTGAAGGGGGTGTCGTAGACCTCCACCCCGGCGGCCCGGGCGGCCATCACAAGCCGGGTCCGGGCGTACTCGATCTCCCGCCCGCCCTTAGTGCGCTTGCACTGGAGGTCGGCGGTCAGGTCCTCCGCGCCCAGAAACAGCGCCTCCACCCGGGGACAGCAGGCGGCGATGGCGAAGGCATTCTCCACCCCCAGGGCCGTCTCGATCAAGGGCATCAGCGCGGCCCGACGGGTGAGTCCCAGTTGCTCCTCCACCCGGGTCATGGCGGCGTCCGCGGCGCGCACGTCCTCCGGCGTGCCGGACTTGGGCAGCAGAATCATGTCCGGCCCCTGGGGGAGGATGGTCTCCAGGTCGCTCTGGAAGTAGGGCGTGTCCACAGCGTTCACCCGGACGATGATCTCACAGCCGCGGAAGTCCAGGCAGCGCATGGTGTTGCGCACCAGAATCCGGGCGGCGTCCTTCTCCTCGGGGGACACGGCGTCCTCCAGATCGAAGATGACCGCGTCGGCCCCCAGGCAGCTGCCGTTGATGAGCATATTGGGGTTGTTTCCCGGCAGAAACAGCATGCTTCGGCGCATCAGCACTCCCCCCTTCCCCGGCGGACGGCGGTCTCCACCCGGGCCCGGATCACGCAGTCCAGGGCGCCCCGGTCCACCACGCGGATACTGGCGCCGGTGACGTGCAGGTCTGCCAGAACCTCCCGAACGGTGGACTTGATGGCCTCGCCAAAGCGCTCCAGAACGACGGACTCCAGGTGGATCTGGATCCCTTCGGGAGCAGGTTCGATCTCCACATAGGCGTCGCTGGATTCCAGCGTCCCCGCGGACGCCGCATGCAGGTTGTCCATTGCTTGACCGCCTCCTTGTTTGTTAATTTAAATGTTGCTGTAACAATATGGCGATATTATATAATACAATTTGGGAAAATGCAATTCCTTTTGCGGCGCACAGCGGTTTTTTCCGGGGCTGCGCCGCCGGAGAGGCGCTTTTGCCGGGAATGATTTTCCGCGGTGTGCGAAAAATTTACACTTGACCTGCCGCGAAAGATGTGGTAACATCATAAGCACAGTTGAATATGAGGAAAAGCGATGACGGAGAGGACGGCGCGGCGCGTCTTTCAGAGAAGTGGCGGCAGGTGCAAGCCACAAAGACAGCCCCGCAGGTTTGTAACTCCTGAGCTGGAAGGAAGAACCCCGCGGCCGCCGCGGCAAGTAGACCCTTCCCGTGACTGCTGCGTGAAGGCATAGGGCTTGCTGGAGCCCGACGAGCGGTGCGCCTTGCGGCGCGCAATTTGAGTGGTACCGCGGGTAATGTTATTTACTCGTCTCAAAGATTTTACCATATCTTTGGGACGGGTTTTTTGTCGTCCCGGAGAGCACAGGAGGAGTCATATGAAGCCTGCAATGAACAGCCTTGACCTAAAACTTCAGGAGATGGCCGCCCGTATCCGGGACCTGCGGGAGATCGAGGGCCTCGACGAGGACTATATGGCCGGGGAGACCGGCATCTCTCTGGAGGAGTACCGCGCCTGCGAGGCCGGGGAGTGCGATCTGAACTTCGCCTTCATCTACCGCTGCGCCCAGATCTTCCACGTGGACGTGACGGATATCATCGAGGGCTCCAGCCCCCGGCTGGCCAACTACACCCTCACCCGGGCCGGGGAGGGCCAGCACGTGGAGCACGCCCACGGCATGACCTACTTCAACATGGCCCCCCACTTTAAAAAGAGGGTGGCGCAGCCCCTCTACGTCCTGGCCGAGTACAGCGACGAGGCACAGCTCCGGCCCATCGAGATTACCAGCCACAGCGGGCAGGAGTGCGACATCGTCCTCTCCGGCCAGCTGAAGGTCCAGGTGGGGGAGCACATCGAGATTTTGAACCCCGGCGACACCATCTACTACAACTCCACCGCCCCCCACGGCATGATCGCCACCGGCGGGCAGGACTGCGTCTTCTACGCCTTCGTGCTGGACTCCGTGGAGGATATCCCCCTCCCCGCCCGGGAGAAGAAGCTGGAGCGGCGGCCCCAGGAGACCGGCGGGGTCCAGGAGAAGCGGATTTGGGAGGACTTTATCGAGGTCAGCGAGGGGGAGGACGGGTCCCTCCAGTCCATCTCCTTTAAGGATCCCGACCACTTCAACTTCGCCTTCGACGTGGTGGACGAGCTGGCCCGGCGCAAGCCGGATAAGCTGGCTATGCTCCACGTGGACAAGAACAAGGTGGAGCGGCGGTTTACCTTTGAGGATATCTCCCGGGCCAGCAACCGGGCGGCCAACTACTTCAAGTCCCTGGGGATTCAGCGGGGGGACCGGGTGCTGCTGATCTTGAAGCGGCACTACCAGTTCTGGATTGCCATGATGGGGCTCAACAAGCTGGGGGCCGTGGCGCTGCTGGCTTCCAATCAGATGCTCTCCCACGATCTGGAGTACCGGTTCCAGGCCGCCGGGATTACTGCCGTCATCGCCACCGGGGACGACCACGTGCCCGAGCATGTGGAGGAGGCCGCGGCGGCGGTGTGTCCCGGGATGACGAAGATTTTAGTCAACGGGGTCCGGGAGGGCTGGCGGGACTTTGACAGCGAGTACGCCATGTTCCGCTCCTCCTTCCCCCGCACCGACGACGCCCCCCAGGGGGAGGATTTGATGCTGATGTTCTTTACATCCGGCACCACCGGCTATCCCAAGGCGGCGGCACACTGCCACAAGTACCCCCTGGGACACTTTATTACCGCCAAGTACTGGCACTGTGTGGACCCGGAGGGGCTTCATCTGACGATCAGCGACACCGGGTGGGCCAAGAGTATGTGGGGCAAGCTGTATGGGCAGTGGCTCAACGAGGCGGCGGTGTTTGTCTACGACTTTGACCGGTTTGACGCACACGACATTCTGCCGATGTTTGAGAAGTACCATATTACCACGTTCTGCGCGCCGCCGACTATGTATCGGATGCTTATCAAGGAGGATATCGGGAAGTACGATCTCTCCAGCATTCAGCACGCCACCATTGCCGGGGAGGCGCTGAATCCGGAGGTGTTCCACCAGTTCCAGAAGGCCACGGGGCTCAGCGTCATGGAGGGCTTCGGGCAGAGCGAGACCACGGTGATGATCGGGAATCTCATCGGCATGAGCCCCAAGGTGGGGT
Source organism: uncultured Clostridia bacterium (assembly GCA_947383645.1). GTDB lineage: Bacteria > Bacillota > Clostridia > Oscillospirales > Oscillospiraceae > CAJFPI01. The sequence continues at coordinate 30,386 of CANDEH010000005.1, read as the reverse complement.
CTATGGGGAAGCCGGTGCCCCTGTATCCGGTGGATTTGGTGGATGCCGAGGGGGAGAGCGTGCCTGTGGGGCAGGTGGGCGAGATTGTCATCCGGGCGGAGAAGGAGGATATCTGCGGGCTGTTCCGCGGATACTACAACAACCCCCGGGGCACCGACGCCGCGTGGCACGACGGGCTCTACCACACCGGGGACACCGCGTGGCGGGATGAGGACGGGTACTTCTGGTACGTGGGCCGGGTGGATGATCTCATTAAGTCCTCCGGCTACCGGATTGGGCCCTTTGAGATTGAGAGCGTCATCATGGAGCTGCCCTATGTGCTGGAGTGCGGGGTATCCGCCGCGCCGGACGAGATTCGCGGGCAGGTGGTGAAGGCCAGTATTGTGCTCACCAAGGGGACCGAGGGGACGGAGGAGCTGAAGAAGGAGATTCAGAACTACGTCAAGCAGCACACCGCGCCGTATAAGTATCCGCGGATTGTGGTGTTTAAGGAGGAGCTGCCTAAGACGACCAGCGGGAAGATTATTCGCAGCAAGTTATAGTCTATGGGAACGGTCACGATAGAGCAGGCGGAGGAGCGTCAGGCGGAACAGATCGCGGCGCTGGTGAGGCGGACGGTCCGGGAGGTGTATCCCCGGTACTACCTGCCGGAGATCGTGGACGCCTTCTGCCGCCTCCACAGCGAGACGGCGGTCCTGGAGGATATCCGCCGCGCCGATGTGCTGCTTCTGTGGCTGGACGGCGAGCTGATCGGCACCGGGACCCGGCGGGAGGAGGGCATCACCAGGGTATACGTCCTGCCCGATTTTCAGGGCCGGGGCTATGGAACGCTGCTGATGGACACGCTGGAGCGTCGGATCGCCGGGGAATACCCCGCCGCGCGGCTGGACGCCTCCCTCCCGGCCTGTCAGATGTACGAGCACCGGGGATACCGCACGGTCCGGCATGAGCGGTGGCCGGTGGAGAACGGCGTGGTGCTGGTGTATGAGATCATGGAAAAACCGCTGCAAGGCGCGGGAAAGGGGGGCTTTTGTGGAGCATAAGCGCGTGACATTGTTTGCCGGGCACTATGGGTCCGGGAAGACGAATATTGCTGTCAACTACGCCCTGCTGCTGGCGGGGGAGGGGAAAAGGGTTTCTATTGCGGATTTGGATATTGTCAATCCCTACTTTCGCACCAAGGACAGCGCGGCGGAGCTGGAGGCGGCGGGAGTGCGGCTCATTTCGCCGCAGTTTGCCAACACCAATGTGGACCTGCCGGCCCTGCCGGCGGAGGCCTATTCGCTGGTGGAGGACCGCAGTGTGTTCGCCGTGATGGATATCGGCGGAGACGACCGGGGGGCCTACGCCCTGGGGCGGTACGCGCCGATGATTCGGGAGGAGAATGACTACCGCATGGTCTTCGTGGCCAATCCCTGCCGTCCGCTGACGAAAACGCCCCAGGAGGCGCTGGAGGTCATGCGGGAGATCGAGGCGGCGGGACATCTGGCGTTTACCGATATTGTGAACAACGCCAATCTGGGTTATGAGACAACGCCGGAGACGGTGCTGGAGGCCATCCCCTATATGGAGGAGCTGAGCCGGCTCAGCGGTCTGCCCCTCTGGCTCACCTGCGCGGAGGAGCGCATAGCGGAGGAGCTCGCGGGGCGGGCGGGGGCTTTGCTGGCCTTGAAGTTGCAGGGGAAGTGGTTTGAGTTGCCGGAACAACGAAGGGAGAGATAGGAGATAGAAGATAGGAGATAGGAGACATTTTTTGACTGGAGACTGGGAGATGGCGTATTCGCCGCAGGCGAATCCAATTTAAATCGTCCGGCGTAAGCCGGACACCGAAACTCCTATCTCCTATCTCCTATCTATTCCACATTGCTGTCAGTAGAATAATCAAGTTGAAATAAAAAAGGAGGTCACTATGGCAAAGGTAACGTTCCAAACCGATCTTTGCAAGGGGTGCGGGCTGTGTGTGGAGGCTTGTCCGAAGCATATCCTCGTCATTGCCCAGGGGAAGATCAATCAGAAGGGGTACTCCCCCGCGGAGATGACGGATCAGGAGGCCTGTATCGGCTGCGCCTTCTGCGCCACCATGTGCCCCGACTGCGTCATCACCGTTGAGAAATAAGGAGGACAACATGGCAGAGAGAGTTTTGATGAAGGGCAATGAGGCCATCGCGGAGGCCGCCATTCAGGCCGGCTGCCGCCACTACTTCGGCTATCCCATCACGCCCCAGACGGAGATCGCCGCCTATATGGCCAAGAAGATGCCCAAGATCGGCGGGGTGTTCCTCCAGGCGGAGAGCGAGATCGCGTCCATCAATATGGTCTACGGCGCGGCGGCGGCGGGGATGCGGGTGATGACCTCCTCCTCCAGTCCCGGGATCTCTTTGAAGGGGGAGGGGCTCAGTTACATCGCCGGGTCCGATGTGCCCGCCTTTGTGGTCAACGTCCAGCGGGGCGGTCCGGGGCTGGGCGGGATTCAGCCCAGTCAGTCGGACTACTTCCAGGCTACCAAGGGGGGCGGACACGGGGACTACCGGATGATTGTTCTGGCTCCCGCCTCCGTGCAGGAGATGGCCAGTTTGACCGTGAAGGGGTTTAATCTGGCGGATAAGTACAGTATGATCGCCATGATTCTGGCCGATGGGACCATCGGGCAGATGATGGAGCCCATCTCCTTTGAGGATGTGGCCGTGGAGCACTATGAGAAGCCCTGGGCCCTCACCGGGACCGAGGGGAAGCGGAAGCACAATATTGTGAACTCGCTGTACTTAAATCCCGAGGTGCTGGAGCGGAAGAACTTTGAGCGGTATGAGAAATATAAGGTCGTGGAGGAGAAGGAAGTTCTCTACGAGACGTACATGATGGATGACGCGGAGGTTGGCGTAGTGGCCTTTGGGATTGCCTCCCGGGTGGCCAAGAATGCTGTGGCCGCCGCGCGGCAGGAGGGGATTAAAGCGGGGCTCATTCGGCCCATTACGCTTTGGCCCTTCCCCAGGAAGGTTCTCAGGGACGCGGCGGATCAGGTGAAGGCCTTTGTCAGCGTGGAGATGAATATGGGCCAGATGATGGAGGATGTCCGTCTGGCCACGGAGTGCAGGCGGCCTGTGACCCTCTGCAACCGGGTGGGCGGCATGATCCCCAGCCCGGAGCAGGTGTTGGAGAGCATCCGCGCCGCCATGAAAGGAGGCAACTAAGATGGCAATCGTATTTGAAAAGCCCAGGGCGCTTACCAACGCCGTGCTTCACTACTGCCCCGGATGCCCCCACGGCATCATCCACCGGCTGGTGGCCGAGGCCATCGACACGCTGGGTATTGAGGGCAAGGCCATCGGCGTGGCCCCGGTGGGGTGCGCGGTGATGGCCTACGACTACTTCTCCTGCGACATGATCGAGGCCGCCCACGGGCGGGCCCCCGCCACCGCCACCGGCATCAAGCGGTGCCGGCCGGAGAACATCGTCTTTACTTACCAGGGGGACGGGGACCTGGCCTCCATCGGCATGGCGGAGACCGTCCACGCCGCGGCGCGGAATGAGAATATTACGGTTATTTTCGTCAACAACGCCATCTATGGCATGACCGGCGGGCAGATGGCCCCCACCTCCCTCCCCGGACAGGTGACCCAGACCTCCCCCTATGGGCGGGACGTGAAGCACTGCGGCTGGCCCATCCGGGTGTGCGAGCTGCTGAGTACCCTGGAGGGGCCGGAGTATGTGGCCCGGGTGGCGGTGAACAATGTGAAGAACGTGAAGAGCGCCGGGAAGGCCATTCTGAAGGCGTTCCAGAACCAGGTGGAGGGGAAGGGGTTCAGCCTCGTGGAGGTGGTGTCCGCCTGCCCCACCAACTGGGGGATGACGCCCCAGCAGGCTCTGGAGTGGGTGGAGAGCGATATGATTCCCTACTACCCCTTAGGCGTGTACAAGGACCGGAGCGCGGGGAAGGAGGCGGAGAGCAAATGAAAACGACCCAGATTTTGATTGCCGGCTTCGGCGGGCAGGGCATTCTGTTTGCCGGGAAGTTTTTGGCCTACAAGGGGCTGCTGGAGGACTTGCAGGTGAGCTGGCTGCCCTCCTATGGGCCGGAGATGCGGGGGGGCACCGCCAATTGCAGCGTGATTTTGTCGGATGATCCCGTGGGGTCGCCCATTATTACCCACCCCGATGTATTGATTGTCATGAATTTGCCCAGCTTGCAGAAGTATGTGGACACCGTGGCGCCCGGGGGGCAGATCTATGTGGACAGCGCCCTGATTGCCGAGAAGGTGACACGGACGGACGTCAGCGCCTACTACATTCCCGCCACCCAGATGGCCAAGGATGCCGGGGTGGGGACGCTGGCCAACATGATTATGATGGGGCACGTGCTGAAGAACAACCCGGAGCTCAGCTTTGAGGGCACGGAGGTCACCGTGCAGAAGCTGGTTCCCGCAAAAAAGCCGGAGCTGGTGGGGCTCAATATGAAGGCCCTGGAGGCCGGGCGGGACTATGCCGGGTGAGCTTGCAGTTTGATGACAGCCGGGCGATTTTGAATCCCACGGACACCACTTCGCCGGTGGAAAATTTCCCGGAGACGGTGCTTGTTACCTTTCAGCATCAGGCGGTGGAGGCGCTTTTGCGCCTCCACCCTGAGGCGGAGGCGGTGAGTACCCTGGGGGACAGCTTTATCAGTCCCGTCTACCGGTTTGACTGCGGTGGGAAGGTATTGGGGCTGTTTCTGGCCACCATTGGCGGTCCCGCCGCCGTGGGGCTGGCGGAGGAGGTCTGGGTGAAGGGGGCGAAAACCCTTCTGGTGTTCGGGAGCTGCGGCGCGCTGACGCCGGGGCTCACCGCAGGGCACCTGATTGTCCCCGACTTCGCCTATCGGGACGAGGGGACCAGCTTCCACTATCTGCCCCCCTCGGACTATGTGGAGATTCCCACTGCCCGGCGGCTGGCGGAGGTGTTCGGTACTCTGGGCCTGCCCTACGTCCGGGGGAGAACCTGGACCACCGACGCCATCTATCGGGAGACCGAGGCCAAGGCGGCGGCCCGGCGGGCCGAGGGCTGCGTGGCGGTGGAGATGGAGTGCGCCTCCCTCATGGCCGCGGGGCAGTTCCGGGGGAAGCTGGTGTACCAGTTCCTCTACGCCGAGGACAGTCTGGCGGGGGCGGCCTGGGAGGGCCGGACCTGGGGCTATACCACCGCGGGGGAGTATGAGCGGATTCTGCGGATTGCCATAGAGACGGCTGTCCGGCTGTAGTGAGGAGAGCGATATGAAAATTTCCTGTATCCAGATGGATATGCGCTTAGGCGAGGTGGACTACAACTACGCCCACGCCCATGCGATGATCCGGGAGACCGTGGAGCGGGAGCATCCGGATACCGTGGTGCTGCCGGAGACCTGGAATACCGGGTACTATCCCGAGGATTTGGCCGCCGCGGCGGACCGGGACGGGGCGCGGACGAAGGCGGAATTCTCCGCGCTGGCGAAGGATCTGCATGTCAATATTGTCTGCGGCAGCGTGGCCAACCGGAAGAGCGGCGGGATTTACAATACCGCCTATGTGTTCGACCGGAGTGGCGAGGCTGCGGCGGAGTATGACAAGATTCACCTCTTTACCTTCGCTAAGGAGGAGGAGCACTTTCAGCCGGGGGACCACCTCTGCCGGTTTACGCTGGACGGGCAGCGGTGCGGGCTCATTATCTGCTACGATCTGCGCTTTCCCGAGCTGACCCGGACGCTGGCGGTACAGGGGCTGGACCTGCTGTTCGTCCCCGCCCAGTGGCCGGACAAGCGGAGTATGCACCTCCAGACCCTGGCCAGGGCCCGGGCCATTGAGAATCAGATGTTCCTGGCGCTCTGCAACAGCGTGGGCACCGCCGGGAGCACCCGGTGCGGCGGCGGCAGCGCCGTGATCGACCCCTGGGGGGAGTATCTGGCCCAGGCCGGGAGTGAGGAGGAGGTTGTCACCGCCCAGGCGGACTTCAGCGTGCTGGAGGGCATCCGCGGCGGCATCAACGTCTTCCGTGACCGGCGGCCGGAGCTGTATCAAATATAAAAATTCTTTTTGATTCTTTTTCTTCTAAGAAAAAGAATGCACAACCTAAAAAAGAAAGGCGGCAACTACTATGTCCTACACATTTCCCGTGACCCGCACCACCCACCCCAAGCCCAAGCCGGACCAGAGCAACCTGGGCTTTGGCAAGTACTTTACCGACCACATGTTCATCATGGACTACGACGAGGGCCAGGGCTGGCACGACGGCAAGATCGTCCCCTACGGCCCCATCAGCCTGGACCCGGCCTCCTGCGTGCTCCACTACGCCCAGATGATGTTTGAGGGCATGAAGGCGTATCTCACCCCCGAGGGGAAGATCAACCTCTTCCGTCCGGACATGAACGCCAAGCGCCTCAACCGCACCAATGACCGCATGTGCATCCCCCCCATGGACGAGGAGCTGTTCGTGGAGGCGGTGAAGGCCACGGTGAAGGCCGACGCGGATTGGATTCCCTCCGCTCCCGGCACCGCGCTGTATATCCGCCCCTACATCATCTCCGATGAGGTCAGCTTCTCCGTGGAGCCGGCCAAGCACTACCACTTCATCATCATCCTCTGCGCCGTGGGCGCCTACTACGACATCAACCGGGGCGGCCTCACCGGCAGCCACATCTATGTGGAGGACGAGTACATCCGCGCCGCCGTGGGCGGCACCGGCTTCGCCAAGGTGGGCGGCAACTACGCCGGCGGCATGAAGGCCACCAAGAAGGCCCTGGAGAACGGCTGCAAGGAGGTTCTGTGGCTGGACGCCTTCGAGCACAAGTACGTGGAGGAGGTGGGCACCTCCAACGCATTCTTTATGATTGACAACGAGGTCATCACCGCGCCCCTGGGCGGGTCCATCCTCCCCGGCGTCACCCGGGACAGCACCATCACCATGCTGCGTAAGTGGGGCTACAAGGTGTCTGAGCGGCGGCTGGCCATCGAGGACGTGGCCAGGGCCAGCAAGGACGGAACGCTCCAGGAGGTCTGGGCCACCGGTACCGCCTGCGTGATCTCCCCCATCGGCGTGCTGCGCTACAAGGGCGAGGATATCGTCATCAACGGCGGCGGCGTGGGGCCGGTGAGTCAGAAGCTGTATGACACCATCTATGGGATGCAGACCGGCACGGTGGCCGATGATATGGGGTGGATTGTTTCGATTTAAGGTGTTTCGCTTGAAACCCGCTTCGCTGGGCTTTCAAGCGAGGGGAGTTCGCTGCACTCTGCGCCTCGCCCCTGGACCTCCCCCACAGGGAGGTCCAGGGGTTCGGCGTGCACGCTGCGAAACTCTGCGAGGCGAAAAACAGTTTTCAGTGTCCTCAGGGCCAACAGCTCAGGCACACGACCACCGGTTGGGATGGGAAACGGATTTACCGCAGTACGCCCAAGATATGCCGGTACTGTCCTTGCCGCCAGGTCTGTGGCGCCAACGTAAAAGGCCAGCGTATCCTCACTACTCACATCTGGCAGGAGCACCTGGATCTGGTGGAACAGTTGAGGAAAACACAGCGCGGCAAGGATATTTATGCCATGCGCAAACAGACTGTTGAGCGGGTCTTTGCCGACGCCAAAGAAAAACACGCTATGCGTTACACACATCACCGCGGCCTGGCCCGAGTTGCTCTTTGGGGGAGGCTTAAATTTGTTGCCATGAGTCTCAAAAAGTTAGCCCTTTCCCATCATAGATTTTCTTGTTCCCTATCTTCTTCCTTTGCTTCCTTCTTCCCCTCCTCTATCCCCGCTCCTTGTTTCCTCTGAATTCTTATGTTCTTTTACAAACTGAAGCGGGCGGACATGACCCTTTGGTCGTGTCCGCCCGCACTCTCACTTTCTTACGCCTTCGCCGCGTTCTCACAAAACCGCATAAGGATGGTTGCCACCTGAGCCCGGGTGGCCCGGCCGGTGGGGCTGACGGTGCCGTTGTCCATACCGGAGATCAGTCCCGCGCCCACGGCCCAGCGGATGGGCTCCACGGCGTAGCTCTCCACCGCGGCGGCGTCGGAGAAGCCCTCCAGGCTCCCCCGGGCGCTGGTATCGTAGCCCTTGCTCACCGCATAGCGGTAGAGAATAGCGGCCAGCTGCTGCCGGGTGATGGGGTCCTCCGGGCCGAAGCCGCCGTTGTCGTAGCCGTTCACCAGGCCGTTGGCGCTGGCCCAGGCCACAGGGGCGGCGTAGTAGAGACCCTGGTTCACATCGGGGAAGGCCGCCGCCGGGGCGGCGGGGCTCCCCTCCAGGCGGTGGAGGATGGTGACGATCATCCCCCGGGTGGTGGTGCCGCCGGGAGAGAAGGCGTTGGCGGTGGTGCCGGACATCATGCCCCTGGCGTAGACGTACTGCACCGCGCTGTAGTACCACTCCCCTCTGGATGTGTCGCCAAAGGGCAGCACCGTGGCGGTGTAGTCCGGCGTCTCCTCCTGGCCGGGCTGGTCCTTGTCGTTCTTGTCATCCTTGTCATCCTTGTCATCCTTGTCATCCTTGTCATCCTTCCCGCCGCTGGGACGGCTGCTGCCGCTGTTCCCGCCGCTGCCGGAGGAGGCGGGGCGCAGAGCTACCGCACCGGAGGAGGAGACCGTCAGGCCCCGGTTTAAGAGGGTCAGTTCTCCGGAGGAGGGAAGAGACGCGCCGTTCAGGTTCAATGTACCCAGAGGCAGCGTGGTCCCGCTGTTCATGGGATTCTCAGCGGTGAGGTAGATGGTAATCCTTGTGCTGCCGCCGCTCTCCTCCACGGTGCAGGCGGGGCTGTACACGTCCCCGCCGGCGGGGGTAAACACCGCCTCGACGTGACTGCCGGGAACGGTGAGGGTCAGCTGGGCGCCGTAGACGCCGCCGTTCGCCCCGCCCACGGAGAGGCTGACGCCTCCGCCGCTGCTGCGGTAGGTGACGGAGGGGGCGGAGGCCGCGGAGGCCGCCGGCGCGGTGCAGGTCAGCACAGTCAGCGCCGCCAGAAGGGCGCAGAGGGTTCTCTTACTCATGACCGGCCCTCCAATAGGATGGCGGGCAGGGCGTCGCCGCCGGGGGTGGTGAGCCACATGGTCTCCGCCGTCCTGCGCTTACTGCTGGTGTCGTTGGGGACATCGGTGCGGTAGAACTCCAGCTTCATCTGGCCGGGCAGCAGGCTCTCCGCGCCGCAGTTCCCGATCACGCCCTGGAGCGCCTCCTCGGCTTTCAGGTTGGGTACGAAGATAAAGATGCCGTTGCTGATATCGCTGACCTCCCCGTCGCCGGGCACCTCCGCGAAGAGGTAGCAGTCGCCGGAGAGGGAGCGCTCCACCACCTCGTTCTCCCCGTTCTCGTCGGGGGCGGTGGCAAAGCGGCCCTGGACGGCCACGTAGTTGTACAGCGGATCGCCCCGGTAGGTGCCGGCGATCACCACGGTGCCGGCGGCAATCTTCTCGCCGCCGCCCAGGTCGTAGTCCGCGGCGAGGCGGCCCACCGCGCCGTTGGCCATGAAGGCCACGTCGTCCCCGGCGTAGCTGATGGGCTGCACGGTGACGCCCTGGGGCATGCCGGTAATCACAATAGTTTTTGCGTCGTAGGTCCAGATCCGGCTGTCCTCCGCGCCGGTACCGGGTTTGTTGAAGTAGAGAAGGTAGCAGTCCCTGTCGTCCCGGGCCTCGTTCAGAGCCGGATCGAAGGTGCTGTCCTTGGCGGCGGTCTCCTTGCCCGCGCCGTCGGTGATGGCGACGGTGTAGGCGTTCTCCGCTGTCAGCGTCCCGCCGGTGAGCTTCAGACCGGAGACAGCGGTCTCCGCCTTCAGAGTGATGGTCACGACGCCGTCAGCCCATTCGCTGTCGTAGCTGTCAGGGTCCAGCACCGCGTCGTAGGCGATGCGGACGCTGCCGGCCTCCGCCTCTGCCAGCGCCGTACCCAAGGTGCTGTAGGCCACCACGGCGTAGTCGAACACCCGATGGTTGGCGGAGCCGATCAGATCGGTGTAGACGCCGGACTTGCCGCCGGCCTGGGGAATCACGAAGCCGATGCTCTGGCCGTTGCGGAGGATCTCGTAGCCCTGGAGATCCCCGGTAAGGCCGCTGCCGTCGATGGTCAAGGTCACCTCGTTGTTCCTGCCCTCAGTGAGGGCAGCGGAGGCGGTGAAGCTGCCGGAGAGGGTCCCATTCCCCGCCAGACGGTCCCGGCGGCTCTGGTCGCTGAGGTACCAGACGGCCCGGTCCTCGCTGTCATAGGAGGAGATCTGGTTTCGCACATCGGCGCTGAGGGCCATGCCCCAGCGGGTGAAGAACTCGGTGAGGTCCTTCCCGGCCACGCCGGCGGCGGTGAGGGCCACCTGCTCATCATAGCTGAGGTTCTCAGAGCCGCTGATGTAGGTCCTGGCCTTCCACGCCTTGAAGAAGCGGTTGTAGAAGTCCATGGGCCTCTCCCCGCTGTCGTAGGCCAGGTGGAGCTGCCAGTACATCCCCAGCTGGGTGAACACGTCGCCGGAGGCCCCGGGGGTGGCCTGGGCGGTCTTGGTGAAGATGCTCGCGTACTTGCCGCTCTTCTCCAGCCGGGAGGGGAGGATGTTCTGATCCCCGTCACAGGTCTGGACCATGATGGCGTAGATGTTGTTGGTGATCTCCGCCTTGCCCAGCTTGTCCATGTTGTGCCCGATCTCGTGGGCGATGCCCCAGCCGAAGAGGCCGTTGGCGGAGGCCCCGGCGGGCAGATCCCTGATGGGCGTGCCGCCCACCATGCCGGAACAGGACCCGTAGCCGATGCCGATGTGGCTTCCGGCGGCGTACATGAACGCGCCGGTGAACATCTGCATGCACCGGATATTCTGCCGGGTCTGCATGTCATTGTCCTGGTAAGTGTTGTCGATACCCTGGGTGGTCCTGCATATGTGCATCAGGTCCTCCCAGGCCAGAACGGAGTTGGTGAGCTGCGCCGTCTTGCCGTCAAGATCCGCGTTGCCCAGGCCGCTGAGGGCGGCGGAGGCGGGCAGGGACAGCAGCACCGTGGGCGTGGCAATCTCCGTGACGTTGCGCCAGTCGGTGGTGGGCGCGGCGGCGTTGACGGCAGGGGCGTAGGCCGTCAGCTCCTCCGCGTAGGCGCGGATGGCGGCCGTGCGCTGGGCCTCCGTCATGTCGTACCAGTCAGACAGATCCAGCAGGGGGATGTCCGCGGCCCGGCGGACGTGGAGGGAGATCTCCTCCGGATTCGCCCCGCCGTAGGTCACATAGAGGCTGCCGCCCCGGGGGGTGTTCTGGCTGCCGATTTTGGGGATGGTGAACACGTTCCGGCCGTTCTGGATCTTCCCCGCCTCGGCCAGCCAGGCGTTGGCCTCGGCGTTGTACTGGCTGGCGTAGAGGGTGACGCTCTGCCCGGCGGGGATGCCGGCGGCGTAGACGGTGATCTCGCCGAACTTGTCGCCGCTCATCCCGGCGGCGGCCCCCAGGGGCTGAAGGACACTGCCGCCCTGCTGGTATTTCGCGCTGTCCGCCGCGGCACTGCGGGACTCGATGCCGGTGAGGAGGACCCTGGCGCCCTCGCCCCGCAGCAGCTCCTCCGCCAAAACCAGCTCATCGGCCAGCATGGCGGTGTTCAGGTAGTACTTGCCCTCGTCGCTGTTCAGGCGCGCACGGAGGGCGTCGATGGTCCCCTGCTCCACGCCGGAAGCCAGTTCTGTGTGGAGGCCGTCCCCGCCGCCCACAAACAGGGCGTCGATGTCGGCGGGAAGGCTGTGGGCCGGGTCGTACTCCATGAACAGCAGCTCCGAGAGGCTGACGGTGAGGTAGTCCCGCTGCTCCACAGCTACGCTGATCTTCCTAACGTTCTCCACCGGCCCAAAGGGCAGGACGGCGAACTTATCTGCGGCGCAGGTACTGTAGTTGGCCACATTGTGCCAGGTGTGCACATCCTGGCCGGTGCCGCCGTTGTCCTGGCCGCCCTTCTCCGGGTCGGGGGTGAGCAGATGGCCCGCGCCGCCCAGGTCCTCCCCCTCATACCAGACCCGGACGCTGTAGGCCCGGAGATAGCTGGGGTAGCCCCCGTCCAGACGGGGTACCCAGAAGGCGGCGGTGAGATCCACCGGCTCGGTGAAGGTGGTGACCACATGCTCGTTCCGGGTCCAGCCGGCGGCGGTCCAGTGGGTGGTGTAGTCGTCGTCCCACATGTTTTTGCTGTCCCAGGGCCGCTCCGCGGTGTAGGAATTCCGGTCGTAGTTGCCCTTGTCCGCCAGCTCCATGCTCTGGATCTTGTCATAGCCGAGAATGCCCGCCGACGGGATGCCCGCAGGCCGCTCATTCACCACGCCCCGGGGGGTACCCTCGGCGACACGGGACCTTCCGCTCCTGCCCAGGCTGTTGCCGGCGATGATGTAGATGGAGTAGGTGACGTCGTTGGTCAGGCCGTTGAGGGTGAGACCGGTGGCGGTGAGCTGTCCCCCGGCCTGCTTCCAGTCCGCCGCCCCCTTCTCCTGGTAGAACACCTCATAGAAGGTGGCGTTCTCGCTCTTCTTCCAGGAGACGGTCAGCGCGCCGTCCAGCACGCCCACATTTACCATATCCGGGGCCGCGGGGACCTTGGCCGGCTGGGGCGTGGCGTACACCGGCTGGGAGGTCTTCCCCGTCCAGCTCCCGTCGGTGGGGGTGACGGTGAAGGCGTACTCCACCAGATTCTCCAGGCCCGTCACTGCGGCGCTGTTTACCGTGGTGCGCAGCTCCTTCACCTTGGTGCTGTCGCTGCGGGGCCAGGAGTGGACGGTGTAGCCGGACACATTGGGCAGGACCTGCCAGGTGAGGGACACCTGCTCGTGCCCCGCCTGGGCGGCAAGGCCCTTGATGGTGCTGTTGGGAGGCGTGGGGTTCTCGGGGACGATGTCCTTGAGGAACCGGACCGTCTCCACGGTGGCGTAGGCGTCTCCGGTCTTCACCACGGTGATGGTGACCTTCTTCACCGCCACCCGCTTCCCCAAATCGATGGTAACCACGCTGCTCTCCGCGGCGCGGCCAATGGCGTGGACGCCCGCGGGCAGGGTGTGGTCAAAGGGAACCTCTATACGCTCGCCGCCCTCGGTCAGCACGCTGACGGTACCCTTCTGCACCTCGCCGCCGCCCACAGGGGTGACGATCTCCACCTCGCTGACCTCCACAGGATCGGCCAGCACCAGGGGGATTACAATCTGACTGTCGTCAGTAGAGACAAAGGTGGCGGAGCCGCCCTCCCCGGCAAAGAGACTGTTCAGGCTGCCCCTCTCCACCGTGGTCTTTGCCGCCGCCAGAGCCGCCTCCGTCTCCGGCAGCTGTACCGGATTCCCCAGCAGGGCGGTCTCCCGATACTCCGCGCCGCCCTGCGCCTTCAGCTGGCGGCTGACGTAGCTGAGGTCAATAATATCCACCTTGCCGTCGCCGTTGAGATCAAAGCGCTGGATCTCCTCTCTGCCGGAGGTGGCCAGAGCCCCGGAAACAGCGGCCCGGTCGGCCTCGGTAACCGCATTGTCGCCGGTCACGTCGCCCAGGGTAAAGGTGGCGTCGCCGGTGCCCACGATCACCTGGCGGGCGTAATCCTTCACCTCGATGGAGTCCGTGGTATAGGTCCGATAGCCCCGGCCGGTGAAGGTCAGGGTATAGCTCCCCCGGGGCAGGCCGTCAATGGTCACATCCAGATAGCCGGGCCACTTCCCGCCGTCCAGAGGCGCGCCCTCCCCATTGCGCAGGGAGACCTGGACCGTACAGGCGCCCACGGAATCCGTCCTCTCCGAGGTGAGGTCTATGCCGCCTGTCACGGACGTTCCGTCCCGTTTCAGCTCAACCCTGACATTCCGCCGGGCCAGCTCGGCCAGGGCCTGGACGTAGTCAATCCGCACCGTGGCGGAGATGCTGCCGGTGACAGCGGGGGCGTCCTCCGCCGCAGCCGCCGCAGGGGCCAGCAGGGAGGCCAGCATCACCGCCGCCAGCAGCAGCGGCAGGACGCGGACACGCGCTCGTTTCATAGATGTTCCTCTCTTTCCCATTGCCGCCCGGCCGTCCGGCGCGGCGTTGAAGTTCAGAGCCCTATTATACCAATTATGTCAACCACTGTCAACGGACAACTTCCCCTTTTTCAACCCCCTCCGCCCCCGCCAAATCTGCGGCGAAGCCGCCCAGGCCCTCGGCAGAGTTTCACGGCCCGCAGGCCGCGAAACTCTGCCGAGGAGCGAACGTCGAACCCCCGGCATTTCCCTGCGGGAGATGCCGGGGGTGAGGCGATGAGCGCAGCGAAATCCCCTCAAACGAGAGGACTGGTCCTCAGCTTGTCGAAAAACCCGTCGGGTTTTTCGACAAGCTGAGGCAAATTGGGGCCATTGGCCCCAATTTGTCGCTGTGCCTGAGACGCGCAGCGGCGAGGAAATGCCCTTGGGGTACGGCGGGCGATTTGACGCGAAAGGAACCCCTCTTGGGTTCCTTTCACACTATCCTCCTTACCGCCAACCTGCTCTGCCGACTTTTTCGACAGGCTGAGGACCAGTCCCGCAGGACTGGTCCTCTCGTTTGACTTATTTTATCCAGCTCTCGTCCGACGGATTGTCGCGGAAAGCGATCAAGCGCTCCACGTCCTCGCTCTTGATGTAGCCCTCCCCAGCGGCCACCTGCACGATGGCGTCGAAGTTAGAGAGGCTCACGTTGCGCACGTTGGCGGCGGCCATGCGGTCCAGGCCCTTCTTCATGCCGTAGGTGAAAATGCTGGCGATACCCAGCACCTCGGCCCCGGCCTCCCGGAGAGCGGATACCACCTCTAATACGCTGCCGCCGGTGGAGATCAAATCCTCGATGACCACCACCTTCTGTCCCTTCTCCAGGCGGCCCTCGATCCGGTTCTCCCGGCCGTGGTCCTTGGACCCGGAGCGGACATAGCCCATGGGCAGGCCCAGCATGTGCCCCACGATGGCGGCATGGGGAATGCCGGCGGTGCTGGTGCCCATGAGCACCTCGCAGTCCGGGTACTCCCGGCGGATGGTCTCCGCCAGGGCCTTCTCCACCACCTCCCGGGCGGCGGGAGCGGTGAGAATCAGGCGGTTGTCACAGTAGATGGGGCTCTTAATCCCGCTGGCCCACACAAAGGGCTCCTCCGGCCGCAGAAACACGGCCTTGATCGCCAGCAGCTCCTTGGCAACAGTAATCTGGATGTTCTCCATAGTCGTATCCTTTCTCAGAATAATATCTGTATCCCCAACCCCCGCCGATTTTTGCGGCTTAGGCCGCAAAAGAGCGCCCCGCGAGGGTTTGCGGCCCGCAGGCCGCAAATGAACTAAAATCCGTTTTTCCGGGGACCGCGTCCTCGGAAAAAACACTTTACGCGAAGCGAGCGTCGCAGGACTTTACCCCCGCGGGGGTAAAGTCCGAGGCGCAGAGCGCAGCGAAACCTCCTCGTTTGAAAGCCCAGCGAAGCGGGTTTCAGACGAACTCCTTTACGCACCGCCGATAGGCCGCAACGGGGTCCTCCGCCCGGGTGATGGGGCGGCCCACCACGATGTAGTCAGAGCCGATCTCCTTCGCCCTGGCGGGGCTGGTGACGCGGACCTGGTCCTGGACCGGACCGTCGGCGAAGCGGATGCCGGGGGTGACGGTGAGGAAGTTCTTGCCGCAGGCCTCGTGGACGGCGGCGGCCTCAAGGGGGGAGCAGACCACGCCGTCCAGGCCCGCCCGGCGGGCGTTCTCGGCGTAGTGGAGCACCACCTCGTTCATGGGGTGGTCGATGAGCAGCTCCCGGCGCATCCGCTCCTCGCTGGTGGAGGTGAGCTGGGTGACAGCGATCAGCAGGGGCCGGGACCCGTCGGGGCGGGTGAGGCCCTCTAAGGCAGCCTCCATCATGGTGATGGTGCCGGCGGCGTGGAGATTGCACATGTCCACGTCCAGCCGAGAGAGCACCGCCATGGCGCTTTTCACCGTGTTGGGGATGTCGTGGAGCTTCAGATCCAGAAAGATCTTGTGGCCCCGGGCCTTGATCTCCCGGCAGATGTCCGGGCCCTCGGCGTAGTAGAGCTCCTTGCCGATCTTCACATAGGGCTTCTCCTCGGTGAATCTGTCCAGAAAGCTGAGGGCCTCTTCCTTGCAGCCAAAGTCGCAGGCTACGATCACGTCCTTACCCATCTCTGTGCTCCTCCTTATTGATACAAAATTTTTTGTTACACTACATTCCCTGTCCGGCCCGCTCCGGGCAAAAAAAATACCCGGCCGCCGGATGTCTCAAAAAACACCGACGCCGGAAACAGTATCACTTTTGAAAACAGAAAACCCCATGGAAAAAACGCCGCCCGGCTGCTGAAACAGCAGCTTCGTCTTACCGATCCCAGATACCGCGCAGCCCATGGAACCCCTCCCGTTTCTCCTGAAATCCCGTGCTTCAAGTTAACCTATTCTACGTCCTCCCCCGTCTTTTGTCAAGCTGTGATTTCCGCCAAACCTGCCACCTTTTGTCCGGCGGTTTTTGTCGAAGAGAGGGCCCCGGCCCCCGAGGGACCGGGGCCAGAGCCCTCGGCAGAGTTTCGTTTTCCTGGTACTGCCACCCCGCCAACCCAGTTGGCGGGGCCTACGCTAAAAATGTGCCACCGGCACATTTCCTTAGCGCTGCGGCATTTTCCCCGGAAACCGCGTTTTCGGGGAAAATACCTCTCGCGAAGCGAGCGTCGCAGGCCCCGGACCGCCCCGCAGGGCGGTCCGGGGCCGAGGCGCAGAGCGGAGTGCAATCCCCTCGTCTGAAATGGCCCGGCCATTTCAGACGATCTCGATTGAAAGCCCAGCGAAGCGGGTTTCAATCGAAATTATTCCCAGACCTCCACGCCGCGGACGACGTTGTTCTCGTCCACGAAGATGGTCAGACTGTCGCCGGAGGCGATGGCCTCGTTCAGGTTGCGCAGCCACCTGCGGCCCTCCCGGTCATAGCAGCAGTTGTCGATACTCTTGCTCACGGTGTAGAGCGTATTGTTGACATACACCGCCTCATTGTTCTGCCGCCAGGCAGCGGCGGGCACGCCCCTGACCGGCGTCAGCTTAAAGAGACTGGTAAAAGCCTGACTGTTGGCCGCTTTGGCGGAGAAGCCCACCCACTCGCCGCCGGAGAGGCCGCGGTTGACGGTAAACTCCGCCAGATCCACCTCCGCGCCGTTTCTGGACTGCCGAATAACCGTGGTGGTGGTCACATTCTTCCCCTCTTCATCCTGTATATCCGTGTAGACAAAGACGCGGCCGTACTTATAGCCCTCGCCGGTGACATCGTCCAGCACAAGAATATCCACCTTCCCGGCGTAGTTCTTATGGGTGTAGACTACGCTCTCGCCCTTAATCACATCCGCCTGGATATCCGACCAGTCGATGGGGCGCAGCTTGCTGCCGCTCACCGTCTCGTACAGGCGGATATCGGGGGCCGCGTCGGCGGTGCCGACTCTCTTTTTGGCCACATCCAGCGTACCGCCGTTTCCGCCGCCCACCGTGCTCACGTTGACGGTGGTCTTGCTGCTGGAGGACACCATAACCACCTGGCCGCGGTACTTATCCAGATCCTTGGCGTCGGCCACCTTCAAACCGTTGAAGAGCTCCAGCTTGCCCTCCTCGTCCACAAAGCCGTAGGCGTTGCTCCGGGCCCCGGGGTCGTCAGAGACGCCGGCCACCTTGTTGTTCTCCGTCAGCAGCAGCGTAATCGGATTGCCGATCCGGTACTGGGAGAGCGTGTCGAGGGCGCAGGGCATCACTTCAAGCTCCCCCTCGATGCCGGTGACGGTGATGGTGGAGGGGGCCGCTGTGTTGGGATAGGCGTCCTTGTAGTACATGGTGATGCGGTTGTCGCTGATGTAGATGGTGTTGTTGGAGGAGCTGTAGGTGGCCACGTCGAACTTCCTCAGCGACCGGTAGGTGACCTCCTCGCTGTGCTTGACGATGCGGTAGTCGGTGCGGTCGGTAAGCAGGGCAAACCCGTCTGTGCTGCCGTCCTTGGCCACGATCACCGCGTCATCGGAGGTGGTGGAGCCGATGAAGAGGCTCTCCACCCGGCCGCTGGCGCTGATGTAGATGGTGGCCATGGTGCCCGCCCGCAGCGTGGTGAAGTTCTTCTCATAGTCGAGGTTTTCGCTCCCCCGAATAATCTTCGCCGTCTGCGCCACGGTGTACTGCACGCCGGCGGAGTCGGTGATGGTCCTGGTCTCCGCCTTGGCAATCGTAATGCTCCGGCTGCTCCCCTTGCTGGTGGGAACGAAGGCTCTGGCGATCTCGCCGTCCACCACCACCGCGCCCTGGCTGCCGGCCAGAAGGCCCGCACCCGGCTTGCCGGCAATGATATACTCGCCGCCGTCATTGGTCCGCAGCACCGGCTGGCCCGCGCCGTTTTTGGCGTTGGCGTCCAGAAGAACCACGCCCTCCGTAGGGGTGCCCAGTTTGCTGTAGAACTTGCTGCCGCCGCCCTTGAGCTCCGTGTTCAGCAGATTCACAAACAGTGTCACCGCCTGTCCCCGGTTGATGGGGCTGGAGCCGGAGAGCTTCACGCCGCTGCTGAGGCCGATGGCCATGGCCTGGTCGATGTACCCGTCGGGCCACACCACGCTGACATCGCTGTCGCCGTAGCCCAGCATCCGCATGAGAATCGTGATGGCCTGCCCGTAGGTCACGGTCCGCTCGGGACCGAAGGTGCCGTCGGAGTAGCCGGAGATCAGGCGGGTGGGTCTGACACCGCTCTCGCCGCCGCTGCCCTCGCTGCCGTCGGTGCTGAGGCGGGAGGCCAGGTTGATGTACCCCGCCGCCCAGTGGCCGGGCTTCACGTCGGGGAAGATGGTGTAGTTCTTATAGATGTTCACCCGGTCCCCCTGGCCCATGGCCTCCACGGCCATCTTGCAGAACTGGGCCCGGGTCAGGGTGCCCGAGGGGTCAAAGCGGCTGCCGGACATGCCGTCCACCACGCCCATGAGCTGCAACACCTCAATATTCTGGGCCATGGTCAGATCGCTGACGTCGCTGAAGGTCCCCGCGGCCTCCGCCTCCGGCGCCCAGAGCCCCGGCGCGCTCCCCAGGAGCAGCACCGCCGCCAGCACCAGCGAGGCGGCCCGTTTGATAAGCTCTCTCATATGGTCTCTCCTCCTTCATTTTGCTTGATCCTGCGGCTCCGCCGCAGCCCTCCGCAGGAGTTTGCGCCAACGGCGCAAAAATCTAAAATCGTTTTTCCGGGGACTGCGTCCTCGGAAAAACACTCTGCAAACCGCGCTCGGTTTGAACCTTTTTTTCGGGAATCGGCTCCGCCGCTTCCCGAAAAAAAGCCCTCCGTAAATCAAATCCGCGTTTGAAATCAAAGATTTCAAACGACTCTTTATTTCTTAATTTGCGTGAAATCCGCAGATTTCACGCGAGCACTTCGCGCGGAGTATCACTCCGCACGAAGTGCAACCACCGGCTGCAATCCGGAGGCCTTAATCGCCGGATACATGCCGAAGATGACGCCTAAAATCACCGAGAACGTCAGCGCCCCCAGGGTGATGCTCATCGACGGCCAGATGACCATCTGCAAGAGGAGCTTCCCGCCCACCAGGGTCAGGATCGTCCCCAGTGTCACGCCGAAGATGCCGCCGATGCCGCAGATCATGCCGGCCTCGATCAAAAACTGGCTGACGATGGACTTCCGCTCCGCGCCGATGGCCCGGCGGATGCCGATCTCACGGGTCCGCTCGGTGACGGTCACCAGCATGATATTCATAATGCCGATGCCGCCCACCAGCAGGGAGATGGCGGCGATGCCGCCCAGCACCAGGCTCATCATCTTGGCATACTCGTTGCCATCCTCCGTCCACTGGTTCGCGTTCTGGGTATAGAAGTAGCCCTTCTGGTTCTGCCAGTCCTGCGGGTCGCCGCAGATGCCAGTGAGAAAGCCGTTAATCAGCGTGGTAGCCTCCGTGGCCATGGAGGCGGACTTGGCCTTCACATAGAACTCGTTCATATCCCGGGTATCCTGCTGGAGAGCCCGGGCGGCGGTGTAGGGGAAGATAATCACATTGTCCAGAGACCAGGAGAGATTGTCCGCGTCCTTCTCGGCGTAGACGCCGATGACGGTAAAGGGCACTCCGTTGACCCGGACCTCCTTGCCCACCGGGTCGGTGGCGTCAAAGAAGTTTTTCGCCGCCCGCCCCCCCATGACACAGACGTTGGCGTAGTTGTCCACGTCGATCTTGCTCAGGTCCCGGCCCTTCTCGATCTGGAAGTTGTTGACGATGGAGTACTGGTCGCTGCCAAAGTACATATCGGGGGCCTGCTCCATGCTGTCGCTGGTCTTGTTGCCGTATGTGACGGTGGCCCGGACATAGGCGTTGGGGGTCACCCCGTCCACCTGATCGGTGAGATAGAGGCAGTAGTCATAGAGATCGTCAAAGACGCTGACGCCGTCGTAGCGGTAGGCATAGACCTCGATGCGGTTGTTGCCCATCTTCTCGTACATCTCCATGTTCTTCTGGTTCATGCCCATGAGCACCGAGACAATGGCCATCACCGACGCCACGCCGATGATGATGCCCAGCATGGTGAGAAAGGACCGTCCCTTGTTGCCCCCGATGGACTTGAAGGCCATCTTGAAGGCCTGCCCTAATTTCATAGCCAGTCCACCTCCTGCTGTTTGTCCTCAATGATATGGCCGTCGCTGATGCGGACGCACCGGCGGGCGGTGGCGGCGATGCCGTTGTCGTGGGTGATGAGAATCACCGTGCTCCCCTCCTTGTTCAGCTCCTGGAGGAAGTGGAGCACCTCCTGTCCCGTGCGGCTGTCCAGAGCGCCAGTGGGCTCGTCGGCCATGATGATGGGGGGGCGGGTGGCGATGGCCCGGGCGATGGCCACCCGCTGCTGCTGGCCGCCGGACATCTCCGAGGGGTGGTGCCGGTACCGGTCCGCCACCCCCACCCGCTCCATGGCGTCCATCACCATGTCCCGCCGCTTGAAGGGGGAGATATTCTGGTAAATGAGGGGCAGCTCCACATTTTCATAGGCTGTCAGCGCCTGGATCAGGTTGTAGCCCTGGAAGATGAAGCCGATCTGCTTATTCCGGATGTGGGAGAGCTGCACGTCGTCCAGGTCCTTCACATCCTCCCCGTCGATGAGGTAGGTCCCCCGGGTGGGGATGTCCAGGCAGCCCAAAATGTTCATCAGCGTGGACTTGCCGGAGCCCGACTGGCCCACCACCGCCACGAACTCCCCCCGGTCGATCTGGAGGTCCACCCCGTCCAGGGCCCGGACCTCGGCGTCGGTGTTCTCGTTGTAGATCTTGTAGACGCCTCGAATGTCAATCAGCATGGTGTCACCTCACCGATCAGCCCCAGGAGCTGTTCTGGAGCTTCTGCATAAACACCACATCGCCCTCGTTGACGCCGGACAGAATTTCCACGTTGTACTTGTCGGAGATGCCCGTCTCCACCGGCACGGCGAAGAAGCCCTCCTCGGGAATATTGAGCGCGGAGGTGTCCACATCCACCGCGTTCTCCGGCCGCTCCGAGGTCTCCACGAAGACCACGCTGAGGTTCTCCCCGGTCTCCGGGTCGGGGACGTACTTCACGCACTGGATGGGCAGCGTCAGGCAGTTCTCGCTCTCGCTGGCCACCAGGCTGTAGGTGACGGAGCCGCCGGTGTACATCTGGCCCTCGGTGTTGTCCACCAAAATGGTGGCCGGGTACATGGCCGCGCCGTTGACGTACTCCGGGTTCAGGCTCACCGTCTCCACGAAGCCGCTGTAGGTGTTGCCCCACTGGTTGATGTCCACGTACATGCCCGCCTTGATGTAGGAGATGTTCCGCTCGTCCACCTGGGCGGTGACCTGGATGGTGGTGGTGTCGGCGATGGAGATCACGGCGGTGTTGGCCTGAATCTCCATCCCCGGGGAGATGGCCAGGCCGATCACCGTGCCGGAGATGGGGGCCACGGCGTTGAGGTTCTGCAAATTCTCCTCCGCCTTGGTCAGCTCCTCCTGGGCGGTCTTCAGGGCCTCCTGGGCGTTGTAGAGCGCCACGTCGTTCTTGTCGCCGGTGATACGCATCAGCTCCTGCCCGGCGGAGACATCCATATAGTCCAGAATATGGGCCCACTCAATCTTGCCGCTGACCTTGGTCGTCACACCGATAGAGCGGCTGTACTCCAACGTCCCCTGCTCGTAGGGGTAGATGGTCTGACCGTTGGCCTCCACCACAGCGCTGGCAGACATCTTCTCTCCCAAAACGCCGGGGTTGGATAGCTCAATTACCACGTGGAAGAGCTTAGAGCCCTCCGGGGAGATGCGGCTGACCTTGTTCACCTCCACAATCCGGCCGGGAAGCTGCTCCATCACCGCAGGGATGGAGACGGTGACGCTCTGCCCCGGGTAGATATCGTTCTCATAGGCGTAGCTGTAGTACTGCTCCAGCTTCATGGTGCGGTCGTCCACCAGAGTGGCCAGGGTCACGCCGTTGCCGATCTCCTCCCCCACCTCGGGGAAGTCCTGCACCTTGACCAGCTTCCCGGCGAACTCCGCCCGGACGGTGAGGTTGTCCCCGGCCTCGATGAGCTGGTCCACCTCCTTCTGCTTGGCCTCCACGTCCTGCCGGGCCCGGTCCACGGCGGTGCGGGCGTTGGGGCTGTCGATGGTGAAGAGCTTGGTCCCCGCCTGCACCTGGTCGCCCTCGTTCACAAACACGTCGATAACGGTGCCGGCGGTGGTGATGTTGATGGCCTTGGACTCCTTGGCCTTGGCGGTGCCCGAGCCCTCCACCGTGCTGGTGATGGAGCCGTAGCCCACCGGCTGGGTGATGATCTCAGCCTCCCCCTCGCCGCCGTTCAGAAATTTGGCCAGGGCGGTGACAATGGCCGCCGCGATCACCAGCACAATCACCAGCGTGATGATCCGCTTCTGCTTCTTCGACAGCTTTTTGCGCTGCTTCTTTTTCTTCTCCGGCTTCTGTCCGCTCTCCGGGGCCGGGGCGCTCCCCGCCGCCTGCTCCGTCTGCGCCGCCGCCTGCTGCTCCTCCGCAGCGGGGGTAATCACCGATTCACTCATGTCTATGTACTTCCTTTCCAAACCGATTGGAATTTCACGGGCCCGGCTCCGCCGCCCGCGCCGCGCACTGTATGACCGATAGCAATACAGTTTGGCAGTTACGTCAACTAC
Organism: uncultured Clostridia bacterium; assembly: GCA_947383645.1. Classification (GTDB taxonomy): domain Bacteria; phylum Bacillota; class Clostridia; order Oscillospirales; family Oscillospiraceae; genus CAJFPI01. The sequence continues at coordinate 7,305 of CANDEH010000005.1, read as the reverse complement.
AAAAGAGTTACAATCCCGGTTACAATTTACGCGCCTTATGCGCCGCCCCGGAACAGAGGCCGCCGCCATTCTCTATATGTAGCAGAAAAAAGCAACGAAACGAGCGCAAAACTGTCTTCGGTCCGGGGAGGGCCCGCCGTTCCGCCGTGACGCACTGTCCTCCTGCTGCCCTATAGTAGAGACGCAGCAAAGGAGAAAAATGTTCCGATCCATCCTTGATTTTTTTCCTCCGGCAGGGTAAGCTATAGGAGGGTCTCGACCCTTTCGTGCCTTTGTACAAAATCGGCGGGTGTTTTTCTGCGGCGGACCTGCTTTTTCTGCTTGCAAAGTCCGGGAATTTGGGGTATAGTAGTATTAGTTAAAATTATGTCAAAATGTGGGCCCGATATGCCCTCAGATAGGAGCGATTACCATGGAACACAGCCACGAGCACACCCATACCCACAGCCACGACGGCGTGGAGCACACCCACACCCATACGCACCCTCACGACCATGACCACGACCACGGTCCTCATGACCATCCCCACACCCACGACCACGGCCACGACCTGCCGGAGGGGGCGGATCGGACTCTGGCGGTGCTGACCTATATGCTTGACCACAACGTCCACCACTGCGCGGAACTCAAGGAGATGGCCGCCTCCCTCACCGGCGAGGCCCAGCACCAGCTTCTCCACGCCGTAGAGGCCTTCGAGGAGGCAAATTCTCATTTGAGCAAAGCTGTCGCTTTGCTCAAATGAGTTCGATTGAAACCCGCTTCGCCGGGCTTTCAATCGAGGGGCTTGCGCTGCGCTCTGCGCCTCCCCTCTGATTTCCCCCTGCGGGGGAAATCAGAGGCTCGACGCTCGCTCCGCGAGAAGTATTTTTGCCGAAAACGCGGTTTCCGGCAAAAATGATTTTAGCTTTTTTCGCGTCTGCGGACGCGAAACTCTCCCGAGGGGCTCTTTGCGGCTGAGGCCGCAAAATCGGCGGGGGTTGGGGGCAGTGAAGGGAAAGAATTCACAAAAGAACAGGAAGCTCCTCTTTCCCTGGCGGGAATTCAAATCGTCGCCGTCAGGCGACACCGAAACTCCTATCTCCTATCTCCTAACTCCTATCTCAAAAAGGGTCCCCGGAAATCTAATATTGTAAGGAGAGAACCACCCATGTGTCTTTCTACCGTATACCGCAACGCCAAGGCGGAGGAGAATGTCTGCGCCAAGTTTGTGGCCCAGATCGAGGTGGAGGGGGATACCCTGACCTTTACCGACGTGATGGGCCTGGTGACAAAAGTGGAGGGGAAGCTCCTCTCCGCCGACCTCACCGCCGGCGTGGTGATCTTCTCTGCGGCGTAGAGGAGGGACGGACGATGATGCGGGAGTATGAGATGTGCTGCGAGATTTTCAACCAGTGCAGCAACAACCAGATGCGGGACGTGTCCTTCGAGGAGGTCTCCGTGGAGGACACCGACGCCTACGTCCGCGCCCTGGAGCCCCGGGCGGAGATTGAGAAGGAGGAGCTCTCCGGCGGCGCCGTGGCCTACCACACCAACACCGCCGGTCTCCTGAAGCGGTACAGCTTCACGCCCTTATGAGGCGCGAGGACAGAAAAGATGTTTTTGGGGACAACCTGCAAGAAAGGAGTGCTCTTTATGGGAATGACGGACTTACAGTTTAAGAGCTACCTGAAACAGCTCATCCGTGCCCTGGAGGCGGCGGAGAGCAAGGATACCCGGGAGGAGGTCCTTGCGGAGATTGCGCGGCTGAAGCAGGACCTGCAGGAGGACCTGAAGGGCTGAGTCAAAGATGTGACCCCATGCGGGCGGTGCCCGCGTTATTAAGGAATATCAAAAATTTTTGTTGGAGGTAAAACGATCATGAGAGTTTCCGAGATTTTCGAGGAGCGCAGCGCATTTTCCTTTGAGGTATTCCCCCCCAAGACCGACGTGGGCATGGAGAAGCTCTGCGGCCAGGGCGGCGTGCTGGAGCAGCTGTACACCCTGAATCCCGACTACATCTCCTGCACCTACGGCGCCGGCGGCACCAACGTGGGCAAGAACCTGGAGGTTCTGGACAAGATCCAGAAGGACGGCAAGTGCACCCCCGTCACCCACTTCACCTGCATCGGCAACACCCGCGAGGGCATCAAGGAGCAGCTGGAGAACTACCTGGCCCACGGCATCAACCACATGCTGGCCCTGCGGGGCGACCTGCCCTTCGGCTGGACCGGCACCGGCGGCGACCTGCACTACGCCACCGAGCTGGTGAAGTTCGTGCGCAAGGAGTTCGGCGACAAGTTCACCATCGCCGTGGCCGGCTCCCCCGAGGGCCACATCGCCTGCCGCAGCCTGGAGGCTGACATCGGCTTCCTGAAGCAGAAGCAGGACGAGGGCGCCGACTACATCATGACCCAGCTGTGCTGGGATATGGACCAGTTCCGCTACTGGCTGGACGCCATCCGCGGCGCCGGCATCTGGATGCCCGTGGACGTGGGCATCATGCCCATCCTGGACCAGGCCGCCACCATCAACATGGCCCTCAGCCGCAACGGCTGCGTCATGCCCCGCGCCCTGTGCGAGATCATCTCCAAGAACTGGATCTTCCCCAACCCCTTCTCCGTGGGCCTCACCGACGCCAAGGGCAACAACGCCTGCTTCGACGCCGACATCGAGGGCAAGAAGGCCAGCTTCAAGGAGGCCGGCATCGAGTACACCATCAAGCAGATCGACGAGTACCGCGCCTGCGGCATCGACGGCATCCACCTGTACGCCCTCAATAAGTACGATGATGTGGCCCGCATCGTCAAGGAGAGCGGCATCGTTGATCTTTAATCGGCAGTAAGGCCGAGCATTCGCCTACATACCCCAAACCCTCTCCCGCGCCACAAGGCGCGGGGGAGGCTTTGGCGGTTAGGGGGAAACCCCCTCGGGCCTCACCGGCCCGACAGCAACAGCAAAGGAGCCTTTTGACTATGACAAAAACCATCGCATTCGCCGGCAAGGGCGGCGTGGGCAAGACCACCATCTGCGGCCTGCTGGTGCAGTACCTGTGCAGCCGGAAGGACGGGGCCGTGCTGGCCGTGGACGCCGACGCCAACAGCAATCTCAACGAGGTCCTGGGCGTGGAGGTGGCGGACACCCTGGGCGACATCCGGGAGGACCTGACCCGTGCGGAGATGGCCTCCGAGGAGGTCATCCCCAAGGGCATGACCAAGGCCGACTACGCCGAGATGCGCTTCTCCGACGCTCTCACCGAGACCGACGACTTCGACCTGCTGGTCATGGGCCGCACCCAGGGCAAGGGCTGCTACTGCTTCGTCAACGGCCTTTTGGGCACCCAGGTAAACAAGTACGCCCAGAACTACCGCTACGTGGTGGTGGACAATGAGGCGGGTCTGGAGCACATCAGTCGGGGCGTGCTGCCCAAGGTGGACACCATCCTCCTGGTCAGCGACTGCTCCCGCCGGGGCGTCCAGGCGGTGGGCCGCATCGCGGAGATGATTAAGGACCTGAACTTGGGTGTCAGCGATGTGAAGCTCATTGTCAACCGCGCTCCCGCCGGCGAGTTAAACCCCGGCGTCCGGGAGGAGATCGACAAGTACGGCCTGGACCTCATCGGCGTAGTTCCCCAGGACGAGACCGTCTACAACTACGACGCCGAGGGCCGCCCCAGCGTCACCGTCCCCGACGACTCCCCGGTGAAAAAAGCAGTCCACCAAATTTTCGACCAGCTGAAGCTGTAAAGTATCTCCTATCTTCTATCTCCTATCTCCTATCTGGAGAAACCCTTGTTTTCCAAAAAAGTTTCATATAGACACCAAAATATGAAGGGAGTAAACCACTATGCCGTTTGCAAAAAAGCCCCAGGTATTCGGCGCGTCCATCAATGAGCTGACGCTGGGTACCGGCGACAAGGCTGTCACTCTCGGCGGCCAGAACGTCTTCAACCTCTACAGCTTTGACGCCCCCATCGCCAACGCCCCCAAGATCGGCATCGAGATCTCCGACGAGGCTGAGCAGCCCTCCGCCGGTCTCGCCGCCTTCTACGACGGCTGCGCCACCCTGGCCGACAGGGCCAAAAAGGCCGCCGGTGTGGAGCACGCGGACTTCGTCTGCGTCCACTTCGCCTCTGCCGACCCCAACGGCGCCAACCGCTCCGTGGAGGAGTGCGTGGCCGACGCCAAGGCCGTGGCCGACGCCATTGACAAGCCCCTGGTGATCGCCGGGTGCAAGAACGCCGAGAAGGACGCGGAGCTCTTCAGCAAGGTCTCCGAGGCCCTCCAGGGCAAGAATATCCTGGTCCTCTCCGCCAAGGAGGAGAACTACAAGGGCATCGCCGCCGGCGCGGGCCTGGCCTACGGGCAGAAGGTGGGCGCCGAGTCCGCCGTGGACATCAACCTGGCCAAGCAGCTCAATGTGCTCATCACCCAGATGGGCGTGGACGGGAAGAACGTGGCCATGAACATCGGATCCGCCGCCGCAGGCTATGGCTTTGAGTATGTTGTCTCCACTTTGGAGCGCGTAAAAGCCGCCGCCCTGGGCCAGAACGACAACACGCTGCAGATGCCCATCATCACCCCCGTGGGCAGCGAGACCTGGGGCGTGAAGGAGTCCACCGCCCCCGAGTCCGACGTGCCCGAGTGGGGCGACCAGGACGAGCGGGGCATCGACATGGAGGTGGAGACCGCCGCCGCGTGTCTCGCCTACGGCAGCGACGCCGTCATTCTCAAGCATCCCGAATCCATTAAGACCATCGCGCAGCTCATTGCTGCTTTGATGTAAGGAGGGCGACAACCATGGCATTAAAAGGTCTTGACATCTTTAAGCTGACCCCGAAAACCAACTGCAAGGACTGCGGCAACCCCACCTGCATGGCCTTCGCGATGAAGGTGGCCTCCGGCGCCATCCCCATCGAGAAGTGCCCCCACATGTCCGCCGAGGCCCTGTCCACCCTCAGCGAGGCCACCGCGCCCCCGATGAAGAGCTACAAGGTGGGCGAGCTGGCCCTGGGCGGCGAGACCGTCCTCAGCCGCCACGAGAAGACCCTTGTCTCCAAGACCCTCTACGCCGTGCAGGTCTGCGACTGCATGGACGCCGCGAAGCAGGATGAGGTCCTGGCCGCCATCCCCAAGGTGGACTACGAGCGCATCAGCGAGCGCATGTACGTAGAGATGGTCTACGTCCGCCACAGCGCCGACAAGGCCGCTGCCGACTACGCGGCTCTGGTGGGCAAGGTAAAGGCTCTGGGCCGTCCCATGGTTCTCGCCTGCACCGATGTGGAGGCTATGAAGGCCGGTGTGGAGGCCGCCGCCGGCTGCGATATGATCGTCAGCGGCGCCACCGCCGATAACTATGAGGCCATGAGCGACATCGCCACCGGCGCCAAGGCCCTCCTGGGCGTTCAGGCGGAGAGCATCGACGCCCTCCACGATCTGGTGGAGAAGCTGGAGGGGAAGGGCAACAAGAACCTGATTCTGGACGTGGGTACCGCCAGCGTGAAGGACGCCTATGCCAACGCCGTGCAGATCCGCCGGGCCGCTCTGAAGGACGGCGACCGCACCTTCGGCTACCCCTCCATCGTCAACGTGGCCGATCTGGCCGGCGGCGACGCCCACCTGGAGGCCGCCCTTCTGAGCCTGTTCACCTGCAAGTACGGCTCCATCGTAGTCTGCTCTGAGATGACCTACGCCAAGGCCCTGCCCCTCTACGGCCTGCGTCAGAACATCTTCACCGACCCCCAGAAGCCCATGAAGGTCACCCCGGGCATCTACCCCATCAACGGCGCCGACGAGAACAGCCCCTGCTGCCTCACCGTGGACTTCGCTCTGACCTACTTCCTGGTCTCCGGCGAGCTGGAGCGCTCCAAGGTTCCCGTGAACCTGCTGATTACCGACGCCTCCGGCATGTCCGTGCTCACCGCCTGGGCCGCCGGCAAGTTCTCCAGCTCCTCCATCAAGAAGTTCATGGACGAGTTCGACATCGCCAATAAGATCAAGTCCCGCGCCCTGATTATTCCCGGCAAGGTGGCCGTGATGAAGGGCGAGATCCAGGATAAGCTCCCCGACTGGAGCGTCATCGTGGCCCCCAACGAGGCGGTGCAGCTGGTGAAGTACCTGCGCGACGAGGAGTGGAAGAAGAGCTACGTGGAGAAGGGATCCGCCGCCGGTGCCTCTGCCGAGGCCGCTCCCGCCCCCAAGAAGGTCATTCCCGCGCCTCCCATCGTGGTCACCGGCCCCTACAAGCTGGAGGACAAGGTGGTCACCTACGGCGGCCACGACCCGGAGAGCAAGAAGTTCGTCATCATCGGCGAGCGGATCCACTGCATCTCCCCCGCCATCCGCAAGGCCATGGACAGCTACGACGAAGGCCCCATCCTCAAGCGTGCCGCCGAGCAGATTGCCGCCGGCGCCACCTATCTGGATGTGAACATCGGGCCTGCTGAGTCCAACGGCCCCGAGCTGATGCAGTGGGCGGTGCAGCTGCTCCAGCAGAACTTCAACAATGTGCCCCTGGCTCTGGATACCGCCAACAAGGCGGCCATCGAGGCGGGTATCAAGGTGTACAACCGCACCAACGGCAAGCCCATCGTGAACAGCGCCGACGCCGGCAGCCGTATTGACAACATCAACCTGGCCGCCGCCAACGACGCCATCGTCATCGCCCTGTGCTCCGCCGACGGCATCGCCAAGGACAACGACGAGCGGATGCACCACTGCCACAACATGCTGGAGCGCGGTTTGGCCCTGGGCATGGAGTCTGACGATCTTTGGTTTGACCCCCTGTTCTTAGTGGTGAAGGGCATGCAGGACAAGCAGATGGACGTGCTGAACGCCATCAAGGCCTTCGCTGACGAGGGGCTCAAGAGCACCGGCGGTCTGTCCAACAACTCCAACGGTATGCCCAAGCATATTCGTCCCATTATGGACAGTGCGCTGGTGGCTATGTGCATGATGCAGGGGCTCACTTCTGCCATTGTGAATCCCTGTGATCTGCGGCTGATGGAGACCATTAAGAGCTGCGACGTGTTCAAGAATAATACGCTGTACGCGGACTCCTATCTGGAGATCTGATGCTGCAAAAGGATGAGGGAGGCCCTTTGGGGCCTCCTTTGTCTTTTTTGGGAGGGGGACGGGGAGTTTCGCCCCCCGGGGCGAGGTACTTTTCCCACGCGGGAAAAGTACCCAAAAGCGCGCTTAGGGGTCCGGCGTGGGCGGGCCTTAGCCCCCTGTGGGGGGGCACGGCCCTTACACGCCTCCCCCCTAAGAACCCCGGGGACGCGGCGCTGCTTCGGTAGACTGGTGCGTAGGTTTGGTGCGCAGCTTCGGA
>CANDEH010000004.1 GCA_947383645.1 uncultured Clostridia bacterium | reverse complement strand
ATGGTGCGGAAGGTCTCCGCCCCCACCTTATGTCCGGCGGTGCGGGGCAGCCCCCGCTTTTTGGCCCAGCGTCCGTTGCCATCCAGTATAATCGCAATGTGACGGGGCAAATGGTCGAAATCCACCTGACCCGCCACATCCTGCTCTTTTTTAGAAAACCAAGAAACTCCCATAAACCCTCCGAGAGGGAACCTAAGCTCCCCCAATCCCCCGGCAAATTTCTTTTGGTGTGCGCGGGGACCCCGTCCCCGCACGCACCAAGGCCCTCCGCCAGGAGTTTGCGGCGCACACGCCGCAAATAAATTGAAATCATTTTTTCCGGAAACCGCGTTTTCGGAAAAAATACTCTGCGCGGAGCGAGCGTCGCAGGACCTTGGCCCCAGAGGGGTCAAGGTCCGAGGCGCAGAGCGAAGCGCAACTCCTCGATTGAAAGCCCAGCGAAGCGGGTTTCAATCGAATTTTATACCTCCAGTAGTTCCTTCTCTTTGATGGCATACAGCTCATCGACCTTCTTAATCATATCGTCGGTGAGCTTCTGGATGTCCTTCTCGACGATCTTCAGGTCGTCCTCGGTCATCTCGCTGCTCTTCTCCATCTTCTTGAACTTGTCCATGGCGTCCCGGCGGATGTTGCGGATGGCCACCTTGCCCCCCTCGGCGTACTTGGCGATGAGCTTGGTGAGCTCCTTACGGCGCTCCTCGGTGAGCTGGGGGAACAGCAGGCGCAGGCACTTGCCGTCGTTGGCGGGATTGATGCCCAGATCCGACTCCTGGATGGCCTTTTCGATGGCCTTCACCGCCGAGGCGTCCCAGGGGGTGATTACCAGGGAGCGGGGGTCCGGGGATCCGATGGAGGCGATCTGCTGAATGGGGGTGGGGGTACCGTAGTAGTTGACCATGATCCGATCCAGCACGGCGGCGTTGGCCCGCCCCGCCCGCACGGCGGCAAAGTCCGCGGCCACGGAGTCCAGGGTCTTCTTCATCTTCTCCTCGAATACCTTATACTCATCCTTCATCATAGGGCAGGGTCCTCCTTTACAATCGTACCAATTTTCTCGCCCTTCAGGGCGCGGATGATGTTTTTCGGGTCCTTCAGCGCAAAGACCAGGATGGGGATGCGGTTATCCATGCTGAGACTGGTGGCGGTGGAGTCCATCACCCGCAGGTGCTTGGCCAGCACGTCGTCGTATGTGATGCTCTCGTACTTCACCGCACTGCTGTCCACGTTGGGATCGGCGCTGTATACGCCGTCGATATTCTTGGCCAGCAGGATCACGTCGGCGTTGATCTCCGCCGCCCGGAGCACGGCGGCGGTGTCCGTGGAGAAGTAGGGGTTGCCGGTGCCGCAGCCGAAGATCACCACCCGGCCCTTCTCCAGATGCCGGATGGCCCGGGAGCGGATGTAGGGCTCCGCCACCGCACGCATCTCCACGGCGGTCTGCACCCGCACGTCCACGCCCTTCTGCTCCAGCACGTCCGCCATGGCCAGACAGTTCATGGCCGTGGCCATCATGCCCATGTGGTCGGCCCGGGTGCGCTCCATCTTGCCGTTGCCGTCCTTCAGGCCGCGCCAGAAGTTGCCGCCGCCGATGACCACGCCGACCTCCACACCCATCTCCACGGCCTCCTGAATCACGTCGCAGACGCTGCTGATTACGTCGAAGTCCAATCCGGAGTGCTTCTCCCCGGCCAGAGCCTCGCCGCTGATCTTCAGCAGCACCCGCCTGTACATCAGTTCCTCCATCTCCATCTCCTCCTGCAAAATTTCATATCCGACATTTTCACATTCTTCCGCTCCTATTTTAGTATAAAAACTCCCGTTTGAAAAGTACATATTTGCAAATTTTTCAAAATGTTTCAATTTCCCACTCCTCCGCAATCCCCCTGCCGGATCATCCAAAACTCTTTACCGTCAAACCCACCCTAAAAAGCAAAATTCGCCGAAAGCACAGCACTTTCGGCGAATTTTTGTTTTTATCTAAGGCAGGAACCCCTCCAGCGCCTCCATCAGGGCCTCCCGGCCGTCTCCCCGCTCCGCGGAGAAGGGGATCAGCGCCGCCCCCTCCGGGATCTGGAGGCGGTCCCGGATGACGGACAGATTGGGCTCCACCTGGGACTTCTTCAGCTTATCCAGCTTGTTGGCCACAGTAATCACCGGACATCCGGTATCCCGGAACCAACCGGCCATGGTCACATCGTCCGCCGTGGGGGTATGGCGGGCATCCACGATCATCACCCCGCAGGTGATGAGGCCCGAAGCGAAGTAGCTCTCCATCAGCCGCCCCCACCGCTCCCGCTCCGCCTTGGACACCTTGGCGTAACCGTAGCCCGGCAGGTCCACCAGATAGCCCCTGTCGTCGATGCGAAAGTAGTTGATCTGGCTGGTTTTCCCCGGGGAAGCTCCCACCCGGGCAAAGTTCTTCCGCTCCACCAGGCGGTTAATCACCGAGCTCTTTCCCACATTGGAGCGGCCGGCAAAGGCCAGCTGGGGCAGCCCGTCCCGCAGGAACCCCTGGGGCGACACCGCCGAGAGCACAAACTCCGTCCTGTTGAAATTAACCGGCATGCTTCCTCCTCCGCTATTGGCGCAGCACCGTCTCCGCGCCATTTTCCGCCGCCGGGAAGGGCAGGGCCAGCTCCTCCTTCACCGCCTGTTCCGGGTAAAGCAGGGCCTCGGCAAGCACCGTGTCAATGGTCTCCGCCAGCACAAAGCGCAAGCCTTCCCGAACTGTCGGGTCGATCTCACTCAGATCCCGCTGGTTCTCCTGGGGGATAATCACGGTCTGAATGCCGTTTCGGTACGCGGCCATGGTCTTTTCCTTCAATCCGCCGATGGGCAGCACACGGCCCCGGAGGGTCACCTCCCCGGTCATGGCCAGGTAGGGGCGAACCCGCCGCTGGGTCAGGGCGGAGAGCATGGCGGTAGTGATCGCAATACCGGCGCTGGGCCCATCCTTGGGGACCGCCCCCTCGGGAAAGTGGACATGGATATCCTTGGTCTTGTAAAAGTCCGGCTGGATGCCCAGAGGAACCGTGCGGCTGCGCAGGCAGCTGAGGGCCGCATGGACGGACTCCTTCATCACATCCCCCAGATTCCCCGTCAGCTCCAGTTTGCCGCTGCCCTCCATCACGTTGACCTCCACCTCAAGGAGCTCCCCGCCATTTTCCGTCCAGGCCAGGCCGTTCACCACACCAATTCTCTCCCGGCCGGTCTGGTCGCTGCGGTGATACCGGCGGGGACCCAGGTACTCGGCAAGGTCCTTCTCTGTCAGGCGTATCTGCTTTACACTTCCTTCCACCAGGCGCATAGCAGCCTTTCGGCACAATTTGGCGCACTGGCGCTCCAGCCGGCGGACGCCGGCCTCCCGGGTGTAGCCATCAATCAGGGCGCGCAGCGCGCCGTCACTGATCTGGAGCTGACGGCGGTTCAGCCCGTGCTCCTTTATCTGCTTGGGCAGCAGGTAGTTCTTTGCAATTTGCAGCTTCTCCTCGTCAGTATAACTGGTAAGCTCAATTACCTCCATCCGATCCAGCAGAGGACGGGGGATGGTATCGGTGGTGTTGGCCGTGGTGATGAACATGACCTTGCTCAAATCCACCGGAATTTCCAGATAGTGGTCCCGGAAGGCGTAGTTCTGCTCCGCATCCAGCACCTCCAAAAGGGCCGAGGACGGGTCCCCCCGGTGGTCGGATCCCAGCTTGTCGATCTCATCCAGGACCAGCAGAGGGTTCATGGACCCGCTGCGGATCACCGCGTCGATGATCCGGCCGGGCATGGCGCCTATGTAGGTCTTCCGGTGGCCGCGAATCTCCGCCTCGTCATGGACGCCGCCCAGACTCAGCCGGCTGAGCTTCCGGTTCAGAGCCCTGGCCACGGAGATGGCGATAGAGGTCTTCCCCACGCCCGGGGGACCCACCAGGCAGAGGATCTGTCCCCTGGCCTCCGGGTTCATCTGCTTGACGGCAATGAACTCCAGGATTCGCTCCTTCACCTTCTCCAGACCGAAGTGGTCCTGATCCAGCACCTTCCGGGCGGCGGCCACGTTCACCCGCTCCCTGGTGGTGTGGTTCCAGGGCATCTCGAGACAGATGTCCAAATAGCTGCGCAGTACGGAGGCCTCGGCGCTGGTGTAGGACTGCTTGGCCAGCCGCCCCAGTTCCTTGAGGAGTTTTTCCTCCGCCTCCTTATCCAGCCGAAGGGCCAGAATCTTCTGGCGGTACTCCTCAATCTCGTTGTCCTCATCGCTCTCCCCCAGCTCCCGGCGGATCACCTGAAGCTGTTCCCGGAGAATGTGGTCCCGCTGGACCTCCCCCACGTGCTGGCGGAGCTTCCCCTCCAGCTCCTGCTCCAGGTTGATAATGTCCATCTCCCGCCTGAGCAGTTCATTCATCTTCTCCAGACGGGCAATGGGACGCAGCTCCTCTAAAATGAGCTGCTTGTCCTGGTGACGGAGCATGGTATTCTGGGCGATATAGTCGGCCAAATATCCCGGATCCCTGCTGTCAGCCGCCACGCCCAGGATCTCGTCGCCGCCCCGGGGGGACAGCTCGCAGTACTCCTGCACATTGGAAAAGGTCTGACGCAGCAGAGCCTCCAGCCTGTCCCGGCTGACCCGGGGCTTGCGCTCCGGCAGCAGCTCCACGTTGGCCCGGAGGTAGGGGGTGGTCTGCCACAGCCGCTTCAAAACGGCCCGGCTCTTCCCCTCCATCAGTACCCGGATAGCCCGCTCGCTGATCCGGAGGATCTGACGGATGGCAGACACCGTGCCGATGGTGTACAAATCCTCCTCCGAGGGCAGGAAGGTGCCGATCTCCCGCTGCGCCACCAGGAAGATCTCCTCATCGTTCTCCATGGCGCGCTCCAAAGCCCGGATAGACGCCTCACGCTCCACATCCAGACTCATGAGCATGTTGGGAAAGATGGTCAGCCCCCGCAGGGCCATCACGGGAATATTCAAAGTAGTCTGTTCCATTCTGAAAACGCTCCCTTCTCACAGGGGTGTCACGCCCTGTATGAGATAGGTAAAACTGATATTTCATAAAAAAGAGGCGTCAAAGGGCGCCTCTTTTTTTCCTGTCCGCTCTCCGCCTACGAGGCAGAATCCCGACGCTCTCTGACCTGTTCCGCCGGCATGTGCCGGTGGGTGTGGGCCATGTCCCGCTCAACCTCCGGCAGCTCCTCCCCCCTGACGCAGGGGGCGGTAATCCGGACCTGCACCACTGTGGGGTCCGAGGGGATATCGTACATGATCTCGGTGAGCAGTCCCTCCATCACCGCCCGCAGGCCCCGGGCGCCGATGTTGCGCTCAATGGCCTTGTCGGCCAGGGCCTCCAGGGCGTCCTGGTTGAAATGCAGTTCCACCTCGTCGTAGGCAAACAGCTTCTGATACTGCTTCACCAGGGCGTTCTTGGGCTCAGTGAGAATCCGCACCAGGTCCTCCCTGGTGAGGGACTCCAGCGGCGCGATTACCGGCAGGCGGCCCACCAGCTCGGGAATGATGCCGAACTTCAGCAGGTCGTGGGGCTGAACCTCCTTCAGGAGCTTCCCCACATCCCGCTCCCGCTTGCTCTCGATCTCCGCGCCGAAGCCAACCCCCTTTCTGTCCAGACGCCGCTCGATGATCTTGTCCAGCCCGTCGAAGGCGCCGCCGCAGATGAAGAGGATGTTGTGTGTGTCAATCTGGATGAACTCCTGGTGGGGGTGCTTGCGCCCCCCCTGGGGGGGCACATTGGCCACGGTGCCCTCTAAAATCTTCAAAAGCGCCTGCTGTACCCCCTCGCCGGACACGTCCCGGGTGATGGAGGTATTCTCACTCTTGCGGGCGATCTTGTCGATCTCGTCCACATAGATGATGCCCCGCTCCGCCAGCTCCACGTCGTAGTCCGCCGCCTGGAGCAGGCGCAGAAGGATGTTCTCCACGTCGTCGCCCACATAGCCGGCCTCGGTGAGGGTGGTGGCGTCGGCGATGGCAAAGGGCACCTTCAAAATCCGGGCCAAGGTCTGGGCGAAGAGGGTCTTGCCCGAGCCGGTGGGCCCCACCATCAGGATGTTGCTCTTCTGGAGCTCCACCTCGTCGTCCCCGCCGTAGAGGATGCGCTTGTAGTGGTTGTACACCGACACCGACAGCGCCACCTTGGCCGACTCCTGGCCGATGACGTACTGGTCCAGAATCTCCTTGATCTCCCGGGGGGTGGGCACCTCCGCCGGCGTTTCCAGCCCCTCGCTGTTCTCGGGAAACTCCTCCTCGATGATGCTCATGCACAGCCGGATGCAGTTGTCGCAGATCCGCACGCCGGGCCCCTGGATCATCCGGCTCACCTGTTCCTCATAGCGACCGCAGAAGGAGCAGCGCAGAGATTTCTTATTTTCCTCGCTCATAGGCGTTTACCTCTTATCCAGCACTTTGTCAATGAGGCCGTAGGCCATGGCCTCCTCCGCGCTCATAAAGTTGTCCCGCTCGCAGTCCGCCGTCACCACCTCGATGGGCTTGCCGGTGTTCTCGGCCAGAATGCGGTTCATCCGCGTCTTGATGATCTCCAGACGCTTGAGGTGGATGGCCATATCGGTGATCTGGCCCTGTGTACCGGCGGAGGGCTGGTGGATCATGATCTCCGCATTGGGCAGGGCGATGCGCTTGCCCTTGGCCCCCGCCGCCAGAAGAAACGCCCCCATGCTGGCGGCCAGCCCCACGCAGATGGTAGACACGTCGCAGCGGACATACTGCATGGTGTCGTAGATGGCCATACCTGCGGTGACAGAGCCGCCGGGGCTGTTGATATACAGCTGAATGTCCTTGTCCGGGTCCTGGGACTCCAGGTGGAGCAGCTGCGCCACTACCAGGGAGGCGGTGGTATCGTTGACCTCCTCGCCCAGGAAGATGATCCGGTCGTTGAGCAGGCGGGAAAAGATGTCATAGGACCGCTCGCCGCGGTTGGTCTGTTCGATCACATAGGGAACTAAACTCATGATAGAAACCTCCTGACAAAAAAAGATAGGAAGGCCCTCTCCGGACACACAACAGCACTATTTTACCCAATATATTGGGAGTTTAACAGGACAATGCCACGTCCGATAAACAATCTGCGGGAGGGGGCCATTCTTTCCCCCTCCCCCAGATGAATCTCTCACTTCGCTTGGGCGTTTACTCGCCGGCCTTCTCCTCGTCCTTGGGGGCCGCCTTTTTGGTGCTGCGCTTTCTGGGCTTCTCCTCGCCCTCGGCGGCCTCAACGGGCTTGTCGGCCGCCTTCCTGGTGCTGCGCTTCTTGGGCTTCTCCTCACCCTCGGCAGCCTCCGCCGGCTTTTCGCCGGCCTTCCGGGTGCGCTTTTTGGGCTTCTCCGTCTCCTCGGCCGTCTCCTCGCCCTGAGACGCGTCGTCCTCCTGGGTCTTCTCCTCAAACTTGGTGGCGACGGCATTGTCCACCACTACCTTCACAGCCTTTGTATTCATCAGCTGGCTCCGGATGGTCTCCCGGTCGATGTACTTCTTCAAATCCTCGGCCTTCATGCCGTACTGGCCGGCGGCCCGCTCGTACTCAGACTCGATCTCCTCGTCGCTGACCTCCACGCCCTCGGCCTTGGCCAGCGCTTCCAGGGCCAGATCCAGCCGCACCTGGCGCAGAGCCGGGGCCTGCGCCTGCTCCAACACGGTCTCATCGCTGAGGCCGGTCAGCTTCAAATACTGGTCGTAGGGGATACCCTGCTGCTGGATCTGCATCTTCAGGTTCTCCACAAACCGTCTGGCCTGCTCATCCACCATGGGCTGGGGCACATCGCAGGTGATCCCCGCGGCCACCTGCTCCATCAGCGCCTCCTCAAAGGCGTGGTCCACAGCGCTCTGCCGGTCGGCAGCAATCTTGGCCTCAATGTCCTTCTTCAGCTCCTCCAGGGTGTCAAACTCGGACACGTCCTTGGCAAACTCATCGTCAAGGGCGGGAACCTCCTTGAGCTTCACGGAGTTGACCTTCACATGGAACACCACAGCCTTGCCGGCCAGATCCGCATGGTAGTCCTCAGGGAAGGTGATGTCGATATCCTTCTCCTCCCCGGCGGCCATACCGATAAGCTGCTCCTCGAAGCCGGGAACAAAGCTGCCGGACCCAATCTCCAGATCGAAGTTGTCGCCCTTGCCGCCGTCAAAGGGCTTGCCCTCCAGGAAGCCCTCGAAGTCGATATTGGCCACATCGCCGTTCTCCACGGCCCGGTCCACGCCCACCATGCGGGTGTTTCGGTCGGCCAGCTGGTTCAGCCGCTCCTGGATGTCCTCGTCGGTGACCTTCACCTCGCCCTTGGGGGCGCTGAGGCCCTTGTACTGACCCAGCGTCACCTCGGGATATACGTACACGGTGGCCTTGAAGGAAAAGCCGTCCTTGGACACGCTGAGAAGCTCCACCTCGGGGTACCCCACAGGCTCCAGCTTCTCCTCGCCCACAGCGGACACATAAGCGTCGGGCATTGCGATATTGATGGCCTCGTCGTAGAAGATCTCCACGCCGTACCGGCTCTCAATCATCTTCCGGGGGGCCTTGCCCTTACGGAAGCCGGGTACGTTGATCTGATGGCGCACCTTGCGGTAGGCCTTCTCGATAGCGGCGTCAAACGCGGCGGCGTCCACTTCCACGGTCAGGGCAACCTGATTTTTTTCCAATTTTTCACAATTCTTAACACTCATTTTCCTTTTCCTCCGTTTACTTGCCCTTCAATACCCGGGCAACTTTGCATTGTAGCATATAAATATAAAAAAATCTACTGTTTTCTGCAAAAACCAAATATTTTTTAGTCACAGATTTTTTTCGGAACAAATCGCAGATAGTCCGCCGACACAAGGGCGTAGTCCACGCCTCCCCGCACCCCCTCTACGGCCCGGCGGTGGGCGTAGCCGTGGAGATGTCCGTAAAAGCACCGCTCCACGCCGTACTCCTCCAGCTTCCGCAAAATTTCCGGACAGCGGTAGCCCTCATACAGCGGCGGGTAGTGGAGAAAGGCCAGAATCGGCCTCCCCGCCGCCAGTCTCATGGAGGCCTCCAGCCGGAGCACCTCCCGGTTCAGCATCTTTGCCGTGTGGGGCTGCGCCTCCTCCTCAAAGAACCACCCCCGTGTGCCGCAGAGGGCATACCCGCCGTAAAAGTGGCAGTTGTTGTGGAGTATGCCGATGGTGGTGATGCCGTTCTCGGCAAAAAAACGTTCCATCTTGCTGGCGGTATTCCAAAAGTAGTCGTGGTTGCCCTTGAGCAGCAGCTTCCGCCCCGGCAGGGCGTCGATAAGCTGGAAATCCGGGAGGCTCTGCTGCAGGTCCATCCCCCAGGAGCTGTCCCCACAGAGGACGGTGAGATCTCCCTCCTCCAGGGCGGAGAACCCCCGGCGCAGCCGCTCCACATGGTCCGCCCAGCCGGGGCCGAAGATATCCATGGGTTTGTCCACACCCAGTCCCAGGTGCAGATCACCGATGGCGTACAGCGCCACAAACCTCCCCCCCTCTCCTCCCGAAATCGTCAGATCAGCCTGCCTTCAAGGTCTGGGCGGCAAACTGCCGAAACAGTGCAGAACCGCCGCGGTCCCTCAAAGAGGAGCGTATCGCAGGGTATCGCCCCCCAACCTCCCGGGTCAAGCGGCCTTGCCCGCCTTCCGCTCAGTCCCGAAAGCCGGATCGCCACCGCTCCTCCCTCTCAGGCCCGGAGGCCGCCTCCGGCTGCGCCGCGTCCTCCTCCTCGTCGTCGTAGACCAGGGCCGCTCCGCAGAGCGGACAGTAGAGCCGCCGCCCCGGCCCCCACTGGGGCCGCACCGTCTGCTTCCCGCAGCCGGGACACCGCAGCCTGGCGGTGGCTGCCACTGCCAGCAGCATCAAAAGCCCCGCCAACAGTACGCCGCCAATCGCGAGCCCGGCCCCGGCGGGTCCCAGGTCCAGCAGCTCCCCCAGCGCCAGCGTCAGCACCAGCGCCGCCGCCGAAGCCATTGCCAGGGACAGGGAAACTCTCGCCCACATTCTGGAAACTTTAGGCCCCATGTCCGCCGCCTCCCTCCTCTTCTCCGCGCTCTCCTCACCGCAGAAAGTCCAGCACCACCTGCTCCATATCGTCCTTTCCGGTTACCGCGTCAAACCGGATCGCCTTCCCCCGCAGGGCCGCCAGACGCTCCGGCGTCTTGACACCGGTAACGCTCTGAAGCTGGTCCAGCCGGTCCAGGCTGTCCGCCGCCGGCGTCTCGCCGATGGCGCTGAGGACGCTGTCGCAGAACTTGTAGGGACTGGCGGTGGAGGCAAACACGGCCACCCCCTCGTCCCCGGTCTCCCGGCGGTAGTCCTCCAGCACCTTGGCCGCCACAGCGGTGTGGGTGTCAATGAGATAGCCGCCGGCATACACTGCGGCGATGGCGGCGCTGGTGTCCTCCTCGTCACAGAAGCCGCCGTAGAACAGCTCCTGCAGCTTTTCCCGCATCTCCGGACTGATCTCATACCGCCCGGTCCTCCCCAGCTGCTCCATGTACCCCCGCACCAGGGCGTCATCCCCGCCGGAGAGGTCAAAGAGCAGACGCTCCAGATTGCTGGAGATCAGAATATCCATGGACGGACTCATGGTGGTATGGAAGGGCCGGTTCCGGTCGTAGACGCCGGTGCGGATAAAGTCCGTCAGCACGTCGTTGCAGTTGGAGGCGCAGATCAGCTTCCCCACGGGAATTCCCATCTTCTTCGCGTAGTAGCAGGCCAGAATATTCCCGAAATTCCCGGTGGGCACGCAGTAGTTCACCCTGTCACCCGGCTCCACCGCCCCCGTGTTAATCAGATCACAGTAGGCGGAGACATAGTACACCACCTGGGGCAGAACCCGCCCCCAGTTGATGGAGTTGGCGGAGGACAAAAAGTACCCCCGGCCCGACAGCTCCTCCCGGATCTTCTCGTCGGAGAAGATCCGCTTCACACCGCTCTGGGCGTCGTCAAAGTTGCCCTCCACGGCGCAGACGCCCACATTCTGCCCCTCCTGGGTGACCATCTGGAGCCTCTGAATCTCGCTGACGCCGTGTTCGGGATAGAACACCAGAATCCTGGTCTGCGGTACATCGGCAAACCCCTCCAGAGCGGCCTTGCCGGTGTCGCCGGAGGTGGCCACCAGAATGCAGGCGGTCCGCTCCTCGCCGGTCTTGCGCAGACTGGCGCTGAGCAGCTGGGGCAGCATCTGGAGCGCCATGTCCTTGAAGGCGCTGGTAGGGCCGTGCCACAGCTCCAGGCACCAGGTCTTCCCCCCCACCTGCCGCAGGGGCGCCGCCGCCGGGTGGTCGTACTTGGCGGCGCTGTAGGCAAAGTCCGCAAACTCCTCCAGCTCCCCGATGGTGAAATCATCCAGGAACTTACCCATCACATACGCCGTCCGCTTCCGGTAGTCCATGGCGCACAGGTCCCGAATCTCCCCCTCGCTCAAAGCGGGAAAGACCTCGGGGGTAAACAGACCTCCGTCCCGGCTCAGTCCCATCTTGATGGCCTCCGCCGCGCTGAGGCGCAGCGTCTTATCTCTCGTGCTCAGATATTTCATGGTTGTTCTCCCTCCAAAAGGATTTCCTGCATCTTGTCGGAGCGGCAAAGCTCTGTCCAACGCCGATATCTAACTTCTAATTACGTCTAATTCCTCAGTCCGTCCAGAAACCGCACCAGATTCCCATAGGCGATCTTTTCGATCAGCGGGGCCGGGTAGCCCCGGCGCTCCATGGCCGCCCACAGGCTGCCCATGCCCTCCGCGCCGCCAATCTCCGGCGGAACATCGGTACCGTCGAAGTCGGATCCCATCCCCAGACAGTCCTCGCCGCCCAGGCTGAGAAAGTGGTCGATGTGCGCCATCACCGCGTCCAGCGTGTCCCCGCCGAGGAAGTAAATGCAGAAGTTGACGCCCACAAACCCCCTCCGCGCAAAAATGGCCCTGGCCATGTCGTCTGCCAAATTTCGGCTGTGACGGCAAAGGACCCGGCTGTCGGAGTGGCTGGCCAGCACCGGTCCCTCCCCCAGCTCCAGCACATCCCAGAACCCCCTGTCGCTGAGGTGGGACACATCCACCGCCATGCCCCTCTGCCACAGGGCCCGGACGAAGTCCCGCCCCGCCGCTGTAAGTCCCTGTTCGGTGCCGTGAGGCCCCGCCAGGGCGTTGGCGTGGTTCCACGTCAGGTTTACCCAACGGACACCCCAGTCCTGCACAATATCCAGCTTTTCCGCATCGCAGTCCAGCAACTCCGCCCCCTCCACAGAGAGACAGCAATGCGCCATCAGCTCCGGATGGGCGGCTTTGGCCGCCAGGAACTCCCCGGCCCGGGCCCGGATATAGGGCCACCGCTCCGCCTCCGGCAGATTGGCGCTGTCCTCATAGAGGGCAAACACCTGCCCCATAGGGGCGTAGGCACTCAGGCGCCTCAAATCCACATGTCCGGGGTTCTCTTCAAGAGACCAGTTCTCCGTATGGGCCCGCCAGAGGGTGTCGCAGTGGGCGTCGAAGTAGGATTGTATCATGGCATAAGCCTCCCATTTATCAGGAATCAGTCGTGAGGAATTAGAAATTCAGGAATTTTCCTCCTCAAAAGGCATTTTCAATATAGTTGATGTACTTCTTTCCCTTGGGATCAATGTAGATCTCCGCCACATCAAACCTTGCGGGACAGTCCAGACCCTCCTCGCCGAGATACCGGGCGGCAGCGGCGCGGAGGCGCTCCTGCTTTTGACGGCCCACATACTCCCGGGGCAGCCCCAGGGCTATATTGGTGCGGGCCTTGACCTCCACGAAGCAGAGCGTATCACCGTCCCGGGCGATCAGATCAATCTCTCCCTCCCGGCAGCGGTAGCGGGTTTGGAGGATAACCGCTCCCCGCCGGCGGAGATACCCCGCTGCCAGGGCCTCCCCCCGCTGGCCCAGGTCATCCCTGCTCCCCACGGCCCGCCTCCCACTTCTTCAGAAAACTCCTGCGGTGGAGCGGACAGGGACCGTGGGCCTCCAGGGCGGCGTAGTGGGCCTGCGTGCCGTAGCCCTTGTGCCGGTCAAAGCCGTACCGGGGATACTGCGCCGCCGCCGCCGTCATAAATCGGTCCCGGCTGACCTTGGCCAGAATGGAGGCCGCCGCAACGCTGACGCTGCGGCCGTCCCCCTTCACCACAGTCTCATGGGCTGTCACAATGGCGCAGCGGCTGCCGTGGTCCCGGTTTCCGTCAATGAGGGCGTAGTCCGCCGGGGTACCCAGTCCGTCAATGGCCATCTGCATGGCCCGGATGCGGGCGTTAAGGATGTCAATCTCATCTATCTCCTCCGCCCCCACCGAGGCCACCGCCCAGGCCAGCGCCTGCTTCTGAATCTGCTCATACAGCGCCTCCCGGCGCTTCTCCGCCACCTGCTTGGAATCGTTGAGATAGGGCAGCGTCAGCCCCCTGGGCAGGATTACAGCGGCGGCATACACCGGTCCCGCCAGGGGACCCGCTCCCGCCTCGTCCACCCCGCACACGGCGGCGTACCCCGCCCCATAGGCGGCCTCCTCCAGCTCCCAGCCCGGCATAGTCTCCCCTCCCGCTTCCAAAATTTCAGCCTATTCATCCCCGCCATAGGCCAGCACAACCTGCCTGCACTTCGGACAGTGCCAGGCAGGACACGAGATATTCCCTACCCGCAGCATCCGCCGGGGCGCAAGCACCACACCGCCGGCGCGGGTCACATCGTCCTCCGAGAGAAACAGCGGATCCACCCCGTCCTCTAAAAACTCCAAAGAGAACCCCTGGCTGCTGTAGATTCTCCCCCGGGCCATGGGCCTGCCGCAGGTGGGACAGTCCGCCGTCCCCTGCTTCTCCTCCATCGCCGCTTTTCCCATCAAATATCCTCCGGCCACTCCAGTGTAAAGCGTCCCAGCTTGCCCCCCCGGAACTCGTCCAGGAGAATTTTCGCCATCCGCTCCGTGTCGATCTCGCCGCCCCGGAGGACAAAGCCCCGCTTCCGTCCCGCCTTTTGCAGCAGCTCATAGCCGGTGTCCCCCGGTTCGATCTCCATCTTGTACCGCTGGACCAGCGCCTCGCCGTAGTGCTCCGCCAGATAGGCGATCAGGTGACAGGCCAGCTCCTCCACGTCCATCACCTCGTCCTTCACCGCCCCGGTGTAGGCCAGGTGGAGCCCCACGCGCTGATCCTCAAACTTGGGCCAGAGGATGCCGGGTGTGTCCAGCAGTTCCAGCCCCCGGTCCACAACAACCCACTGCTTCGACCGGGTGACCCCGGGCCGGTCCTCGGCCTTGGCGGTTTTCCGCCCGGCTACCCGGTTGATGAAGGTGGACTTACCCACGTTGGGGATACCCAAAATCATCACCCGGACCACCCGGCCCGCCTGCCCCTTCTCGGCGTAGGCGGCCAGCTTCTCCCGGAGCAGCTCCCGGACGGCGGCGGCGAACTTCTCCGTTCCGCGGCCCTCCCTGGCGTTGGCCTCCAGCACGGCATAGCCCTGTGCGGTAAAACAGTTCCGCCACAGCTTCGTAGCCGCCGGGTCCGCCTGATCCGCCCGGTTGAGCACAATCAGCCGGGGCTTCCCCGCCGTCAGCTCCTCCACATCCGGGTTCCGGCTGGAGAGGGGGATGCGGGCGTCTAAAATCTCACATACCGCATCCATGTGCTTCATCTGGTCGGCGATCATCCGCCGGGTTTTCGTCATATGCCCGGGATACCACTGAATATTCATAGATACCTCTCGATGTGATCTCGATCAGCGTCCCATCCCTCAGCGGATGGGGCCAATACGGCTGTAATCCCGTGGTCCGCTGCCGGGCAGCTCTCCGGTATACTGGGCCGTCTTCCCGGGGAAAACCACCAGGACTGCCTTGCCCACCACATACCGCTCGTCCACCGCCCCCAGCAGCGTGCTGCGGCTGTCCGTGCTGTGGTTGCGGTTGTCCCCCATAAGAAACAGCTTCCCCTCCTCCAGCGTCAGGGGAAATGCCGTCCCCTCGTCGGAGTACGTGCGCTCCGCGATGTAGTCCTCCTCGATAGCCTCCCCGTCAACATAGACCGTACCGGTATAAAAGTCGATATCCACTGTCTGCCCTCCCACGGCGATCACCCGCTTGATGATGGTCTCGTCCAGAGGGGCGTTGAACTGGTGGACCATCACCACGTCCCCGGCCCGGATGTCGCAGAGGCCGGCGCGGAGCACCAGCACCTTGTCCCCGGCGTAGAGGGTATGCTGCATGGAGGGGCCCTGGACAGTAATCAGCTGCGCCACAAACAAAAACAGCAGCACCACAATCAGAACCGCGCCCACCAGAGAGCGTACCCAGTCAAAGAGGATACTGCCCTCCTCCTTCTTTTTCCCCTCATTTTCGCCTTCCGGTTCAAACATCCCGGTCTCCGTCTCCTCCGTCTCCCCCCGGGGGGTCTTGTTCTCCTCGTCAGCCATATCTCTGCTCCTCTTTACGCATAATTCACTAATGATACAGTGTACCACAAGTTTTCCCATATTACAATCTTAAAATCAACAGGAGGCGGCCCTTCCTCAGGAACCGCCCCCTCCAAAGATACCAAAGCCCCCTACTGTCCGCTGTCCTCCGCCGCGCCGGCAGGCAGCAGGGCGCTGCCCTGGACCACTACCTTCTCCTGCTCCACGTCGAACACCGCATACCAGCCCATCCGCTGGTCCTCGTCGGCTTCCTCAGGTGCGCAGAACAGGCGCAGCTGCGCAGGTGATTCCCAGCGGACGGCAACAATCTCCGCGCCCTCATCGCAGCCGGTGATGGTGCGGCTCATCCCGTAGCCCTTGGTACTTACCGTGTAGTCCAGCCCCTCCCGGCTCAAATCCACCCAGTAGCTGCCATCCTCGGACCAGAACCGGGCCAGCGTCATACTGTCCTCCAGCCGCTGCGCCGTCATCATCTCCACCTCGCCGGTGACCGCCTCCCAGTCGGAAAACCAGTCCCGGTGCAGCAGCACGCAGCGCCCAGCGCTGATCTGCCGCCCGTTAAAGCGCTCCTCCGACAGCGCGGCCCGGTCGCTGAGATAGACGACCTCCCCGTCGGTAACCAGGAAGCTGTAGCGCCGGTCCTCAATGGTTCCGCCGCTGCGCCGGTTATCCCGCCGGAACAGGAAGTGACCGTTCTCATAAATGACATCATAGATCACCGGCTGACCGTCGGCAGCGGTACTGACCATGCGCAGCATATCGCCGGTCCCCGCCGACACATGGCGCAGAAACTCCCGCACGCGCTCCTCGCCGCCCTGAGCCGCTTTTCCGGCGGCATCGATACGCACGTCGCAGTCAATCTCTCCGGCGCTCAGATTTAGGGACAATCGCTCCAAATCCCTGTAGCCATAGCGCGCATCGCCGTCCCCGCCGCCGCCAATCGTAAAGCCGGCGCAGTAGCGCCTTCCGCCGATCTCCTTGATTAGCCGGTAGTTCCCGTCGCTGACCGTGTAGCGGTAGGGCAGGAAGCTGAAGGCATTTTCCCAAACCTCCCCCGGCGCGGCGGTGTAGCTGACGTCATTCCATCCCGCATCCTCGGCCAGGGGCAGCGCATACCACACGCCGTTCCGCTCCACCTCAACAGCGTACTCTGCGCCGAAGGCCAGGACCTCCTCGCCGGTATTTTCAATGGTGTAGTTAAAACTCTCCACACTCTTGTCGTACTGCTCGTGCTCCACTCTGAGCACCGCTCCCTCTTGGGCAAAATCCTCCTCTCCATAGGGCGAGGGCGTCAGATCCTCCCCGCAGGAAAACAAGCTGCTCAACAGCAGCGCCGCAGCAGCAGCCCAGATAATCCACCGCTTCATAAAGCCACCTCATTTTCAAAGCTAAGTCAAGTCCCAGCAAGAAGCTGTACCAATAGGTCAGACACATAACTGTGCGGCCCGAATTGCCGCTGACTGCGCTAAAGAATTTTGAAATATACCGGGTATTTCGGCGATTTCCGCCTTGTTATCTTCCATTTTGTCTCGTAAATCTTTATACTTCGCCTGTTGGTAACACTTCTTAAAGCCTTAGTCTTAGACGTTCCCCTATACAAAAAGTTCCACTCCGGCCAACAGGTTTACAATTTGTTCTTATTTATTCAAGCATGTCGCCATATGGAACCCCTGGCAGGGGTGTCGAAGGGATACCGCAGAAAATCTTTTTGCCCATCTGTCAGACGAATCCATGAGATCGCGGCACACTCATAAGCGTCTTTGGAAAAAACAGATAAAACTACAGAATAGATTCCAATCAGGCGGCAGCATCCGTTTTTGCCCGCAATCCCCGTACTATATCTATCTCCCCGTTCAAAAAGAAAGGGTGGAGACCAGCTTACGCCTGATCTCCACCCTCTCTTTATGGATTTTACAGCTTCTCTCTAACCTTCGCCGCCTTACCCACGCGGTCACGCAGATAGTAGAGCTTGGCCCGACGGACAAAGCCGTGGCGGACTGTCTCAATCTTGTCGATGGTGGGAGAGTGAAGGGGGAACACCTTCTCCACGCCCACGCCGTAGGAGATACGACGGACGGTGAAGGTCTCCTCAATGCCGCCATGCTTCTTGGCGATGACGGTGCCCTCGAACACCTGGATACGCTCACGGGAGCCCTCCTTGACCTTCACATGCACGCGAACGGTGTCGCCCACATGGACGCCAGGGGTCTCTTTGAGCTGGGACTTGGTCAGTTCCTTGATGAGATCCATGGATACTTTTCCTCCTAATATACAGGTGTTCATAGCCGCTTCTGTTCTGTCCCCCGCTCTCTGGAGGGACCGCGCCAGAGGACCACCCTTTATCGCCATGATAGAATACCACATCATGTCCCAAATTGCAAGCATTTTTTTGCCGATTTTCCAGCAAAAAAGATTGTTAAAAAAATTGACAATTGTGCCTTTTTGCTGTATCATGGTAGCAAATCATTTTTCTCTCGTATACTGTGTATACAGATCGGAAGGCTTGTATGAAAAAGCAACACGTGTCCGAGGCCGTCATCCGCCGACTCCCCCGCTACTACCGCTATTTGGACGATCTCCACGCCAAGGGTGTGGTCCGCATCTCCTCCAGTTCCCTGGGCAGCCGCATGGGCATTACCGCCTCCCAGATCCGCCAGGATCTCAGCTGCTTCGGTGAATTCGGCCAGCAGGGTTACGGCTACAATGTGAAAGAGCTGCGCGCGGAAATCGGCCAGATCCTGGGGGTAAACAACGCCCACAGCATTATTATTATCGGTGTTGGCAACCTGGGGCACGCCCTGATGCAGAATTTTCCCTTTGCTGATATCGGTTTTTCCTTAGATGCCGCCTTTGATGTCTCCCCCGCTATGATCGGCACCAAGGTCAACGGCGTGGATGTGCGCAGTTTAGATGAGCTGGATGGCTACTGCGCCGCTCACCTGCCCGACGTAGCCATCCTCACCGTTCCCCGCTCCGCCGCCCAGGCCACGGTGGACCGCCTGGTGGGCTTAGGGGTCCGGGGCTTCTGGAACTTTACCAACCGGGAGGTCACCAGCGACCACCCCGACGTGCAGGTGGAGAGCGTCCACTTTGCCGACAGTCTTCTGACGCTGAGCTATCGAATTACAAAGCGATAAAATTTCGCTGGAAGGCCCGTTTCGCCGGACCTTCCAGCGAGGGACCATGACCTGCGCTTCTTCTCGGGGGAACAGCGTCCTCTGAGAAAAAGATCCGGGATTCCGTGCGGACCGCAGGGTGTTTTTTCAGGACCCGCAGAATTCTATGCGCCCGCTTGGGCGCAATTTTTCTGCCGCGCCCAGGCGCTGCCTGGGAGCCGCCTGAAAAATTGCCGGTCCTTTTGGAAGAACTGCCGGCGAAAACGCACCAAGAGGGCGCAGTCGCATACAATGAACTGAGACCGAGATCCTCGGCCACTTATCTTTAGGAGGTTCGCGTATGTGTAACAACGGCTTCTTTGGCGGCGGGAACTGCTGCTGGATCATCATCCTGCTTATTATCCTGTTCTGCTGCTGCGGCGGCGACAACTGCGGCAGCAGCTGCGGGAACACCTGCGGCTGCACCTGCAACTGCAACCCGACCCCCTGCTGCTAAGCAAACACATAACACAGACGGCGCCCCGCAGGGGGCGCCGTCTGCGTTATTTCAGGACTTCGTCCGTCTCCCTGATTGCCAGATCCGCCTATAAAGAGGCATTCCCGGCTTTGTCACCCCGCCAATGCTGCCTTCGGCATAACGGCTCTCCTGAGGGATGGACAACGCCTTCAGTCCTCCTTACGCTGCTTCCGGGAAGCAGCGGTTTCCGCCCCGGCGGGGCGGGCGGCGATGCCGTACATCAGGATATCCACGATCTTTTCCGCCGCATCCTCCACCTGGAAGCGGCACATGGTCTTGAGCAGCAGCGGCGTGATCTGGGTGGTCAGCAGCGTGGCCGCCACCTCCGCGTCCAGGGCGGCATCCAGCTCCCCCCGGTCCTGGGCGGAGCGGAACTCCCGGCCGATCTTCTGGAACAGGGCCTCCCGGAAGGTGTCCACGCACTCCAGCATCACGCCGGTGATGGGCTCCGTGACAAAGAACATGGGGAAGTTTACCCCGATGCGCTCCACCAGGCGGTCCACCGCGCGGTAGTAGCAGATCAGCTTCTCCCGGAAGGTCTGGGCCTGGGAGAAGGCCCGCTCCAGCTCCTCCAGCAAATGCTCCAGGAGCATCTGGGCGGTCTCCAGAAGCAGCTGCTCCTTGGAGGGGAAGTACTCGTAGATGGTGGACTTGCCGATCTGGGCCCGGCGGGCGATCTCCGACATGGACACCACCTCGAAACCCTTGGCGCAGAACTCCTTCAGCGCCGCGTGGAGGATGTCGCCGCGGCGGCTCTCCCTTACGCTTGACATGCCGCCGCCTCCTCCCTCTCACGGCGCTTCCGGTGCAGGCGGGCGTCCAGGCTGTCCAGGAGACTGTAGTACACCGGGGTGAACAGCAGCGTCACAACAGTGGACACCACCAGGCCCGTTATCATCACAATGGCCATGGGCATCATGATCTCCGCCCCCTCCCCCAGACCAAAGGCCATGGGCAGAAGGCCCAGCACCGTGGTCAATGTGGTCATCAGCACGGGGCGAATACGGCGGGGACAGGCGTTCAAAATGGCCTCGTTCTTCTCCTCCCCACGGCCCCGGCGGATCTTAATGTAGTCCACCAGCACGATGGAGGAGTTGACCACCACGCCGGAGAGCATAATGACCCCCACAAAGGCCAGCATGGAGACCTTCATGCCGAAAAACGGCAGCAGGAACAGCGAGCCGATGAGGCCCACGGGCAGGATCATCATCACGATCACCGGCATGAGGAAGGACTCAAACTGGGAGGCCAGCACGAAGTACACCAGCCCCAGGGCCACCAGCAGGGCGTACCCCAGGTCCAGGAAGGCGTTAACCATCTCCTCGTTCTCGCCGCCCATGGTGATCTGGATACCCTCCGGGGACTGGAAGTCCTTCAGCAGGGTCTCCACGGCGCTGTAGATGCCCACGGTGTCGTCGGTGGCGCTGGAGCCGGTGACGGAGATGGTGCGGCTCTGGTTCTCCCGATAGATGGACTGGGGAGACAGCTCCACCGCCACGTCGGCCACCATACTCAAGGGGATGCTAGACCCCAACGGAGTGGCGATGGGCATGGACCGCAGGGCGTCCAGGCTGCTGCCTGCGTCGCTGTCGCCCCGGACCACCACGGAGATCTCCTCCCCGCCGATCTTCAGCTCCGTGGCGGTGGTGCCGGTGAGCTGGCTGCGGACGGCGCTGCCCACGGTGGCGGCGTTGAGACCGTACTGGGAGGCCACGTCCCGGTTCAATGTGACTGTCACCGCCGGCACCTGCTCCGAGGCGGAGGAGGTGACCTCCACCGCGTCGGGGAGGGCGGCGATCTCCCGGACCAGCCGGTCGGCGGTCTCCTTGAGGAGAGTATTGTCGTTGCCGCTGAGAGAGATGTTGATGGCGCTGCCGGTGAGGGCGGACATGTCCATCATCCCTGCGGCGCTGATGGAGAGCTCCGCGCCGGCGATGTCAGCGAGATCACCGCGGAGCTGCTGGGCAACCTCCTCCGCCGAGCGGTCCCGGTCCCGCCGGGACACCAGATTCATGGACACCGAGGCCCCGGTGCCTCCGGTGAGGCTGCTCATCATACCGCCGCCGGTGGAGTAGTAGATGCTCTCGATCTCCGGTACAGTGTCCATAGCCACAGCCACCACCTGCTCGGAGATCCGCTGGGCCTCCTCCACCTCCGCGCCCACCGGCAGACTGATGCTGACGGAGACGCTGCCCTGGTCGATGCTGGGGATCAGCTCGAAGCCGGCAAAGAGAATGGAGAGGCTGAACACCGCCACCATGGCGACGGACACCACCACCGCCACCTTCCGGTGGGTGATGAAGTAGCCCAGGCGCTTCCGGTACCAGGCGGCCATCCGCTCCCGGAGGGTGGCCTTTTTCGTCTTTGCCTCCTCCATGGCCTCGGACAGGGCGGTGAGGTTCTTGTTCCCCCGGCCCAGGAGTCCGTAGCTGAGGAGGGGCACGATGGTCAGGGACACCAGGAGGGAGGTCAGCATCAGGGTGCAGATAGTAAGGCAGAAGTCGTAGAACATCATGCCCACAAGGCCGCTGGTAAGGCCCAGGGGCAGGAACACCGCCACAGTGGTCAACGTGGAGGCGGAGATGGAGAGCGCCACCTCGCCGGTGCCCTTGGTACAGGCGTCAAAGTTGTTGAAGCCATCGGAGCGGTAGTGGAAGATGTTCTCCAGGACCACGATGGAGTTATCTACGATCATACCCACGCCCATGGCCACGCCGCCCAGGCTCATCATGTTCATGGTGATGTCCAGCACCTGCATGATGAGAAATACCGCCACGATGCACAGCGGCATAGCCAGGGAGATCACCAGGGTGGCCCCCCAGTCCCGCAGGAATACGAACAGCACCACGGCAGCCAGAAGCACGCCCAGGATGATGTTAGTAATGGCGCTGTTGACAGCCAGATTGATAAAGTCGCTCTGGTCCATAAGAACCAGCCAGTTTAAGGTGGGGTTCTCCTCGGTAAGCCGTTCCAGGGTCTTCTGGATCCGCTGGGCGGTCTGCACCGTGTTCACACCGGACTGCTTGTTGACGGAGAGAATGATGCAGGGCTCCCCGTCCACCTTGGCGATGATGCTCTGCTCCTGTGGCTTCAAGTAGACGTCGGCCACCTCGCTGAGGCGGACGGTGCCGCCGGTAGGAAGAGGCAGCAGGCAGTTTCGCACATCGTCGATAGAGCCAAACTCCCCGTCGGTGCGGACGGTGAGGGTGTGAGATCCGTTGTCCACGTTGCCCGCGGGCAGGGCCAGATTCTCAGCGGTCAGAATCTGTGCGATGTAGCTGATGGAGAGGCCGTAGCCGGAGAGCTTCTCGTCATAGGTCTCCACCGCCACCTCGTTGGCATAGCCGCCCAGGATGTCCACCGAGGCCACGCCGTCAATGCGCTCCAGGGCCGGGGACAGCGTGTCCTCGGCGATAGTTTGGAGACTGGGGAGGGCGGTGCCCTTCAAAGCAATCTGCATGACGGGCATGGCGTCCACGTTGATCGCCATCACCGTGGGGGCGCTGGCGTCCTCGGGGAGGTAGCTCTTCACCATGTCGATCTTCTCCCGCAGATCCACCAGGGCGTTGTCCATATTGGTGCCGTCGGCAAAGGTGACCATGACGATGGAGGCCCCCTCGCTGGAGATGGACTGGAGCTCCTCCATGCCGGACACGGAGGCGCAGGCGCTCTCCAGGGTTCGGGTGAGGAGATTCTCCACCTCCTGGGGTCCCGCCCCGGTGTAGGTGGAGAACACCACCGCCATGGGCATCTCGATGTCCGGCATCAGGGCCAGGGGCAGCTTAGAGAACCCCATCACGCCGAAGATAGCCACAATGACGCAGGCCATGATGGTGGTCACCCGGTGCTTGATGCAAAAGGAAACCAGTTTCATTGATCTCCGCCCTCCACGATCCGCACCGCCGCGCCGTCGGCCAGATAGCTCTGTCCCACGGTGACCAGGGTCTCTCCCTCGTCAAGGCCGGTGGTGATCTCGGTCATGGCGCCGCTGGTCAGACCTGTGGTGACGGTGCGGCGATGGGCCGTACCCTCCTCCACCACGTAGACGTACTGCTCCAGGCCGTCGGTGATGATGGACTCCGTGGGGGCCAGCACCGCGTCGTAGCGGGCCTCTGTGCGGAAAACCACCTTGGCGAACATCCCGATGGCGGCCTCCACCTCCTCGGGCAAATCAATATGTACCTGATACAGGGCCGTCTGGCCATTCAGAGCCGAGGCCACGCCGTCCACCGTGCCGGTGAAGGGGGTGTCGGAGGAGGACAGCGTTACCTGCACCTCGTCCCCCACGTGGACGTAGGGCAGGAGCACCTCGGAGACGCCCACCACCGCCTGGGGCTTGCCGATCTCGCTGACCACCACACCCACGCCGGTGTTGGCGGCCATCACCCCGGCGGTGACGCCCACGCTGGACACGGTGCCGCTGATGGTGGCGCGGACCGCCGGATCCGTCAGGGTCTCCATCAGATCGTCCGCCCCCAGCTGGGCCAGGGTGGTCTCCCGGCTGGTCTGGGCCTGGAGCAGGGCCAGCTCCGTCTGTTCCACGTTGTTCCGGGACACCGCCCCGATCTCGTAGAGGGCCCGCAAATTGTCCAGGCTCTGCTGGGTCTGGCGCACCTGCTCATCTAAGAGGGTCCTGGTCCGGGTGTAGCTGTCGATCAGGGCGCCGTAGGTGTCCCGCAGATCGGCGGTGTCCATGGTGAAGAGCACGTCGCCCTCCGCCACCATGTCGCCGGCCTTCACCGCCACATCCTTCACCCGGCCGGACACCGGGGGCATAATGGGGATGTCCCGGTTGGCCATCACACTGCCGGTGACGGTGCTCTCGTTGTAGATATCTCCCCGCTCCACAGCGGTCACCTCCACCGCCGTGCCGGCCTTGGGCTCCTCCGTCTCCTCTTCCCCGCCGCTCCGGGCGCAGCCGGTGAGGCTCAGCGCCAGCAGCGCCGCCAGGGCGAGGGCTGTCAGTCTCTTCTTCATATGGTCTCTCCTTTATACGATGCCGTAGTCACGGGCCCAGCGGTAGTTGTTGTAGGCGCCGAAGAGCTCGATCTGGGCGTTGTAGAGGTCGCTCTCCGCCTGGAGCACGTCGTTGCGCCCGGCCAGATACTCCTCCTCGGACGCCATACCCAGATCGTACTTCTTGGCGGTAATCTCAAAGGTCCGCCGCTGGAAACGCAGCGTCTCTCCGGCGGCCTCGGTAAGCCGCCATTTCTCCCCAACGGTGAGGCAGATCACCTTAAAGTTGTAAGTGAAGCTGTCTTCCGCCGCCTTCACCGCATACTCGTTGGCCTCGCCGTCATCGTACTTCTCCTGAACGCGGGCGTTCATCACATCCACATTCCTGCCCATGGCCCGGCGCAGCTCCCCGTCAAAGTCCACACCGTTTACGTCCTCCTCATCGGGGATCACCAGATACTCCAGGCGGGTGGTGCCGGTAAGAGGCAGTCCGCACATGCCCTCCAGGGTGATCTTGCTGCTTTGAATCTGGAACAGCAGACCCCGCAGGGAGCTGACGGCGCTGCTCTGCTGGTGGCGCATGGTCTCCAGCTCGTAGAGGGAGGCCATACCCAGCTCGTACTGCTTCTCATAGATGGCGACAGCCCGGTCCAGGGTCTGGAGGCCCCGCTCAATGCTGCCCAGGTTGGCCTCCATGGTGGCAATGGCTATGTAGAGGGTCTCCGTGCCCTTGACAATCTGATCGATGCCGTTTTTCAGAGAATTCTGCCCGGTCTCCCTGGAGATTTTCATGCTGTCGATCTGTCCGTCCAGAGTAGAAATCTGACTGCCGATGTTGGCGCTGTTCACCTGAAGGAGCATCGCCAGCGGACCGTAGAGCGGGTCGTCCATGGGCACACCCATCAGCGCCCCGTTGAGCGCGCTGTCCAGCTTGCGCAGCTCGATAATAGCGCCGGTAAGACTTCCCGTGTTCAGATCCGACAGGTCGGCGATCTGCTGCTTCAATGCCTTCACATTGTAGTTGCTCTTCTCCAGCCGCTCCCGCAGAGTGCCAAAGGGCAATACCTCCCCCTGAGCAGCGCGGAAATCCGCAAGCTCCTTCGCCCAGCCCGTGGGTTCCACACGCTCCTCGGCGATACCCAGCTGCTCCCGTACCGCCGGGTCCTCCGGAACCTCGGGAGCGGCGGGCTGCGGAGCGCTCTCCCCAGGCGGGTCTGCCTCCGCCGGGACACTCGCGCCGCTCCCGGCGGTCGATGGTTCCGCTGCCTCAGACAGTGCGCCGGGCCCCTCGCCTCCCTCGGCCAGGGTAGGCGTGGCAGCCAGGAGCACCAGTAGTGTCACTGTCAGTACAAGTGCTGTGATCCGTTTCATGCCTAAGCTCCTTTTGCGTCAAATTGCGTTGCAGATATCGGTAAACAAAAACCGACCGACCGGTCGGTCGGGACCTCCCTATTATAGGTAGGTCCCCCTTTTTTGTCAATGGGATCCCTTGTGAAAAAATTGTTAACAATATGGAAGTACTTCCTTCCGGCAATGTCTGTCAATCCACGTCCGGCAATATAAAAAGAAAAACAGGGGATATCCAGAATTCTCGATACCTCCTGTTTTTCTGTTCAGACACCGGCATTGATGTATTTTCCTGCTCTCTTCCAATCGGGAAGAGGCGTTGACGGTTTATGCCTCCTGGTTTCGGACAGATCTGCGGTGCCTGTTCCCGTCCGTATGTTTATTCCGCCGGGCGCCATGACAGATCTTACTTCCCCCTGTCACGCCTGTTCGGTCGGGGAGAGGCTCCGCTGCGCCCGGATGACGCTCAGAGGCGGGGCATATTGAGGCAGACGCATGGTGAAACGCATTTGGGGCTTTCGCACCTCGGCAAGGGGCTCCCCCTCCTCCCCCGCCATAATTGGCGCGGTCATGGCAAAGGGCCGCAGCCCCGGACCCGCCACCTCGATCTCGTCCCCGGCGGCGAACTTGTTGCGCAGGCTCAGCTCCGCCAAGCCGTCCGGGGCGCACCGCTCCACGATGGCCAGCACCTGCCACTCCCGGATGTACCGGGCGTCCTCGGTGTACTGGCCCGGCTGGCCATAGTAGAAGCCGGTGGAGTAGTGGCGGTGGCTCACGTGCTCCACCTCGTCCCGCCAGACCGGGTCCAGCTCCCTCCCCTCCCAGGCGGCGTCGATAGCCTGCCGGTAGGCGGCGGTGACAATACCCGCGTAGTAGGCGGACTTGGCCCGGCCCTCGATTTTCAGGCTGGAGAGCCCGGCGTCCATCAGCTCGCCGATGTGGTCGATCATGCACATGTCCCGGGAGTTCATGATGTAGCTGCCTTTTTCATCCTCGAAGATGGGGTAGACCTCCCCCGGGCGCTTCTCCTCCACCAGGGCGTACTGGTAGCGGCAGGGCTGGGCGCACGCGCCCCGGTTGGAGTCCCGGCCGGTCATGTAGTTGGAGAGGAGGCAGCGTCCCGAGTAGCTGACGCACATAGCCCCGTGGACGAAGGTCTCAATCTCCAGGGCGGGGGGCGTCCGGTCCCGGATCTCCCGGATCTCCGGCAGGCTCAGCTCCCGGGCCAGAATCACCCGATGGGCCCCCAGATCGTACCAGGCCTGGGCGCTGCGGTAGTTCACCACGCTGGCCTGTGTGGAGATGTGCCGCTCCACGTGGGGGGCATGGCGGAGGGCCAGGGCCAGGGTGCCCACGTCGGCCAGAATGATCGCGTCCGCCCGGATGCTCTCCAGGAAGGAGAGCCACTCCGGGAGGCGGTCCGCCTCGTCGTTGCGGGGCATGGTGTTGCAGGTCACGTGGACCCGGACCCCCCTCTCGTGGCAGTACGCCACCGCCGCCGCCAGCTCCTCAGCCGGGAAATTCCCGGCAAAGGAGCGCATCCCGAACTCGCTTCCGGCCAGATACACCGCGTCCGCGCCGTAGGCCACGGCCATCTTCAGCTTCTCCATATCCCCCGCCGGGGAGAGAAGCTCCGGCTTCACCCGATCCACGGCCTCACCCCAGGGAGGCGATCACCTGCTGGTGCTCGCTGTAGGTCTTGCTGAAGATGTGCTTGCCGTCCTTGCCCAGGACATAGTAGTAGTAGTCCGTGGTGGCCGGCTGGAGGGCGGCCTTGATGGCGGCCATGCCGGGGTTGGCGATGGGGGTGGGGGGCAGGCCCTTGTGGGTGTAGAGGTTGTAGGGGCTGTCCACCGCCTTGTCCTCGTCGGTGAGCTCCGTGTGGCCGGTGGCGTAGACCAGGGCCGCGTCGATCTGGAGGAGGCCCCCGGTCTCGTAGCCGGGGTTGTTGATCCGGTTGTAGATCACCGAGGCGATGGTGCTGCGGTCACTGCCGTCGGTCTCACGCTCGATGAGGGAGGCGATGGTCAGGATCTCCTTCATGCTGTAGCCGGAGTTCTCAATGAGCTCCAGCATCTCCTCGTCCATCTTCAGACTGAAGTTCTTCAGCAGACGGCCCAGGGCGTTGGAGGCCTTCTCCCCCACGTAGAACTCGTAGGTATCCGGGTAGAGGTAGCCCTCCAGGCGGCTGATATTGCCCAGATTCTCGTTGTCCACAAACTCGTACTCGGTATACTTGTGGCTCGCGGCGGCCTCGGTGAGGGCCTCCTCCGTGTTGACCCCCTTCTCCGCCAGAAGACGGATGATCTGGGCCACGGAGTACCCCTCGGGGATGGTGACCTTCACTGTCTCCGCTGTCAGGTTCTGGCCGGTTTTGCTCATCATCCCCACGATCAGCGCCCGGTAGTCCATATCGGTACTCAAAGTATAGGTACCCTCGCCGATCTTCTCGTCGGCGTTGGAAACCCAGGCAAAGAGCTTGAAGAACCACTTATACTCTATAAGTCCCGCATCCTTGAGCTTGGCTGCCACCGAGTTGACGTTGTCCTCCTTGGTCACCTCAATGGTGGCCTCGGCCATGTCCTTATTCAGCGCACACAGGTCGTTGGCCAGCAGCCACCCAATTCCCGCCAGCAGCGCCGAGGAGACCACCACAAAGACAATGTATATGAGGAAGCTGAGAATCGGGTTTCCCCGCTTCTTCCGCCGCCGCCGGGGCTGTCCTCCCCGCTGGCCCTGGGCGTGCTGCGCGCCGCCGCGGCTTCTCTCCGCCTCCCGGCGGACCTGTTCCCGGTCCCAACCGGTGGTGTTGTGTTCGTTCTCACCCATTTTCAAGGTCACCATCCTTTTCCAGGTCCCAACCCGCCGGGGCATGGGACGGCTTTTGTACCTGCATTCCGGCATCTGCGCACCTACACAGATGAAAGGAAAACAGCGGAAAAATTTTTCTGAGAAATTTTAATGTGGTCAAGCTCCAATTGTCCTCTCGCCTCATAAGATAGCATAGAGCTTTCAAAGTGAGGTGACAAACATGTGGAACAACAATAATAACTGTCTGTGGATTATCCTGATCGTGCTGCTGCTCAGCTGCGCTATGGGGAACAACGGCTGCGGCTGCAATTCCTGCGGCTGCAACTCCTGCGGCTGCAACAACGGCAGCGTGGCCGGCGTCTCCACCGACAACGGCTGTGACTGCTGCTGCTGACAGGCACCCCTCCATAAGAGCCACACCGCGCCGGGGACGCACCTTCTGCGTCCCCCTCTCTTTTTCGCCAGTCTATCCCACCAGCGGACGCACCAGGGCGTAGATCTCCTGGTGGATGTCCTCCGCAGTGCGCAGCTCTCCCGCACACTGACAGTCTATCCTCCGCCAGCCGGTCAGACGAAGCACCTCCCGGGCGTTCTCCCGGCACTGGCGCAGGTACTCCTCGTCCGCCTCGTGGATATCGGTCCGGCCGCTCTGAGCCGCCCGCTTTCGGATCAGCTCCCCGGAGAGATCCGAGGGCAGATCCAAATAGAGCACCAAATCCGGAGCGGGCAGTCCCAGCAGGGTATACTCAAAGTGAAAGAGCCAGTCCAAATAGGCCCGGCGCTCCTCCGTCGGCAGCTTCCCCGCCTGATGCACCGCGTTGGAGGTGGTGTACCGGTCGGTAATCAGCACGCCCCCCTCCTCGTAATAGCCGCCCCAGTCCTGCTTGTAGGAGGCATAGCGGTCCACGGCGTAAAAGGTGGAGGCGGCGTAGGCGTTCACGTCCCCCGGACGGCTGCCGAAGGACCCGCTCAGGTACATCCGCACCAGCATGGAGGAGTCCTCCTCATACCGCGGAAAGGTGAGCCGGCGCACCGGCCGTCCCTCCGCAGACAGGCGGTCGCAGAGGAGGCCTGTCTGCGTGGCCTTGCCGCTGCCGTCGGTGCCCTCCAGTACAATCAGCCTTCCTCTCATCGCTTTCCCTTCTCCTGCATCACATGAATTAAAAACAGCGGCAGCTTCATCATCCGCCCGATTCGCCTCGGCTCTTTAATCAGCCGGTAGAACCACTCCAAGCCCAGTTTGCAGAACACCGGCGGCGCCCGGCGGACATTGCCGGAAAAGATATCCAGACTTCCGCCCAGACCCACCAGCAGCCTGGCGCCGGTGTCCGCGCCGTACCGGGCCATCCACTGCTCCTGCTTGGGAGAGCCCAGACAGACGAACACCGCCTCCGCCCCACTGCTGCGGATCTTTGCCGCTACCGGGTCGTTCTCCTGAAAGTAGCCGTCGTTGGTGCCGGCGATGCGCAGGCCGGGGTAGGTCTCTTGCAGCCTCTCCGCCGCCTGCTCCGCGTAGCCCGGCCTGGCGCCCAGAAGGAACAGCGACCGCCCCTCCTCCGCCATCCGCCCCATCAGGGCGCAGGCGTACTCAATACCGGGAACGCGCTCCCGCAGAGGCGTTCCCAGGATCTTCGCGCCGTAGATGATACCGATACCGTCCGGGAGGATCAGATCTGCGGCGTTTACAACGGCGCGCAGCTCCTCATTCTCCCGGCAGGCCTCCACAATCTCCGGGTTCGGGGTGACCACATAGTGGCTGCCGGAACCGCCCAGCAGTTCCATACTCGCCTCCACGGCCTCCTCCCTTGTGCAGTTGTCAAAGGCTACCCCTAAGACGTCAACGCGCATGGCACGCTCTCCTCCCCCGGCACCGTCCGTCAGGGCGGTGCGTCTGCTGTCTTAAGGTAATAGTTTACCACAGGATTCCGGTTTTGTCCACTGAAAGAGTGCCTGCGGGAAACACCCGTTTTTCTCCGCAAAAGCCGCGTTCATCCTGCCGGCCCGCCGCTTCGGACCGGCAAAGCGGCTACCGCCGCTGGCGAAGCTCCCTTGCCCGCTCAATCCCCTCGCAAAGATTGTCCATCAGGGAAAAAATCTCATCGCTCCACTCAAAACTCCGGTCGGTGAGACCCCGGCGGTAGTTGGCTATAACCGTCTGATAGCGGTCACAAGCCCGGCGGACACTGTCCTCCCAGGAGATGTACAGCTCCGCCATAGCCCGCGCGCCGATCTGCCGCAGCACCCTTCGATTGCCGCCCACCTGACACAGCAGACGGTACAGGCTCTCCGCGCTCTCCTCTATCAGGAGAGCGTTTTTTCCGTCCTCCACACCCTCGGCAGCGCAGGATCCCCGGATCAGGACGCTGGGCAGACCGCAGGCCGCCGCCTCCCGCACCACAATGCCGTTGGTATCAAAGGTACTGGGAAACAAAAACAGGTCCGCCAGGGAGAAGACCGTCCGCAGGCGCGTCCGATCCCGCTCCGCCCCCCAAAAGCGGCAGCAGCCATCCAGCCCCAGCGTGTGAGACAGCGCCTCCATCTCCTGCCGCTCGGCCCCGTCGCCAATCAGAAGCATACAGAAAGTCCCGCCGCTGTCACGGTATCGCCGGAGCGCCTCCAAAATCAGGCGGATGCCCTTGTACCACATCATACGGCCCACAAAGAGGTATACCGGCGTCTCCGGCGGAATACCCAGCTCCGCGCGCAGGGCAGCGACCTCCGCCTCCCCCGCGCCGCCCCTGGGAAAATCCACACCGTTTTCCATCACCACGTAGTCCCCCTGGTAGCCCAGGCTCCGCAGGTTCTCCCCCGCTCCCCGGCTCACCACCCACACCTCGTCGCAGGCCTCAATATTCCGCACCAGCAGGTGAACCGCCGCCGCGCGCAGCAGCTGTCCCTCAACGGCATGGGCGATGTCGATGTCAAACTTGGTATGGTAGGTGAACACAACCGGCACATCCAGACGCTCCCGCACTGTCCGGGCCAGCAGGTTGGAAGTTACCGGGCAGTGGGAGTGGATCAGGTTCGGCTGAAACGCCTCAAGCGCCTCGATAGCCCGGGGACTGAAGGGATAGCCCGCCCGATAGCCCACCAGGCGGGTGGTGTCAAAACTGGGGTAGCGCACCACCGGAAAGGAGTAGTCGTCCACAGCCTCCGGGTACTGGGGCGTCCCCACAATGACTTTCCCTCCACTCTGCTGGATAATCCGGGCGTAATTCACCACAGCGTTGGCCACGCCGTCAATGGCCGGGGGAAAGGAGTCGTTGAGCAGACATATTTTCAGCTTTTCCATGTGTAAAAAGGGTCCTTCCTCATAGATTGCAAGGTTAGCCTGTACGGACGGGTATCCACCCTGTCCCCGTCGGAGCATTGACGGCAGTATAGCACATCTGATTGTATCTATTGTGAATTTTTTGTGATTGCAGAAAATTTTACCCCGTCCCTCCATTTGCAAAACAGGACAATTCTGTTATAATAGCTGTAAAGCGGCTATTAAGGACACACTGAATCAATCGCTGCGCAAAGGAGTCCCGCCATGACACGACTGCACGCTGATTTCTATAGCAGGGACACTCTTACGGTGGCCCGGGAGCTGGTGGGCCGCTATCTGGTGCGCCGGCTGGACGGTACGGATCTGGTCTGCCGCATCACCGAAACGGAGGCGTACATCGGTGCAGTGGACAAAGCGTGCCACGCCTACGGCGGGCGGCGCACCCCCCGCACCGAAACTCTGTACGCCGTGCCGGGCACCTGTTACGTCTATCTGATCTACGGCATGTACTGCTGCCTCAACCTGGTCACCGAGGCTCAGGGCACCGCCGCTGCTGTGCTGATTCGGGGGGCGGTACCGGTATATCATACCGACGCCATCGCCCGCCGCCGCTTTGGCGTGCCGGCAGGGGAAATGACAGCGTATCAGAGAAAAAACTTTCTGAATGGGCCGGGAAAGCTGTGCCAGGGGCTGGAGATCACACGGGCACAGAATGGCCTGGATGTGGAGAACGGCGAGCTCTTTCTCTGCACAGATCTGCCGGAGCTGGGTCTTGACGCCACAACGCCGGCAGTGCGCACCGGCAAGCGAATCGGTATCGACTATGCGGAAGAGGCCGCAGACTTCCTCTGGCGCTTCTATGAACCAATTCAATAATATATACGTAAATAAACATATATCTATTAGATAAATATAGATACAAGGAGAGCCTATGCTGATCTTTGACCTGGACGGTACCCTCATCGACTCCAACGGGCTGTGGGTGGAGGTGGACAGGACCTTTCTCGCCCGTCGGGGCGCCCCCTATACCCGGGAGTACTACGAGGGGGTGGCCCACACCATCTTGCCCAACTGCGCCCGGTTTACCAAGGAGTATCTGCACCTGAGAGAGTCCTGTGAGGAGATCATTGCCGAGTGGATGGAGCTGGCGGCGGACCGCTACGCCCATGTGCCTTTGAAGCCCCACGTGCGGGAGTATCTGGACCGGTGCCGGGAGGCGGGGCACCCCATGGCTGTGTTCACCGCCTGCGTCCCCGACCACTGTCAGGCCGCCATGGCTGCTCACGGCCTGGAGGACTACTTTCAGCGGGTGATCTACGCCCAGGAGCTGGGCGTGGACAAACGCAGTCCGGAGATCTTCCGCCGGGTAGCGGCAGACTTAGGGACCTCGGTCAGGGAATGTGTGCTGTTTGACGACTCTCTGGCCGCCTGCAAGGCCGCCAAGGCGGCAGGCATGACCGTAGTGGGCGTACACGACGGGTATTTTCAGGAGGCCGCAGTGGATATGCGGGAGGTCTGTGACCAGTATATCATGGGGTTTGGAGAGCTTTTGTAGATTACAGCGGTCCCACTGCATGCAAAAACAGGCGCGGCATGAGATGGTAACTGTCGTCCTCTTATGACATACTACCAGCAGAAAAACGCAAATATGGCAATGCCGTCCCATAAGCAAGCGGTGCATGGACATCCTCCATGCACCGCCTGCTCAGCTTGTCGAAAAACCCAGCAGGTTTTTCGACAAGCTGAGGCAAATTGCGGCCGATGGCCGCAATTTGTCGCCTCGGGCGGGTTGATTTGACGCGAAAGGAACCCCTCTTGGGTTCCTTTCACACTATCCTCCTTACCGCCATCCTACTCTGCCGACTTTTTTGACAATCTAAGCAGGCGGTGCATGGACATCCTCCATGCACCGCCTGCTCTTCGTTCTATATACGTTTATTTCACCAGGGCCTCGAAATCTGAGACAATGCTGTCGCAGTCCATGCCCACCGCCAACAGTACATAGTTTCCATAGACCTTGACGCGGGACTGGTTGGTCCAAATCTCCGTGGGGCCGGGATACCAGGCGCCACCGTCTATCATGCCCTGGACCCGCTTCTCAAAGATGGCTTTCACGGTTTCGGCGTCCGTCTCGCTCTCCACCTCCACCAGGGACAGCTCTCCGTTGTTCAGAGACATCATGGTAATGTACAGCGCCTGCTGCTTTAAGGTTACATCCTTTAGGCCGGGGTAGATGTAGTCAATCATCTCCGCCTCTGTCAGCTCCGAGGTGCCCATGGGCATGTCATACTTGTCGGCGGTAGCGGTGTAGAAGTCCTTCAGGTTGACGCCGCCGCTCTCCGCACCGCTGTCCTCCGCACCGGCATCATCAGGCTGCTCCGGGGGCTGGGGGGGCTCCGGCTCGGTGTCGGGAGTGGGGTCGGCGGGCTTGGGGTCTGCCGGCTTGGTGTCAGCAGGAGGCGGAGTGGCAGGCTTGGTATCCTCTGGCTTGGCATCGGGGGCAGGGTCAGTCGGCCTGGGGTCCTCCGGCTTCTCGTCGGGGGTCTCCGGGGGCGTCTGGGCGTCGTCAGGGGTGGGGTCCGCAGGCGGGGTGGTCAGATCGGGAGTACTGCCGCTGCCAGCAGTGTCCTCCGGCGTGGTCTGGGTATCGCCGGGGTTGGCGGTGTCGTCGGGGGCGCCGGTGTCGCTGCCGCAGGCGGCCAGAAGCAGGAGAAGGGTCAGGGCCAGGGCCGCGGTGAGGATGTATTTTTTCATAGGTACCTCCATTGTTTTAATATATCTTGTCTGCCGCAGGGGCAGACAAGGGATCCTGCTTGATACTACTGTCCCAAGAAAATGGCGTCCATGTCCTTCTGGAAATTGTCCACGCTGTAGCAGACCAGGATCATATCCGCGCCCAACTCCTCTGCGTAGGCCGCCACACCGGTACGGTAGTAGCGCAGGTCCAGCAGGCGGATCTCGCCAAAGTACTGGGACAGGAAGGGGGCCATGGCGTCGCTGTAGCTGTCCCGAACCAGGAGCAGCTTTTTGTCCGTGAGAGCGTTGGGGTTCTGGACGGTCACAAGGGGCTGGTTGCCGCCCAGGAAGGAGGCGTACTTGTCCTTTTGGGCGAGGAACTCGTCCACATAGAGGCCGTGGATGAGCTCCTTCGTTCCGTCGAAGGCGGTGACGGTGATCCCCTCATCGGGCACGTAGCGGTCCATCTGGTCCGGAGCGAGCCAGTGGACACCGGAGGAGGAGTAGAGGGTGCCGTAGAACTCCTCCGACACGGTGATTTTCTCCCCCAGGGGCAAGGGCTTCTCGCCCAAGGCCTCCATGAATGCGGCGTAGCCGTAGTAGGCCCCCAGACTGGTCCAGTGGTGGTCGGTGCGGTAGAAAATCTCCTCCCCGGCGTGGGCGGCGAGGGCCCCGGCCATGTCCACCCAGTTGAGGCCCAGGGCCTTCGCTTTCTCCAGATAGGCCCTCTGGTCAAAGCTGCCGGCCCCGGCGGGGAGGCGGTCGCTCCAGATCTCCGCCGCCGTGGGGATCAGGGCCAGGTAGACGGGGACACCGGACTTCTCCGCCAGATTGGGGAGGAAGGTCAGGTTCTTGTCCGCGCGCTCGCTCTCCTCCACCCTGGCGATCAGGCGGTCGCCGCAGAGGTAGACGCCGCCGAACTCCCGCTGGCCCAGGACGTACTCGTACCGGGTCTTCAGGCCGATCCAGCGGTCCCGGAGGGGAAACTGGTCCTCCAGGTAGGTCTCCAGGGCCTTGGTGTAGCTGCCGTCGGCCAGCTTTTGCACAGTGAAAGCAGGCAGCTGGCTCAGGTTCCGGTTCTCCACCGGGGAGAAGGGCCGGTCGGGCAGCAGGATGTGCAGCAGGCCCAGGCCGCCGAGGAAGAGGCAAAAAATGGCGGCGGTGAGGAGTTGGATGGTGCGTTTGATGGGAAACACCTCCGTTCAGATAGGAGATATGAGATAGGAGATATTTTCGAGCGGAGAGTGGAGATTAGAAGCGGAAGTATAGGAAGGGGTTGTAGCTCGCCTCTACTAAGTGGGCGGTGCTGATGAGGAGGACGAGGAATACAAGGATGGGGGTTAAAATCATGCGAAGCTTCTCTGGGAGGCGGTGCCAGTTGGTTTTGACTGCCGGGGTGGATCCGAGGGCGAAGATTAGCAGTAAGGGGAGGTAGGTGCGGAGGTAATATATCGTGCTGGCGCTGATGAGGGGGGCGGCGCCGAAGCAGGCGGCGAGGTATTGGGTCAAGTGGCTCAAATCCTCGATGGCGAAGAGGGCCCAGCCGATGGTGACGGCCAGCATAGTGTAGAGGTGCTGGAGGGCGGCGGGGAGCTTTTTAAGCCAGCAGCCCAGGAAGAGACGCTCGCAGAGCATCAGGAGGGCGTAGTAGAGACCC
The DNA here is from genome assembly GCA_947383645.1 of uncultured Clostridia bacterium. Classification (GTDB taxonomy): domain Bacteria; phylum Bacillota; class Clostridia; order Oscillospirales; family Oscillospiraceae; genus CAJFPI01. The sequence goes on along the minus strand of CANDEH010000004.1, from coordinate 35,335 downwards.
CAGAGGAGGAAGTTCCAGCCGGCGCCGTGCCAGATGCCTGTGAGGATCCAGACGATGAGGATATTGCGCACCCACTTCCATCTGGGGACGCGGCTGCCGCCTAAGGGGAAGTAGACGTACTCCCTAAACCAGTTGGTGAGAGAGATGTGCCAGCGCTTCCAGAATTCTACTACCGAACGGGAGATGTAGGGGTAGTTGAAGTTCTCCAGGAAAGTGAAGCCCAGCATGTGACCCAGGCCGATGGCCATGTCGCTGTAGCCAGAGAAGTCGAAGTAGATATGGAAGGTGTAGGCGATGAGGCCCAGCCAGCCGCCGGCCACGGTGAGCTCCGACGCCGGGGCCAGGCAGAAGGCGTCCCAGAGGCGGGAGGCCGCGTTGGAGAGGAGCACCTTCTTGGCAAGGCCCACGGTGAAGCGCTCCACGCCGCGAGTGAACTGGTCCAGAGTCTCGTGGCGGGACTGAAGCTGCTCCGCCACGGACTTGTACTGGATGATGGGGCCGGCGATGAGCTGCGGGAAGAGGGTGACAAAGGCCCCGAAGGTGACGATGTTCCGCTGCACCGGCGCGTCCTGGCGGTAGACATCGATGGTGTAGGACATGGTCTGGAAGGTGTAGAAGGAGATGCCGATGGGCAGAGGCACTTCCAGCACCGGCAGGCTCAAAGGAGTCACGGCGTTGATACTCCGGGCCAGGAAGTCCCAGTACTTGAAGAAAATCAGGATAGCCAGATTAAAGATCACCGAGGATGCCACCGCCCGGCGGGCCCTCCGGTCGTCGGCGCGCCAGCGCTCCACCAGCATGCCATGGGTGTAGTCCACGGCGATGGAGAGGAACATAATCAGGATGTATACCGGCTCCCCGAAGCCGTAGAACAGCAGGCTCACGATCAAAAGCAGCAAGTTGCGCAGCTTCAGGGGGGAGAGCTTATAGACCAGCAGCACCGCCGGCAGGTAGAAGAACAGAAACGGCAGGCCGGAAAATACCATGCGCCCCCTCCTCTCTCTCCGAATTAGGCATTAGGAATGAGGAATTAGGACTATTTAGGTATTATGAAACTGGCCGTCAATGGGAGACAATTCCTAATTCCTAACTCCTAATTCCTCATTGATATAGATGCCGTTGATTACTTAAAGAGCGCGTTGAACGCTGTCACGGCGTCGGCCTGGCTGTCACCGGCTACAATCAGGGCCACCACATTGCCGTTCACGATGAGCTCCGCCTTCTGCCATGCCTCTACGGTCTCAGGGTAGAAGGCGCCGCCGCTGACCTGATTGTCGATGCGGGACTGGAGGATGCCCTTCACAGCCTCCGCGTCCTCCTCCTTCTCGCACTCCACCAGAGCGAACTCGTAGGCCACAGAGGTAATTGCCGCCATTTTCAGCACGCTCTGCTTGAGCGTGTAGTCGGAGAGACCTGGGTAGAGCTGGTCCGCCAGGCCCTCGTCATTCAGGTCCATCACCATAGGTGTGTTGTCCTCGCCCAGGGACGCCTCGAAGTCGGCGTAGTAGGCGGCCAGGTCCGGGGCCTCGGCGCTCTTTTTTCCGCAGCCGGTCAGGGCCAGCAGCAGCGTCAGGGCCAGGGCGAGAGAGAGAAATTTCTTCATATCCAATTGGTCTCCTTTTTTGTTTTTTCAACGTCCGTCTGACGGACTATGGGATTAGACTCACATCCTCCCTAAAAGGTTCCCCAATTTTTGAAAAATTTTTCGCCGCAGTGGAGAACAATCCCTCTCAGCCCTCCGGCGCCGACCAAACCAGGCGGTTGTTTTCAAAGGACGGCTCAATCTTTCCGGCATCCCGGAGATAGCTCAGGTAGGATCGGACGGTACTCCCCACCAGGACGTACTGCTCGAAGTTCATCCGCAGGCCCAGGCGGGTAAACAGCTCCTGAAGGATGTCCTCGAAGGTGTTCCCGCCCCAGCAGAGGCTCTGGATCAGCGCCAGCATCTCGTGGATCTTTTGGCGGTTCAGCGCTGCAAGCTCCTTCACCGAGGGGCCCGCGGGGGCGTGGGCCGGGACAAAGCACCGGGCCTCCATGGCCTCCACCTTGTCCAGCGTGGCGAGCTGCGCCGCAATGTCGTAGAGAAAGGTAAGCTGGTATTTCGCGAGCGTCTCCGCGCTGCAAAGGCAGTCGGCCAGATACACCACGCCGTCCGGTGTCCGCAGGCCGATCTGATGGAAAAAGTGCCCCGGCAGAGGGACGATCTCCAACTCCCCGGGAAATCCGGGATCCGTCACAGGCCGCACCTCACAGCTCTGTGCCATCAAAAACTTGTGGCGCAGGTCAGCGCAGGGGTAGCCGCCGTAGAGAAAGGCGGGCTCTAAGATGGGGTCGGCGACAAAGGCAGCCTCAATGCCTGCGGCGTAGACGGCGCAGCCGGTCTGCTGCTGGAGGTACCGGTTTCCCCCGGTATGGTCGGCATTGGAGTGGGTGTTGACAATGGCGCGCAGCTTCCATCCGTTGGCGTCCAGAATCTTCCTGACCTTCTTCCCGGCCTCCTTGTCATTGCCGCTGTCAATCAGGCACACCTCACTGTCGGAAAAGCGGTAGAGCCCCATCTTGGCGGGGCAGTCGATGTAGTAGCTGTTGGCGGCTACCTGGCAGAGTTCGTACATATTAAAACCTCCGGTTTCTTGAGATAGGAGTTAGGAGATAGGAGATAGGAGATAGGAGATAGGAGATAGGAGATAGGAGATAGGAGTGAAGGTAACCGGCTTCGCCGGATGATTTGATTGTTCCGACAGGAAGAGAACTCTTGCTCTCTTACCGAAACTCACACTCCATTCTCTCCACTTTAAAAATTCAAATTCGTCGCCGCAGGCGACACATTAACTCCTATCTCCTATCTCATATCTCCTATCTTTAAGAAGTCTTCGTCATATGCGGTCCCGCCGCCCGCAGCATCAGCTTCTTCGTGCCTACCTCGTCGAAGGCCACCTCGATGAGGGCGTCGTTGCCCATTTTGCGGATGGAGAGGACCAAGCCCTTGCCGAAGGTCTTGTGCTGTACGGCGTCGCCCTGGGCGATGGGGAGCAGGTCCGCCGTAGGCGAGGCCGCTGTGGAGGCGCGGGGGGCGCTGTAGCCCCGGTCGGGGGCGGGGGCGCGGCTGTCGCGGCGGGTGGGAGCGGACCGGGCGTAGCCGCCGGTCTCCCCGGTCTCACGGTCGGAGAAGGAACCCATCCCCCTCCCCTGCTGCCTGCCCTGCCACTCGCTGTTGGCGGCGGGGACCTCCTCCAGGAAGCGGGAGGGCATGTTGCTGGTGGTGCGGCCGTAGAGCATTCTCTGGCGGGCGGTGGTCATCACCAACCGCTCCTTGGCCCGGGTCATGGCCACGTAGCACAGCCGCCGTTCCTCCTCCATCTCCTCGCTCTCGCCGATGGCCCGGCTGCCCGGGAAGACGCCCTCCTCCATGCCCGCCACATAGACGTTGGGGAACTCCAGTCCCTTGGCGCTGTGCATAGTCATAAGGGTCACGGCGTTGTCGCTGTCGGCGGTGCTGTCCAGATCGGTGTAGAGGGCCACGGTGTCCAGAAAGCCGGCCAGGGAGTCGTCCTCCGGCTCGCTCTCCAGGAAGCTGACGATGCTGGATCGCAGCTCCTGGATGTTCTCCAGGCGGCCCCGGCTCTCCATGTCGCCCTTGGCCTGGAGGGCGGCGGTGTAGCCGGACCGCTCGCAGACCAAGTCGTAGAATTCCGGCAGGGGCATCTCCTCGGAGAGGTCCGTGAGGCTCTCGATCATCCGCACGAACTGGCGCAGCTTCCCCGCTGAGCGGCGGAGGTCGGCGTAGCCCTCCGCGTCCTGGAGGATGTCGTACATGGGCAGGCCCTGCTCTGCGGCCAGCTGGCGGACCCGCTCCACGGTGGTATTCCCGATACCCCGGGCGGGGGCGTTAATCACCCGCTGGAGGCGCAGGTCGTCGGCGCTGTTGGCGATGAGGCAGAGGTAGGAGAGCATGTCCTTCACCTCGGCCCGGTCGAAGAACTTTACGCCCCCCACCACCTTGTAGGGGATGCCGTTGCGCCGGAGGGCCATCTCGATGGCGTTGGACTGGGCGTTCATCCGGTAGAGGATGGCGCTGTCCCGCCAGTTTCCCCCCCGGGTGTAGTCGGTCATGAGGGAGGATGCGATGAAGTTGGCCTCGTCGCTCTCACTGAACACGGTCTTGATCTGCACCCGCTCCCCGGTTCCGTTCTCCGTCCAGAGGGTCTTGCCCTTCCGGCCGGCGTTATTTTTGATGACGGCGTTGGCCGCGTCCAGAATGTTCTGGGTGGAGCGGTAGTTCTGCTCCAGGCGGATGGTCCGGGCGTTCCTGTACTGGCTCTCGAAGCTGAGGATATTCTCAATGTTGGCCCCCCGGAAGCGGTAGATGCTCTGGTCGTCATCCCCCACCACGCAGAGGTTCCCCCGCTCCCCGGCCAGGAGGCTGGAGAGGAGGTACTGGAGGTGGTTGGTGTCCTGGTACTCGTCGATGAGCACGTAGCGGAACTTCTTCTGATAGTACTCCCGCACTGTCCCGTTGCGCTGGAGCAGGTGGACGGTGTGGAGGATCAGATCGTCAAAGTCCAGGGCGTTGGCGGAGCGGAGGCGCTGGTCGTAGGCGGTGTAAATTTTGACGATCCGGGCCATGCGCCAGTCATCGGAGGCGTTCACCCGCCTGGCAAAGTCGTCAATGGACTCGCCTAAATCCTTGCTGGCGCTGATGATGGAGAGCACGGTGCGCGGAGGAAACTCCTTCTCCTCCAGATTGAGGTCCTTCAGCACGTCCTTCACCACACGGCGGCTGTCGTCGGTGTCGTAGATGGTGAAGGCGTTGCTGAACCCCTCCCCCAGGTCCTCCATGTTCCGGCGGAGAATCCGCACGCAGGCGGAGTGGAAGGTGGCGGCCCAGATGTCGCTGGCGGCGGCGCCGCAGGTGCGGCCCAGGCGCTCCTTCAGCTCCCCGGCGGCCTTGTTGGTGAAGGTGATGGCGATGATCTCCCAGGGGCGGGGCGCTTCCACCGTGCAGAGCCGCACCGCCCGCTGCCAGTCCTCCGGGGAGGGGGCGTGGGGGAAGGTCTCCAAAAACTGGAGGTCCTCCTCCCCCGCCCAGTCGGGAACAAAGTCGCTGTCGCTGCCCCGGCCGAAGGTCAGGAGGTTGTCCACCCGGTTGATGAGCACCGTGGTCTTGCCGCTGCCCGCCCCGGCCAGCAGCAGCAGCGGCCCCTGGGTGGTCAGCACCGCCTGGCGCTGCTGAGGATTCAAGTACCGGTAGCGCTGCTCAATCACAGCGCGCCGGGCGGCGGCGTACCGCCGGACAAAATCTGTCGTCATGGTTTTCTCCTTCTGTGTCTCCTGAAAAGCAGGCGGTTCCAGCCGCCCGCATTCACGCTTATCCGCCCTATTGTAAGCCATTTCGCCCTGCCGGTCAAGGTTGAATTGGAATTTGCGGCAGCGTCCGGAGTTCAGAATCCGGCTTCCCGGTCAAATTCTTTCCCGGGAAATTCACGGCGCTTACTTTACTTTTTTTCTCCCATATGCTACATTGATGGTGTGTTATCCGGTGGACCTCCCTGCCGCCCACCGAAACCAAAGGAGGAGCCCGACCATGAAAAAACCGATCTCCAGAGGGGTGCGTATCCTGTTTGGCGTTTTAGCTGTCATTCTGCTGGCTATAGCCTGCATGATGGGCTTTGATGCCGCAGAGGCCCTCGCCTCCCACTCCGATGACGACGTTCCCTACTTCGACCCCTATGACGGCGCCGGGCAGCGGCAGGTTCTGGGCTTTAACCTGCTCTCCGACTCCTTCGCCACGTTTACTTTAGGGGAGAACCACGGCTGCTACTTCGCCATCGACAACAACGAGTACGGCCTCTTCCCCTTCATTGTCTGCATGTCCAACGAGCAGTTTGAGGATTGCAGGGCTGTCTACGATTTCACCTTTTCCGACGAGGACTGGGACGCCTCTCCCGGCTACACAGCTCTCTATGGTTACCCGGTGGAGATCGACGGCGACCTCCGAAATATGGCCATCGAATATTTCAACTACTTTTTCGACGAAGACTTTCTCAACGCCGATAACTTCTCCGACTATGTGGGCGACTACTACCTGGACGCCACCTACCAGCCCGAGGGGGCCAATGACGGCGTGATCCTCACGGTTCTCACGGTGGTATTCGGCGCAGCCTCCCTGCTGTTGTTCTTTCTGGCCTTCCGCAGAAATCCGGAGGCCCCGGAGACCGCCGTCTCCTGCGAAGGCCGGGTCCTCTCCAGCGACGGCAGCGGCGTTACCGTCCCCCTGTCGGACAGCCCCCTGAACGCCTCCTACTCCGCCGCCGGCGGTCCGGTGAGCACCTACGCCCCCGGCACGGAGGGTTCCGCGCAGGCGGACCCCTTCGGCGGGCGGCTCCCCGACATGATTAACAAGGTAATCAGCGACCAGCCCTCTGCCCCGGCGGCGGGAGAGGTGGCCGCCCCTGTCAACCACGGCCTGGGCCTCTTGGGGGCCATGGTCGGGGCGGTGATCGGCGGTATCCTGTGGGTGGTCCTCTACCGGGCGGGGTACATCGCGGGCCTGGCCGGCTATCTGGCGGTGTTTTTAGCCATGAAGTTCTATGAGAAGCTGGCCGGCGGCCTGGGCCGCACCGGTATCGTCCTCAGCACCCTAGTGGCCGTTCTGATTATCGTCCTCTCCAACTGCGTGGCAATCTCCTGGGTCATTGCCGCCGCAGTAAACGAGAGCAACCCGGGGCGGGCCTCCATTGGCTACATTCTCCAGAACTTCGGCGCCATGATGGACACGCTGGATCTGTGGCCCGACTTCGTGTATGACCTGGTCATCGGATTGTTCCTAGGCATCGTCGCCAGCATCGGCCCCATTGGCGCGGCCCTCCGGGCGGAGAAGGCCAAAAAGGAGCTGCACAGCCAGCTCTGAGCGGTTCTGCGGCAGATTCCATATACAAACCGCCCCTCCACCGGGGCGCGGATTAGGGAGGAACAGTATGCTTTATTTCCGCAACGATTACAGTGAGGGCGCCCATCCGGAGATCCTGTCGGCGCTGTGTGACACCAATCTGGAGAGGACTCCCGGTTACGGTCACGACGACTACTGCCGTCGGGCGGCGGAGCGCATCCGGGAGCTCTGCTGCGCCCCGGAAGCCGGCGTGCACTTTCTCCCCGGGGGCACGCAGGTAAACAAGACGGCCATCGGGGCCTTCCTGCGCCCCTATGAGGCGGTAATCGCCCCGGACTGCGGCCATATCAATGTCCATGAAGCGGGGGCTATCGAGCACAACGGACACAAGATTCTCCCCTGCCCCTGTCCCGACGGCAAGCTCACCGCCGACATGATCGAGCAGGTTTTGGACAAGAACAACTCCGAGCAGACGGTGGTACCCCGCCTGGTGTTCCTCTCCAACGCCACGGAGCTGGGCACGGTCTACAGCAGGGCGGAGCTGGAGACCCTCCACAATCTCTGTGACGAGCGCGACCTGCTCCTCTACTGTGACGGCGCTCGTCTGGGCTCCGCCATCACCGCGGTGGGCGCAGATCTGTCCTTTCCGGATTACGCCCGGTATTGTGACGCCTTTACCATTGGCGGCACCAAGAACGGCCTTCTCTTCGGTGAGGCGCTGGTCGTGGTGAATCCGGCTTTGCAGGAGGGCTTCCGCTATGTAATGAAGCAGCAGGGCGCGGTGCTGGCCAAGGGCCGGCTCTTAGGCGTACAGTTCGAGGCGGTGCTGCGGGACGGTCTGTACCTGCGCCTGGCCCGCCACGCCAATATGATGGCGGACCGCCTCCGCCAGGGTCTGGCCGACTTGGGCATCTCCGTGCTGTCAGATTCCACCACCAACCAGATTTTCCCCATTCTTGCCGCCAGCGACGCGGCAAAGCTGCGGGAGCAGTGCGACTTTGAGATTATTGAGCCGATGAACAACAACCGGGTCTGCATTCGATTTGTCACATCCTGGGCCACCAGACCCGAGGAAGTGGAGCAGCTGCTTGAAATTTTAAGAAACCTTTAAATATGCTCGGGGCTGCGAAAGCAGCCCCTTTTTTGCGCCGCCGCAGCGGCAAAAACCGGTGCACTGCGCTGCATAGTCGAATAACTTGAAAAGCAACAAAATCCGACAAAAAATCAGGCTGCAACTTTGTCGGAGCCCTTGTCGGGTGTCGGCCTGCACCTGTCCTCCGCCTCGTTAAGACCCGGTTTCCCGCCCCCTTTTCCCGGATTGCAGGCGCATCAACGGTATGTCCACGTCCTTCCCGCTCCCTTCCAGAGAAAAAACCGGCTTATCGCCCAATTTCGACATAAATTTTCCTGCCGGACAAGCTATACTTCCCTTAAAGCGAGGCATTGCACCTCAAAAGAAAGGTCGTGACTGGATGGACATCAAGACAACAGCGGCGGACCGCACGCTGACGGTCTCCCTCGGCGGAGAGTTGGACCACCACGGCGCCCGGGGGCTCATGGAGCAGATGGACCGCCTGATGGAACAGGAGCTGCCGCGAAAAACCGTGCTGGATCTCAGGGAACTGACCTTCATGGACAGCTCCGGCATCGCCGTAATCCTGCGGGCCAAGCGGCGGATGGAGGCTCTGGGGGGCAACCTGATCGTGGTGAATATCCCCAAGCAGGCGGCCAAGGTCCTGGAGACCGCGGGGCTGGGGCGCTATGTGAAGCTGATTTAGGAGGATACGTATGAGAGCAGAGAACTACATACACCTGGAATTTCCCAGCCGCAGCGTCAACGAGGGCTTTGCCCGGATGGCCGTAGCCGCCTTCGCCGCCCAGCTGGACCCCACCCTGGAGGAGATCGGGGATATCAAAACCGCCGTCAGCGAGGCGGTAACCAACGCCATTGTCCACGCCTACCCGGACACATTGGGCAAAATCGTGGTAAAGGCCCGGATTCTGGAGGGCGGCGTGCTGGAGGTCACCGTCCGGGACTGGGGCCGGGGCATCCCCGACGTGGCTAAGGCCCGGGAGCCCCTCTACACCACCGGCGGCGAGGAGCGCAGCGGCATGGGGTTCACCATTATGGAGAGCTTTATGGACACGCTGCGGGTGACCTCCAGGGAGGGGCAGGGAACCAAGGTGGTCATGCGCCGCCGGATCGTCCAGCGCCTCGGCGGGCGATGAATCTGGAGCGCATCGCCGCCGCTCAGCAGGGGGATCAGGAGGCGTGCGATCAGCTGGTCCGGGAGAACGCGGGGCTGATCTGGAGTATTGTCCGCCGCTACTACGGCCGGGGGGCGGAGCCGGAGGACCTGTACCAGCTGGGCTGCATGGGCTTTCTAAAGGCCATTCGGGGGTTCGACCCGGACTATGGCACCCAGTTCTCCACCTACGCCGTGCCCAAGATCGCCGGGGAGATCCGCCGCTACCTCCGGGACGACGGGGCGGTAAAGGTGGGCCGGGGACTGCGGGAACAGGCGTTGTCCATTTTCGCCGCCCGGGAGCGGCTGCACCACCAGCTGTGCCGGGATCCGACGGTGTCGGAGCTGGCGGCGGAGACCGGGCTCACCGCCGAGGAGATCGCCGCCGCCGAGCTGGCCGCCGCTCCGCCGGAGAGCTTGCAGCAGGAGCTGGGGGATGGGCTGACGCTGGAGTCCACCCTCCACAGCGGTGAGAGCGAGGAGGCCATGGTGGAGAAGATCGCCCTGCGCAGCGCCATCGACACCCTGCCAGAGAGCGAGAAGAAGACGATTCTCCTCCGGTTCTTCAAGGGTCTGACACAGGCCCAGACCGCCCGGATTCTGTCGGTCTCCCAGGTACAGGTGTCCCGTCTGGAGCGCCGGGCCCTGGATCGACTGCGGAAGGATTTCGCTCTCCAGGACTGAGAAAACCAGCGCTCCGGCAGCCTTTAAGAGACTGCCGGAGCGCTGTCCTTTTTCCTATCCTGCCGTGGGTCCAACCTCCCAAATTCTCACAGAGTATCTATATTCCTCCCACGCTCCCTGCATTCCCGGGAACATTCCGGCGGCCGCACTCACAGCCATTTGCATTTCGTTCATGGAAAGAGATGGTATAGTCTGCACACTTGAGAATCGGTAAAAAGGAGACAAGGAAAAATGCGGCGCGGCAAGGCGGAGGACGCAGGCGGGCTGACGCCCGCCAAGGACGCCACCACAGTCCACACCGCATTTTTCCCGCCGAACTTTACCGATTTTCAAGTGTGTTGACTATAAAAGGGGCAGCGCAATTCTGGTTGCGGAACAGGAGAAACAGAGCTATAATGGAGGCGAAAGCAATGCGCAGAAGCATCAAGTGGAATTATTTCACACTGAATGCGCTATACCGGTCAACTCAGATGGGCGGTATCGTTTTACAGAGAGATTGGGACGCAATCTGCGCCTTTGACTGCATGGACTTCGACCCGTCGAGGCTCTGATAAATATAAAGTCCTCCCGGACGGAGGAATGATCGGAGGGAGGTTGACGCAATGCCGCTGCACATTCCGGCCAAGCCGCAGATCGACTTTCTCCTGCGTACAACAAAGCCCTTCCACCATCCGGAGGCCGCTAAGGATTTCCTCCGGCTGGTCTTGTCCTACGGTCCGGCCTATCGGCCCTGTCAGTACGGAAGGAGCGAGCCTGCAAGAGAGATTTTCCGTGAGACGCACCTGGACAGTGTCCTTGACGCCTGGCTGAGCGGCTATGGCCGCACGCCTGAAGCTCTGGAAAACCTGCCATGCTCGGGGCAGCTTATGATGAGGGGCCGCGGACCCGGCAAGATCCGCTATTTTATCGCATGGCGGAACTGGACGGAACGGGTGCTGTTCAATGTGATTCAGCTCAGCCTGTCCCGCAGCTTCCTGCGGCGGAGTGAGGAGGAGATGTCGCGGTATGTCCGCTTCTGCGATGATCTGGTCCGCCTGTTTCCCCCGGCCCACGCGGAGCTTTACGACTACGTCAGCGCCATCCCCTGTACGGCCACAGAGAACATGCTGCTCCCGGATGACCTGTCCATCCGCTGTCCCGCGCTGAAATGGCGCACCTATTTTGGCCGGCCCTATGTGGATTTGCTGGGCCGTGAGACGCTTCTGAAGGCTCCCTGCTGGAAAACGGAGGAGGTGGGCGACACCGTTGTGGTACAGCTGACCGGGACGGTGTTTGAGGAGATCCCGCCAAAACTCCGGGCGGAGGTGGTGGAATACTTGGAGGAGAGTGTAGACCCGGAGATCCGTGCGCAGCTGGGCAGGGGGTTTCTCTTCCGTCCCTTCCTCGCCTCCGAGCCCTACGACAAAAGGAAGAAGCTGGTGCCGGTGTTCCCTGTCCGGGAGATTTCGGGCGAAAATCACGCTGACAGCTAGGGGGAGAAACAGATCTTGTATGTAGATTATGAGCGGTACACCCGTTGGATCCGGTCGCGGCTGCCAAAGGACATACCGGAGGAGGTAATCGGGAGCATTGACCTGCGCTCCGGCGGATATATCTCCGGCCGGCAGTTCTGGGCCTATGGCGAGCGGGGACCGGACAGACTGCTGTATGAAGCGGCGGACGAGGAAGATCTCCAGCTGTGGCTCTTTGGGCAGGCAGCCCGGGAGATCGCCCAGAAGATGGAGCTGCGCAGCAGGGCCTCTGAGGAGAAAAAATGGCGGTACGTCCAGGACCACGCCGACCAGGGCGTCTGGTTCTACCGGGAAAACCGGCACTATCGGTACAACGCCATCTACGACACCAGAAAGTATTGGATGGAGACCGAACTGCGGATCCTGTACCCCGTATTCCCCAAAGACCGGTGGATGCAGCAGGTGGAATACTACGAGAGATGTATGAACCGCTGGTTTCCGGTCAGGCACTGGCAGTATGACACGGATACCCTGTGTTTTGTGGAGATCAGCGCGTCAAGAGAGGTTGACTCCAAGGGCGTGGAGCAGCCGGCGGAGGGAACGGTGCTGGAATCGGCGGGGTCAATCCGAAAGGCGCTGAACAGATGGCGCAAAAAGAAATGACAGAAATGGAGGAAAAATCCGGATTGAGCGAACAACAAAAAGGTCTGCCCCCCACCGGTCTGGCACAGCGGGAGCTGTTGGAGCGGGTCCTGAAGGTCTCCGGTATCCTGCGGGAGAGACGCCCCGATCTGGATTCCATTATAGAGATCCTCGATCAGGCGGAAATACGGCTGCGCGGGGATCATCTGTCGGAGAAGGACGCGGCGTGGATAGACAAGATGGTTTTGCAGTACCTCTGCCACTTCAAATGTCTGTACGACTTCTGTCCCTTAGAACACCTGGACGGCGAGACAGAACAGGAGCGGTGGCAGCGATGGGGAGAAATTCTGGACCGGATGCGTGCACAGGCAATCCAGCTCTGTCATGCAGGCCGCAGATCAAAAAGAGGAAGGAGACCCGGAGATTGACGGCTTGTCGATCTCTTTGCCCCATAGCGGACAATAGGAAGTACGACCCTCCATGTAAGCGAGATAAACGAGTCCATAGAGCCAGATCCACTCCCCACTCTATTAATTCCTAATTCCTAATTCTCCATATTCTCCATCGCTTCCCGCAGCGCATCGGTAACCGCCCCCTCAAACAGCGGCGCTGCGTGGCCGTGGAGAGTCTCCAGCGCCCCGGCGGCCAGCATGGGGGCCAGCTCCCCGCCCATGGACAGATCCATGTCCAGCACGAACTTCACCTCATTGTCCTGCGCCGCCCCGGGCTGGGTGGACTTTACCAGCCCCGGCCCGGCGTGGACCTTGGCCCGGCAGCTGCTGTCCAGGCGCAGGTCAAAGCTGACCCCGGCCTGCACCGCCCGCGCCTCCTCCACGTCCTCCTCCGCCAGAATGCCCAGGTAGGGCGCGGTGAACAGATCCCGCCAGGGCGTCCCTTCCAGCCCCAGGTCCCGGCGGGAGAACAGGTTCACATACCGCAGCCCAATCCGCTGGAAAAAGGCGGGCTGATAGAGGCGGATAAATTGGGCCAGGGGCAGGTCCAGCATCCCGCCGAAGCTCTCCCACCCGCCGTAGGCCAGGGTGGACAGGGAGATGAACTCACTGGTGAGATTCAGCTTCCACCGGCTGTCGGCGGAGAGAAAGTGGTAGTTGACCACCGCCGGCTGCTGGATTAACTGGGTCGTTCCATTCACCACCGCCGGCTTGGGCGGCGGGTTGTCCACCTTTCTGGCGTACCGGGGGAAGACGTGTCGGACGGCCTCCTGAAAGGCCGCCGGCTCATTGGCGCCGATGGAGAGGATGGCGGGAAAGCGCAGCTGGCAGATCACCTCCCGCAGGGCGCTGCGGGCGTAGTGCTGCCGGTGACGGTCAGAAAACAGCATGGCAGGTCCTCCCTATAGATATCTCTTGTTGAACGGATACCTATATTGTAGACCTGCCATGCCCATTTTACAAGTAGAACCTGTGGCACCCGATGGTAATGAGGTGTTCCCGGTTCTCGTTGATCCAGATCCCCTCCGAGAGGGCCGGGGCGTAGAAGAACATGCTCTCCCCGGCGGCCCGGACACCGGCGAGCACCAGCTCCGCCGCTAAAACGCTCTGGGCTGTGGGCTCCCAGTACACCGCACCGTTGGCCACCGGCTCGAACTGAATCCCGCCGGCCTCGTCAAAGATCACCTCCGTGATCGTGTCGGGGAAGTCGGGACAGGCCACCCGGTTGAGCACCACCGTCCCCACGGCGATCTGGCCCAGCAGGGGCTCCCCCTGGCTCTCGGCGCTGATAATCCGGCAGAGCCAATAGAAGTCCTCCTCGCTGCAAAGCGCCGCCGGCGTCCGGTGGAGGGCGATGGGCCGCCCCGGCCCCTGCCACCGGGCGTCAAAGCCCAGCAGCCGCCCCACCTCCCGGAGAGGCACATACACGCTGCCGCCCTTGAGGTAGGCCCCGCCCACCCCATAGGCCGCGTCCCCCACCAGAAGGTCGGACCCGTCGGTGGGCACATGGAGGGAGAAGTGCTCCCCCCGCGCCGCGGCGGCCTCCGACGCCTCATCCCAGGTAAGCGTCCACCCCCCGGCGGCCTCAGAGAGGTCCCGCAGAGGTATGTAGGCAGTGCCATCCAGAATCTCCACCCGGGCGGACACGCTCTCCCCCTCCAGCTCCGCCTCCGCCGCCTGAGCCTGTCCGGTGCACATAAACGCCGCCAGCAGCGCCAGCAGACAGACAACATCCCTTCATTTCATAGCGCTCTCTCCTTCCAGTTTTGGATGCCCTTAGTATACCGGAAGGGAAGGGAAGGAACAAGCTGTAAATCCTGCCAAAAGAGCGGGAAAAATTCCCAATTCCTAACTCCTAATTCGCCCATCCATACGCCCGTTTCACCGCCTGCCCCCAGCCTCTTAGCTTCTCCCGCCGCTCCGTCTCGCCGATGGCGGGAACAAAAGTCCTCTCAATGGAACAGTTGCGCACCACATCCTCCCGGCTCTCCCAGTACCCCACAGCCAGCCCCGCCAGATAGGCCGCGCCCAGGGCGGTGGTCTCCACGCAGGCGGGCCGGCGGACCGGGGCGTCGATAATGTCCGCCTGGAGCTGCATGAGCAGGTCGTTGGCGCTGGCCCCGCCGTCCACCCGCAGGGAGGACAGGGCCAGACCGCTGTCATTGCGCATGGCCTCCAGCACATCGTGGACCTGGTAGGCGATGGACTCCAGGGTGGCCCGGATAATGTGGTTCTTGTTTACCCCCCGGGTGAGGCCCACGATGACCCCCCGGGCGTACTGGTCCCAGTGGGGGGCTCCTAAGCCGGTGAAGGCGGGGACCACGTAGCAGCCGTTGGTGTCCCGGACCTTCCCGGCGTGGTACTCGGTGTCGGCGGCGGAGTCCACCAGCCTGAGCTCGTCCCGCAGCCACTGGATGGCGGCCCCGGCCACAAAGATGGAGCCCTCCAGGGCGTAGTTCACCCCGCCGTCGATGCCCCAGGCCACCGTGGTCACCAGCCCGCTGCGGGAGAACACCGGCTTCTCCCCTGTGTTCATCAGCAAAAAGCAGCCGGTACCGTAGGTGTTCTTGGCCTGTCCCCGCTCGAAGCAGGCCTGACCGAAGAGGGCCGCCTGCTGGTCCCCGGCGGCCCCGGCGATGGGAATGGGCCGGCCAAAGAACACCGGGTCCGTCTCGGCGTAGACCGCGCTGCTGGGCACCGGGGCGGGCAGGAGGCTCTCCGGGATATCCAGCTCCCGGAGAATATCCTCGTCCCACTCCAGGGTGTTGATGTTGAAGAGCATGGTGCGGGAGGCGTTGGAGTAGTCGGTGACGTGGACCCACCCCCCGGTGAGCTTCCAGATGAGCCAGGTCTCGATGGTGCCGAAAAGCAGTTCTCCCCGTTCGGCCCGCTGCCGGACACCGGGGACGTTGTCAAGAATCCATTTGAGCTTGGTGCCGGAAAAGTAGGCGTCGATGACAAGGCCGGTCTTCTCCCGGAACACCTCTGTGAGCCCTCTGGCCTTCAGCGCGTCGCAGTACTCGCTGGTACGGCGGCACTGCCAGACAATGGCGCGGCATACCGGCTCGCCGGTGGCTCTGTCCCAGACCACGGTGGTCTCCCGCTGGTTGGTAATGCCGATGGCTGCGATGTCCTCCGCTACCGCCCCGGCTTTGCTCATGGCCTCCACAGCCACACCCAAAACCGTGGCCCAGATCTCATTGGCGTCGTGTTCCACCCAGCCCGGCTGGGGAAAGAACTGTGTGAACTCCTTCTGCGCGGTACCGCAGGGGTTCCCCTGCCGGTCGAAGAGAATGCAGCGGTTGCTGGTGGTGCCCGCATCCAGCGCCATTACGTATCGTTTCATGGGGATGCCTCCTGTTTTTCTGTAGAGTAAATGGTTTCTTATCCGGCATTATATCAGAACTGCGTCTCGATGGCTACGTCCTTTTGACAAAAAAGGCGGCGGAGCGGGAAAAAGCCGTATAGGGACATTCTTCCGACACATAGGAATAGGTGGTGAGGTGATGCAACATGTTTACAACCGCTATGGTGCTGCTGCGCAGCAGCCTTTTTCTGACGCTCCACTTGGCGGGCAGTCTCAACTCTTTCCCCAAGCCCCTGACAGCGGCAGAGGAACGGGAGTACCTCCGCCGCTACGCCCAGGGGGACATCGAGGCGCGGAACGTTCTGATCGAGCGCAACCTCCGCCTGGTGGCGCACATTATAAAAAAATATTACACCCAAACCGCCGACCAGGAGGACTTGATCTCCATCGGTACCATCGGCCTTATCAAGGGTATCTCCAGCTACGACCCGGAAAAGGGGGCTCGTTTGGCCACCTATGCCGCCAGGTGCATTGAAAATGCAATCCTCTCACAATGGCACACATTGGTACTCCGCTCTCAAAAGAAACATCTCGGTGGCGTCCGTTGTTCCGCTTGGCCTGCGGCCTGTATGTAATGCGCCGCCATACCACCAGCAGCAAGGTTGTTGTTGGCCTGCTTTATATCCACAGCTTCTGGCTCACACCTTTGCCGAAACAGAACGGATGGTGCAGATTATCCCAGAAGCCCTTATAACCACAGCGGACAAGCTGCGATATTACCGCCATGTGCATGGACTGGAACAACAGGAAGTCGCCGTTTATGTCGGGTTATACAGAGGCACATACGCTGGCTATGAGGCACCAGGAGTCAGGGATTACTGCCCCTTGGACAAGCTCTCCGCCCTGGCCAAGCTGTTCGATGTCCCCCTGGAATATCTCAATGCCTTCCTCTACAAAGGCCAGGGACAGCAAGTCCAGATGCTCCGGGAGCGCATGGGACTTTCCCGGCGGGAATTTGCAGACAAATTTGGCGTATGGATTACCACCGTCCGGGACTGGGAGACAAATTCTGTGCGCATGACCAAGCAGACCTGGGAAAAAATATTCAGATCACAATAAAAAAGCAATGGGAGCTGGACAACCCAGCTCCCACTGTTTTTATGCGTTGATGGCATCGATCAGTTTTTTCTTTTGCTGGGCGGAGCAGTCCAGCTTCTTCACTTTGGCGATGATAGCATCGGCATGGGCTTGTGCAACACGCCGCTCCAGCTCGGCAGTGTTCGCGGGATGATGTACAACGATATTGAATCCATATGCGATATCTTCCACCACAACACCTCCCCGTTTAGGAGCGTATGCTTTAGCCTTGTCCATCATGCCGCCCTACCTCCTACACAGGTAAAATCAAACTGACTCATGTTGACCTCCTTTTGCGCAGCTTGCACCACAAAATTTACAAGGCCATAAGCCAGATGACCGATCAACTGAGCACTGAAGATTATATGACGGAACAAAATCAACAGATGAATAGTACGAAGCCCACTGGACAAGAATGTGAGAATTCGCACATTCCTTTCCAGCGGACTTCTTAAATTATCTTCTACGGCTGCAAGGGCTGATAGTTCCGTATGTGGGGGAAGTACACGATTACGTCCAAGCCAAGATCATCAATCGAGACTCCCTCAAGCTCCATGTACGGATCTTCAAAATCCTTCGACTCCAGATAGCGGGTGAGTCTCATCATCATCTCAAAATAATTTTGGTCTTGTCTTACGATGATGCCAATGGTCTTCCGTCCAAACATCATCCACCCCGAATAATTTTCGTACACCTTATAATCGTTTTCAGGCTCATTACAGAACCCACGAATCAAATCTGTCAACACAAATACCCCTCCTTCGTAAATAGATATGTACCTAGAGCAATTCTCAAAATAAGCAAAAACCAGTGTGTCGAAACCATCCAAGACAATCATGCGTGGAGACACAGCGAAAGGCAAATTGAATAGCAGTATCAAGCGCATCGGGAGAACGGACCCGAAGCTTTCTCAAAGTGGCTTTTACCTTAGACCAAAGTTTTTCAATAGGGTTAGGTCCGGGCTGTACGCGGGCAGATAAAGGGCCTCCGCTCCGGCATCACGGAGCAGCTCGCCTACCGCCTGGACGTGGTGAGTCCTGAGATTGTCCATTACTACAATATCACCCGACCGGAGGGTGGGAATCAGAGCCTCTTTCAAATAATTCAGGAATTTGTCCGTTGTCGTCCCACCCTGAAACGTCGTAAACGCCATTGTTCCATCCAGACGAATTGAGGACAAAATGGTTGTGGATTTTGGTGTATTCAGCGGCGCGTGATCTACCACCCGCCGGACCCCTTTTCCCCGGCCATACTGTCTGGCCATATTGATATTGACTCCACTTTCATCCAGGAAAACCAGACGGGAAGCCTGTGTTCTCTTCGCAAACCCACTCCATTGTTCTCTCTTGGCCTGCACATCGGGGACGCTCCTGTTCTGAAGCGTGGACCATCTTCTTTTTTCTCCGATACCACATTGCCTGGATTCTCCGTCGTACCGTTTCTATTCCAACCGGCAGGCCCAATTCCTCTACGATTTCTGAAAGTGTAATATCCGGCTGACCGTCTGTCGCCTTCGCAATTCTTTCTGAATCTTCCGGCGTCAGCACTCGCTTACGTCCCCGTTCACTTACGCGCAGATCCACACTTCCTGTTTTGCCTTTTTGTTCTGCCAGCCGGTATACCGTTGGCACTGATACCCCGTATGCCAACGCAACTGCTTTTGCGTCGTGCGTCTTCTCATATGCTTCTACCAGCAAATTCCCCGCTTCGTTATGCAGCATCTTCCTCTCCCCACTGCTATTTTACCATATCTCTTCTCTTATTGCTATTTCAGAGAACTGCTCTAAGCTGAAGTAGGGCTTCGGCAGGGCCATCCGCACCGAGACCGACACCTGCGTGGTGGCCATTCTGGATGAGCGGGCCGCCAAAGGCAAGCGCTACAGCAAGGATGTGCCGGCCACCTTGCCAGAAATGCCGATCACCGGCAGCCTGGAGAAAGTGGCGCGGTTTATCCGGGCAGTGAAAAGCAGCGACTATTTTATGGAGGCAGTATCATGAGTGAAAGAAAAAAGAAGCAGAACCACGGTGATGAAAACATCGTGAAACTTCACATCGCCGATCACCCGGTCCGGCTCAGCTTTGCCGCCGAGCCGGACCCCACAGCTGCCCAGCGTGTCCGTAACTGCCTGATCAGTTTTTTTCTCCGCCAGGATAAGGCAAACCGCAGGGCCGCATGACGAAAAGGACATCCCGGCGCAAAATCTCCGTTTACTTTTCGGCACAAATTCGCTATAATGAGGAAAACAGTGCAAGGAGGGCAGGGGATGGACCAGGAATATATTCTTCGGCTTTATGATACCGATCTGTTGACGTTCTCCCTGTCTGAGCACGGCATCGAGGGCTTGAAAGCCGAGATCCATGAGATCGACCAGGCGGAACGCAACCGGTTCCCGCTGGACATGGAACTGAGCAATGAGGGACTGCTGAAGTGGCTGCGGCGGCGGGTGATTCCCAAGAACCGTGCCTATGTTGCCGAGATTCTCAAGACCTTCGGGCTGAGCGTCAACGACACCAAGGGGATCATTGATGTGTGCAAGGGCCTGTCCCTGAATGACAGCTTCTGGGTCGTACCCCAGGGGTTTGCGGGGACATTTGCGCAATATAATCTGTATGAAAACCGCTTTTCGGAGATTTTGTCCCTGGTGGCCTACACGGGGATCGGACAGAGCGACGCCGCCTTCACCACCTCGCCGGAGTTGACCACCAACGGGATGCTGCCCAAGGGCTGGCGGTTTATCGAGGGGGACGGTATCTACCTGTACAAAGGCGGCACCTCCGGTGCGGCCAACGCGGGGAACGAGCCGTACAGCGAGTTCTATGCCAGTCAGATCGCCCAGACCATGGGCCTCCACGCGGTGCGCTATGAGTTGGAGAACTGGAAGGGTATCCTGGCCTCCCGATGCAAGCTGTTCACGGACATCGACACAGCATATATCTCCATTGGCCGGATCGTCCGGGAGGGTGGGCTGAAAGCCTGCCTGGAGTATTACGAGAAGCTGGGGACGGAGGCATACGAGGAAATCAGGAGTATGCTGGTCTTTGATGCGGTGATCTACAACGAGGACCGGCATTTTGGCAACTTCGGCGTTCTGCGGGACAACCACAGCGGCGCATTGCTGGGGGCCGCCCCGGTATTTGACAACGGGCTGTCGCTGTTTAATTTCGCCATGCCGGACGATTGGAAGGATCTGGACAGCTACGCCAGGACGCGGGGGACGGCCTATGGGGTCAGCTTCGAGAGCGTCTGCCGGGAGGTCATGGGGCCGCTCCAGAGGGAGCAGCTCCGCAGGCTGATCGGCTTTACGTTCCAGCGCCATCCCAAGCTGAATCTTCCGGAGGACCGGCTGACGGCCATAGAGCGCCATGTGCAGAAGCGGGTGCGGCAGCTTTTGGATCTGGAGCCAGTCCGGGAAAACAGAAAAAAGCGCTCTGAACAGGAGCGATAGGGTGCCTTTTCCAAAATAAAAGCGGTAGATTTTTTTTGCAGCCTGTGGTAGAATACAGACAGAGACAGGAAGAAAGCAGATATGGAGACAAACACACCCATTGCTGAGGATATCCACGCCACCAGCGATAACGCAAAACTCGATGTTTCCTGCAAGCGGCTCCTGTCCGAAAAGAGCATCTTGGCATGGATCATGAAAAGCTGTCTGGAGGAATACCGGGATTGCGATGTGAAAGACATCGCGGAAAAGTATATTGAGGGACAGCCCCAGGTAGGAGTGGTGCCTGTTGCGCCGGATGAGACCAATGCAGCCCGGATTCGCGGTGTCAACGCCAATCTGAAATTGTAAGGAAACGCCGAACAAATTTTGTCGTTTTTCGGCGGGGGGTAACAAAATCAGGTACTTCCTTGCTCGAAAAGTGAGTTCAAAATTTGGTGCTTCTGGCGCACAAATTCCTTGCACTCCTTCAGGTGGTAGGACTCACCCTTGATGTTGATGACAGGGCAGTGATGCAGGACGCGGTCCAAAATTGCGGAGGCTATAGTGACGTCTGTAAAGACCTCGTTCCACTGGGAGAAGGTCTTGTTGGAGGTAAAGACGGTAGACGTCTTCTCATACCGCCTGGCAATGAGTTGGAAGAACAGGATAGCTCCCAGGATGTCCATGGGGAGATAACCAATCTCGTCTATGATGAGCATCCTGTACTTGGACAAGACCCTGAGTTTGTCCAGCAAACGGTTCTCGAAATGGGCCTTCTTAAGCTGCTCAATGAGCTGTTGGCAGTTGACGTAGTAGGTGGAAAAGCGGTGCTGGGCCGCCACAAGGCCTAGGGCGGAGGCCAGATGGGTTTTGCCTACACCAGGCGGCCCGAGGAATACCACATTTCCGTTTTCCAGGTGGCCAGTTCGTCGATCTGGCGCTTATCTATGGAGGGTTGGAAAAAGAAATCAAAGTCATCCAGGGGTTTCTTGATGGGGAAGCCGGACATCTGGATTTGTTTCTCATAGGCCCGTTTCCGCTTGGATTTGGCTTCTTCGGCAAAGATATGATCCAAAACATCCACAATGTTGAGATTCTCCGCCACAGCCCGTTCCAGATAGTTATCCAGAATCTCCAGGATGTTCTTCATCTTGAGGCTTTCCAGGTTTTCCCGCAGCCTGTCCACAGTAAATTCAGTCATACAGCACCTCGTCATATCTGGACAAATCGGAGGGCTTCAAGGGGAAATCTATCACTTTGCCCTGTTCCAGCAGAACATTTTCTGCATCCATCGTCTGTTTCAGCGTAAGCCTTCGGTAATGCTGAGGATTGACAACCATGTCCTTCCTTTGATACGATATTCGGTGCAGAGCGATCTGCTTGCCTTCATAGTAGGCCGCCAGCATACTGTCGAGGGCCACGACTGCCACATCTTTGCCGATGTACTCCGCTGGCACGGAGTACTGATTTCCGGCGTAGGAGATGAGACAGTCTTTTTGTACCCGCCTCAAATTGATCTTGTCGATGATGTATTTCCGGGAAAGGGGGCTCAGGCCCTCTTTTTTCAACCGCTCAGAGGGGATCTCGTTAGTAGTGGCGTGTACGTTCCCGTTCACCTTATTGCACCAGGCCAGGGCCTGTCCATTTAAGTCCGCAAGGCGGTTGTACTTGATGCCCACCATGAAATTGTCCCGCATGAACTGCACCGTCCGCTCCACCTTCCCCTTCGTCTGGCCCCGGTACGACCGGCACAGGATGGGCTTGAAGCCATAGAAGCCCGCGAAGTCCTCAAACTGCCGGTCCAGCGTGGTGTCCTCCTGCTTCAAAAGCCGCTTGATCACCACCTGCTTTATGTTATCGTACAGAATCTCCTCCGGGTATCCCCCAAAGTACCGAAACGCGTTTTGATGGCACCGTATCAGCGTATTTGTGCTCATATCCGTTACAAATTCGATGTACCGCATCCGCGAATATCCCAGTATCATGAGGAAACAGTACAGCTTCTTCCACTTCCCGTCCTCGTATACCAGGTGATCCTCGAAGTACCCCCAGTCCATCTGTTCCTGCTTCCCCGGCATCGTCTCGAACCGTTCTCGTTCAAGTCCAGCTTCTGGCTGATTACATACGCCTTCACAATGCTGTAGCTCCCGTCAAATCCCATCTCCCGCAGCTTCTCCAGAATCCGCCTCGCCGAGTACGGCGCTTCCGCCAGCCATTCGTCCACGATCTGTTTATACGGATCCATCTTTGTGGGCTTTGGCTCGCTCAGTGTGTACTCCGGCTTCTCCGGCGACTGCGCGTACCGCTTTGCTGTCCGCAGATCCATGTGGTACTTCTTTCCCAGCTCCACATAGCTCAGCCCCTTTTGAAAATCACTTCGTATGTCCATCCGTACTTCTTCTTTTATGTTCCGACTCCCTTTCCAGCCTCTTTTTGCCCCAGTGGGAGTCTATCTTTTTTTCACCTCCTTCGCCACAAAACTTCATTTTTTCCTCGGCGTCTTCTTTCATCTTTTCTCTGGCGCTGACATGGTCTGGGAGATACGACGGATACCCATTTCCTGGTTGGCGTAGAGGTCGAAAATGCGCCGCACCACCTGGGCCTCCGCCTCGTTGACGGTCAGCACGCAATCCTTTTTGTCGTAGCCCCACAGCTTGTCGTTGCCCAGCACGTGGCCGTTTTTGATGGCCTGCCGGAAGCCGAATTTCAGCCGCTCGGACAGCTTGCGCACCTCGTCCTGGGCCACCCCGGCCATGACCACCAGGCGAAACTCGCTGTCGCTGTCCAGCGTGTTGATGTTGTCGTTCTGGAACAGCACCCCTACGTCGTGCTCCAGCAGCTCCTGGGTGTACTGGATGCTGTCCAGGGTGGAACGGGAAAAGCGGGATATCTCCTTCGTGATGATAAAGTCGAACCGCCCCGCTTTGGCGTCCTCTATCATCCGAAGGAAGCTGTCCCGCTTTTTTGTACTGGCGCCGCTGACGCCCTCATCGATGTACCCGGGTACAAAAGTCCAGTCGGGTTTTGACTGGATCAGCTCGGTGTAATACTGCACCTGGTTTTCCAGACCGCTCAGCTGCTCGTCCTTGTCGGTGGAGACCCGCGCATAGAAGGTGACCCGCAGGGGCAGGTCGAAGATGGTCTTCCCGTTCCGCATCTCATTGCGTATCCTGAGCACATTCATGTCCGCTCACCTCCTCTGTCAAGCACACGGGATACCGGAAAAGCTCCGGCAAGTCCACCATGGAATGCACAAAATCCATGGCGTTCAAATAGGCGGTTTTTGACAGAAGACCGCGGGTATAAATTGCCTCCAGGAGGACGCTGACCAGTTCTCGCTGTGCGCTTTCCAAAATTACATCACCTCAGTTCATGGATATGATTTTGAAAAGGAAAAATGCCTGGCGGGGCACACCCATCCGGCACAGATTAAAAGACTGTGCATCTCGTTGACCGGAGACAGGCAGCTGTGGCTGCATAAGGCCGCATAGGAATATCTGCCCACTCCCTGCCGCAGTATCGCGGCCTGTTGGGAACGGATCTGCTCCTCCCCTCTTGACCACATCCCCTGTGCCCTTGCATAAATTTCGTCGGATACGGAAGCCTCCCTGTTGTACACAGCCCGTCTGAACCGGCGGTCAATTCAGTCCTGCGCACCGCCGCCTCTCTCCCCAGAATACATAAAAAGAGGCAGACGGTCTTGCCGTCTGCCTCTTGTCTCTGCGTCTTTACTCCGCGCGGGATTACTCCTCGGAAGCAGCGCCCAGCAGGGCGCGGATGCTCAGGGAGATCTTCTTCTTCTCCTCGTCCACCTCAATGATCTTGGCGTCTACCATCTCGCCCTCACTGAGGCACTCGTTCGGACTCTCGATCCGGCGGTCGGCAATCTGGGAGATGTGGATCAGGCCGTCCACACCGGGCACCACCTCGGCAAAGGCGCCGAAAGAGCGGATGTTGACGATCTTCACATTGGCCACGTCGCCCACCTTGTAGGTCTCCATAAACTTCTCCCAGGGGTTCATGGAGCGATCCTTCACGCCCAGGGAGATCTTGCGCTTCTCCTTGTCGAAGGAGATCACGTACACCTCCAGGGTATCGCCCACCTTCACGATCTCGGCGGGGGTCTTGATCCGGCTCCAGCTGAGGTCGGAGATATGTACCATGCCGTCCACGCCGCCGATGTCCACGAACACGCCGTAGCTGGTCATGCTCTTGACGGTGCCGGTGTAGCGCTTGCCGACCTCGATGCCCTCCCACACGGCGGCAGCGGCAGCCTGACGGGCCTCATACTGCACAGCGCGGATGGAACCCACCACGCGGCGGCGGGCACGGTTGACCTCGGTAATGCGCATCTGAACCTTCTGCTTGAGCAGCTGGCTCATCTCCGCATCGCGGGGCAGGCCGGACTGGGAGGCGGGAACAAAGACCCGGGCGCCCTTGATAAAGACGACGATGCCGCCCTTGTTCTCCTCGGAAACAACGCCCTCCACCACGGTCTTGTTTTCCATGGCCTCCTCCAACACGTCCCAGATCTTGTTGGCGTCCAGGCGCTTTTTAGACAGGGTGGCGTAACCCTCCACGTCATTGACGCGAACCACGAACAGCTCCACCTCATCGCCGACCTTGACAATATCCTCCACCTTGGCGTCCGGATCATCGGTCAGCTGGTCCATGGGGATGTACCCGGCCTGCTTGCAGCCCAGATCCACGTGGACCTCGGTGGGGGTGATTGCCGTGACCACACCGGTGACCTTATCTCCTGTATGCAAAGTATTGGTATACTGTTCAAACATTTCGGCAAAATTTTCGGTGCTCTCGCTCATGATTTTTTCTTCGCTCATCGTCTTGTCGACCTCCTTTATGATGCTCGCAGGAGTGGACGCGCCCGCGGTCAGCCCAGCTTTCCGGCATCCGGCAAGCTTGTCCGTTGGGATTTCATCCACGTTCTCAATCAGGAAAACGTGTCCGCATCGCTCCTGACACAGCTCATAGAGATGCCGGCTGTTGGCGCTTTGACGGTCGCCGACCACCACCATCACGTCCACGCCGGCGGCAATTTCTGCCGCCTCCGTCTGACGTTTCTGCGTAGCACTACATATTGTATCAAACTTTTTCAGATTTGTACACTGTTTTTTTATCAATTTCCAAGAACTTTCCCAAATTCCTTGGAGCTGGGTAGTCTGGGCCGCCATGGTAATCGGAACAGAAATAACGTCATCAGAGCTTTTCAGCCAATTTTCAACCTCTTCCGGGCCCGAAAATACCAAAACGTCCTTTCCCCAGCCGCAGATACCCTGGACCTCCGGATGGCTGGGGGAGCCAATGAGGACCATCTGACGGCCCTCCCCGGCCGCCTCCCGGGCAATCTCCTGAATTTTTCGCACGTGGGGGCAGGTGCCGTCAATGATCTTCGCCCCCTTTGCCTCCAGAGCGCGATAGGTCGCCTCCCCCACTCCGTGGGCCCGGATGACCACGACCTCTCCCGGCTCCACCTCCTCCGGAGAATCGACGACCCGCGCCCCCTGGCGGAGCAGGGCGTCGATGACATGGTGGTTGTGAATAACGCTGCCCAGCATCACCGGAGACTGTCCTGCCGCCGCCGCCTGCTCCGTCATCTCTACCGCCCGGTGGACGCCGTAGCAAAAGCCGGCGGACTTCGCCAGCACCACCTCCATCACACGGCCTCCTTCAAGCGGTAGATTTTCTCCAGCAGTTCCTCGGCGCAGCGGCGCTGCTCCTCAGCCGTGGGCCGCCGCCCGGCAAACTGGGGGGAGTAGGGCTCGCCAAAAACGATGGTGGTCCGGCGCAGAAACTTCCGCTTCTCCCCGCAGTAGACCGGCACGATGGGCGCGCCGGTACGGCTGGAGAGCATCACGGCCCCGGTTTTGGCGGAGGTGTCCCCCGCCTCCTCCACCCGGGTACCCTCGGGAAAGATCACCAGCTTCTCCCCGTTCTGGAGACACTTGAGGGCGGTCTTCATGGCCACCAGGTCCGCCCTCCCCCGCTGGACAGGAAAGACCCCCGCCTTGCGCAAAAACCAGGCGGCAAAGGGCTTTTCAAACAGCTCCGCCTTCCCCATGAACCGGGGACAGGCCCGCCGGGGCAGGGCCGCGGCCACCATCAGCGGGTCCACGGCGCTGACATGGTTTGCACACAGCACCGCCCCCCCCGCCGGGATCCGCTCCGCCCCCCGGACTCGATAGGGAAAGAGCAGGCAGAAAAAGGGCTTGCCGATAAAGTAGATTATCCGGTAGAAGAAGTTCATAGCCGCGCCCTCACAATCCCGAGCAGCTTCTCCAGACTCTGCTCAAAGGTGCAGGCGGTGGTGTCCAGCACCACCGCGTCCTCCGCCGGACGGAGGGGGGCGACGGACCGGTTCCTGTCCCGCATATCCCGCTCCTCGATCTCCCGGAGGAGCTGATCGAAGTCCTGGGGCGTCCCCCGCTGCTGAAGCTCCAGGTACCGCCGGCGGGCCCGCTCCTGAGCGGAGGCGGTGAGGTAGATCTTCACCTCTGCCGCCGGCAGCACCACGGTGCCGATGTCCCGGCCGTCCATGATGACGCTCTGCCGCCGGGCCATGTCCCGCTGCATCTCTAAAAGGAAGTCCCGCACCGCGGGGATGGCGGAGACCTGAGAGGCCAGCACCGAGATCTCCGGCAGGCGGATCTCGTCGGTGACATCGGCCCCGCAGAGAAGCATCCGCTGGAGACCGTCCCCGGCGTAGCGCATCTCGATATGGATCTCTCTCAGGAGCGCCTGAACCGCCGGCTGGTTGGCCGGCTCCACGCCCCTCTGCTTTACGTACAGCCCCACTGTGCGGTAAATGGCCCCGGTATCCACATACAGGATGCCCAGCGCCCGGGCCGCCGCCCGGGCCAGGGTGCTCTTCCCCGCCCCGGAGGGTCCGTCGATGGCCACGGCGTATCGTTTCTCAGACATAGCTATGCACCTCATATCCCAAATATCCGGTTATCGCCGTCTGCCTGCCCGCGCCTGCCGGCACTGGGGCAGAGCGGGCGTCATTCGCAGAATTTTCCGGTAAAGAAGTTCTCATTTCCAAGGGGCTCCGCGGTGAGCCGGAATATCACGCAGCCGTCCGGACAGACAATCGTCTTGCTGTATCGCCCGTCGCCGCCCACCTTCTCCAGGTCGCCGCCGCTGCGGACCGCCTCCATAAGGGGAAAGAGCGCCGCCATGGTCTTGGAACAGATCCCATAACCTGCGGCATTCACCGGACAGCCGTAGGTGCAGGTGTAGGTGTCCCCGATCTCCTCCCCGTTCCGGCAGTAGCGCTCCGTATGGTCGCCCCGCAGGAAGCCCACAACCTCAATTTTGAACGCATACTCCTCGTCATACCATTTTTTCACAGGTGCTCCCCCTTTTCACCGCCGCCTCACCCCTGGGAGGCCCAGGCGGCGTTCTGCCCGGCCACATAGCCGGTGGCCCAGGCGATCTGAAGGTTGAATCCCCCGGTGTAGGCGTCCACATCCAGCACCTCCCCGGCGAAGTAGAGGCCGGGGAGCTTTTTCGACTCCATGGTGGAGGGGTTCACCTCCCCCACCGCCACACCTCCGGCGGTGACAATGGCCTCCTCCACCGGTCTGGGGCCCCTGATGGGGACGGGAAAGGCCTTCAAAAGCTCCGCCATCCCCTGCCGCTGCTCCCGGGTGACGGAGTGCACCTTGCACCGGGCCGGGATGCCGGATCGCTCCACAAACACCTCAATGAGCTTGTGGGGCAGCAGATCGTTCAGGGCGTTAATGAAGTCGCTGTTCCGATACTTCTCAAAGTCCGCTAAAATCCGCCGGTCCAGCTGCTGCGGATCCAGCGCGGGCTTCAAATCGATCACGGCGGTATACCGCTTCCCGGCAAAGTCCCGCATGTGGGCGGAGGTGGAGAGCACCAGCGGCCCGCTGAGACCGAAGTGGGTGAACAGCAGCTCCCCGAAGTCGGAGAAGATGCGCCTCCCGTCCTCCAGCACCGTCAAGCGCACGTTGCGCAGGCTGAGGCCCTGGAGGGCGGCGCATACGCTCCCCTCCTCCTCCAGGGGCACCAGGGAACCCCGCAGAGGCGTCACCGTGTGGCCGGCCTCCTCCGCCAGGCGGTAGCCGTCCCCGGTGCTGCCGGTGAGGGGATAGGACAGCCCTCCGGTTGCGACAACGGCGCAGGGCGCCCTGTATGTATCCCGCTCCCCCCTCACGCCGGCGAGACGGCCCTCCTCCCGGAGAAGGCCCGCGGCGCGGTCTCGGAGAACGGCCACCCCGAGCGCCTTCAGACGGCGCTCCAGCGCGGCGCTGACATCAAAGGACCGGTCGGACACGGGAAACACCCGGTTCCCCCGCTCGGTTTTCACCGGCACGCCGAGGCCCTCGAAGAAGGCCATCACATCCTGACTGCTGAGCTGGGAGAAGGCGCTGTAGAGGAAGCGGCTGTTTCGGGGGATATTCTGCATCAGCTCCGCCGGGGCACAGTTGTTGGTCAGGTTGCACCGGCCCTTCCCGGTGATATTCAGCTTCTTCCCCAGGCGGCTGTTGGGCTCCAGCAGCACTGCCGCCGCCCCGTTCTCCGCGGCGGCGATAGCCGCCATCATACCCGCCGGTCCGCCGCCGATGACGATCACCTCTGTCCTCATGGCCGCTCCTCCCCCCGCAGCATGGCAATCTCCTCCCCGGTAAGATAGCGCCAGTGCCCCGGCGGCAGGCCGTCCAGCGTGAGGCCGCCCTCGGAGATCCGGCACAGCCGGCGGACGCTGAGGCCCACCCGGCTGCACATACGGCGAATCTGCCGCTTTTTCCCCTCATGCAGGACGAATTCCAGCACCGCCGGCGGCCCCTCCTCCAGAAGGCGGATCTCCGCCGGCCGGATGGGCTCCCCGTCCAGGTCCCGCAGGGCCCGGAGCCGGGATATGCTGTCCTCCCGCAGGCCGGCGGCGGTTACACGGTAGCGCTTCTCCACGCCGCCGCCGGGGTGGAGAAGCCGCTGGGCCAGCGCGCCGTCGTTGGTGAGCAGCAGCAGCCCCTCGGAATTCACATCCAGACGCCCCACGGGATAGACCCGGGCGGTGCAGCCTGTAAGCAGCTCTGTCACCAGACGCACAGCGTGGGGGTCGGAGAGGGTGCAGGCATAGCCCCGGGGCTTGTGGAGGAGGAGATACACCTTCTCCTCCCGCCCGGGCAGAGCCGCGCCGTCCACAGCCACAGTGTCCCGGTCCGGATCCGCCCGGTCGCCCAGGGAGGCGACCCGGCCGTTGACAGTAACCCGACCCTGGCGCAGAATCTCCTCTGCAGCCCGCCGGGAGCACAGTCCCGCCGCAGCCATCAGCTTTTGAACTCTCTCCTCCATGGAGACCTCCGAATATGTAGAAATTTCGAGTAAACCCCGCTTTGCCTGGCTTTTGATCGAGGGAGACGGGGGGCGCACTGGAAAGCGGCTATGCCGCTTTCCAGTGGATTTTTTTCAAGGGGCCCTACCCCCTGAGAAAAAGCTCCGGGTGCGTGATCGCAAACTTCCGGCGGAGACCGTCAGGGTTTGCGGACCATGTGCATTCCCACGTCCCGGGAGATAATCAGGGGCACCCGGCCCAGCTCCTGGCCGCGGATGGTCACGACGGCCTCCCCCACCACGGTTCCCGCGGCGACGGGCGCCGTCACCGCATCGGGGCAGGAATAGGACACCTCCGCCTCCTCCCCGGCGGCCAGGGGACAGTAGAAGTTCTCCCCGACGGTGACCGGCGCCGTAAGGAGAAAGCTCCCCTTCACACGGGTACTGCCCGCCTGCTCCCCCGCCGTCAGGGCCAGCGTGCGGGGGAAGGCGGAAAAGCCGTAGTCCAGCAGATTCCGGTGGTCCTGCCAGTCGTTGCCGTCGTGAAGGGTTACGGCGATGAGCAGCTGTCCCTCCCGGCGGGCGGCGGAGACCAGGGTGCGGCCCGCCGCCTTTGTAAATCCGGTCTTGATCCCCACGCAGCCGTCATACCAGCCGAGGAGCTTGTTGTGGTTTACCAGCGTCCGCTCCCCGATGGTAATGGACCTGGTGGAGACAATGCGGCAGAAGGTCTCGTTCTCCATAGCGCAGCGGGCAAGCCTCGCCATATCCCGGGCGGTGGAGTAGTGGTCCTCGTGGTCCAGACCGTTGGGGTTGGCAAAGGAGGTATGCTCCATGCCGAGCTCTCCTGCCTTCCGGTTCATCAGCGCCACGAACCGCTCCACTGAACCGGAGACGCAGCGGGCCACCGCCAGGGCTGCGTCGTTTCCCGAGGAGAGCATAAGCCCATAGAGCAGCTCCTCCAGGGTAACGCGCTCCCCCGCCCGGAGATACATGGAGGACCCCTCGGCCATATCGCCGCTCTGAACGGTATAGACCTTGTCGGTGGAGCAGTGCTCCAGGGCGGTCAAAGCCGTCATAATCTTGGTAATGCTGGCGATCAGCCGGGGCTCGTCGGCGTTCTGTTCATAGAGCACCCGCCCGGTATCGGCGTCGATCAGGATAGCGGAGGCGGCGGAGGTGTCCACAGCGGAGGCCGGGACAGTCCACCATGTCAGCAGCACAGGCAGCAGCAGGGCACAGAATATACGGCGCATAACCATTCACCTCACAAAAAGCTGAGGTTATCCTGTCCCATACGGCGAACTTGCAAACTGGAAATATATTATTTGTCATGAAAAGCACGGCAAAAGGCCAGCCGCGCCATTTCCCCATCCCTTCGGGGCAACCGGAAACGCCGTACAAAACTCCACGCGCGGAGGCGTCCGCCTGTTTTGGGGGTGCGATGGAACTGCGCATGAAATTTTATCTCTCAAGGCGTCAGAAATCCTCTGCCTCCGGCTCCGCCTCTGCGGCGGCGGTGACGTCCTTTTTCAGCATACCGGAGACCTTGTCGATCAGATCCGGCACCATCTCCACCACCCGCTCCAGACCGGTGGCGGCGGGGATGGCCACAGGCATTACCCGCACAGCGCCGTCCTTTACAATGAGGAAGGCCACCGGCACGATCTTTACCGCCGCGCCCAGGCCGCCGCCCAAACGGCTATCCGCCGGAGCGGACTTTCCGTCGTACTCTCCGCCGCCGCCGCCAAAGCCGAAGGAGACCTTGGAGATGGGGATCAGCGTCACGCCGTCGTCCGTGCGGATGGGCTGCCCCACGATGGTATTGGCGTCCACCATCTCCCGCACCTTGCCCATAGACTCCTGAAGCATCTCACTGAGGGAATTCTTCTTATCCATTGTCTCGTCCTTTCTCAGGCCGCTCCGGCCTGCTGTTCCTTCTTCCCACTGGTCCGTTTCTCCGGCTTTCCGGCCCGCCTGCGGTAGCCGATCAGCCACTTTAAAAGGCCCGCCGCCGCCGAGACGCCGATAATCACCACGTCCCCTATACGGATGCGGACGCCGACCTCGCCCCGGAAAAAAATGGTCTCGCTGTCGTAGTCCGTGTACAGATTGACAGCGTCGTCCTGAATCCGCACCAGCCGTTTCAACACCGGGTATGCCGCACTGAGCGCTGCCTGGGCCCTGCCGTAGAGTTCCGCCACGTCCGCCGGGTCCTCCCCGCCGAACACCATAAACAGCCGCAGGGGCGCGATAAGAATCCGCCGCCGCGTCCGGCCCACCGCCCTCTTCAGGAGGGGCGGCAGTACGCGCAGGGTATACTGTATCTGCTCCCGGTTGGGCCTTGGAAAGGGCTTCTTCTCAGCGGTCTCTTCCGCCGGCTTCTTCTTTTTCCGCTCTCTCGGCGGAGGCTTCTCCTTCTTCGGCCTGGGGGGATACAGCCCCACGCGAAGGGGGCCGATGCGCAGCCGCACCGTCAGCGCACTGTCGTAGGCCGCACAGGCGCCGATGGGCACCAGCCCTATGAGCAGCAGTACAGCCAGCACCGCCGCCAGTATAAACCACCCTACAATCCCCGCTCACCCCTTTCGTTCAATGAGGAATTAGGAGTTAGGAATTAGGAATTGTCCCCACTGAGAGCCCGACTCGTCTCTCCAAAATAATTCCTAATTCCTAATTTGCTTCTCCGCCCGGCTCTTCCGCCACAGGCTCCATCAAAGCCCCGTCCGCACCCAGGCGCAGCTGCCCCTCGCTCTCCAGCCCCGGAATCTCCGGCAGGTCCTCCAGGGAAGTCAGATGGAAGGACCGCAGAAAGTGCTTGGTGGTCCGGTAGAGGATGGGCCGCCCCGGAACCTGGAGCCTTCCGCACTCCTCAATGAGCCCGCGCTCTAACAGCAGGCCCACGGTGTAGGCGCTGTCCACCCCCCGCACCTGGTCCACATAGGCCCTGGTGGTAGGCTGATAGTAGGCGATGATGGTCAGCACCTCCAGCGCCGGTTGGGAAAGCCGGGCGGGTTTGCGCACCTCAAAGGCCTTACGGATCACATCGGCATAGTCCGGCGCGGAACAGAGCTGGTAACTGTCCTCCATGCGCAGAAGCCGGATGCCCCTGCGCTCAAAGGCGTAATGATCGCCCAGACGGCGCAGAATCTCCTCCACCTCCGCCCTGTCGGCCTCCAGCGCCAGACAGATCCGCTTAATCTCCACACTCTCCCCGGCGGCAAAGAGGATCCCCTCCACCGCCGCCTCCATCTCCTTCATATCCATACCCATAGCATGTAAGCCCTCATTGAAACCACATCCACGGCCCCGGCCGTGAAAAGCCCTCGGCAGAGTTTATTGACATCTTTTCAGAATGTCATTCAGTTGCATTACCAGTTTATCCTCTTGAGCAGCATATGTATCCTCCTCATAAACCAAGGTATTCCACAAGCTGCTGAGTTCTGCGGATATTTCAGGATTATCACAAAACTCGTGCGCCGCCCATAGATTGCTGACTACAGTTTCAGATGCACCCTCAAGAGCGAGACCTTTGTCCTGAACTGTATCAA
This sequence comes from uncultured Clostridia bacterium, assembly GCA_947383645.1. Taxonomy (GTDB): domain Bacteria; phylum Bacillota; class Clostridia; order Oscillospirales; family Oscillospiraceae; genus CAJFPI01. Next base: position 2,230 of record CANDEH010000004.1, on the reverse strand, counting down.
TCGTAAGCAAAATGTATTTACGACAATTTTGTATTCTTTCTTCCCCGTCTTCTCTATTGCTCATGTAGTTTCCGGCAAAGAAGGAGAGAACAACACCTGTGATAAAGAACACGATAGCCAATACAGCACCTGTTTTTTTCATACGCTCCCCCACCTTTGCCAAATTCCGATGTACTGCTCCAATAATGGCACGGATAATTTTCAGCTTCAACCTATGATCTGTTGAACTGCCAGAGTTATAGATGAACAACAAAAGTCGAATTGGAACTTCGGAAAAACACGCTGCGAGCTGCGCACAGCTCCTGTCCCCTCATCTGAAAGCCTATCGAAACAGGCTTCAAACGACGGTCAAAAAGGATGCTCCGCATCTTTTTTGACCGAGACCGTGCAGTCTGTCTCCCCGCCGGCCAGTTTCAGCACGTGGTTGCGGCACAGCTCCAGCACGGCCAGAAAGGTGGCCACCACCTCGCTGCGGCTGCGGCTGCCCCGGAAGAGGAGCAGGAAGCGGGTCACCCCCTGGTCCCGCAGCCTCCGGAGAATCTCCGCGGCCTTGTCGGCAACGGAGTAGGGCTCCCGTCTCACGATCTCCTGAAAGCTGGTGATCGGCGGCGGGGATCGGCGCTCGCCGCGGTCCCGGATCGCCTGAAAGGTTTTAATGAGGTCCTCCGGCCGGTGGCAGTATGTAACGGACTTCCCCCGTTCCACCGGCTCAGGATTCTTCGTCATGATGTTCCGCCCGAACTCCCCCAGCACGCCAAGGCGCTCCGCCACGGTTTTGACCCTCTGGTAGACCTCGCCGCTTCTCCGCTCCTCCAGGGACTGGATCAGCAGATCCATCTCACTCTGGGCCTCCTCGTCCTCGATGCTCAGGAGCATACGGGTCTTGATATACATCAGATGGGCGGCCATGGTGACAAACTCGCTGGCAATCTCCAGATCCAGCTGCTGCCGCCGGTCCAGATAGGCCAGATACTGCTCTAAAATCAGGGCGATGGGAATATCCTGAATCTCAATCTTGTTCTTGCTGAGGAGAAAGAGGATCAGATCCAGCGGTCCCTCAAAATCCTCCAGGGGCTCGGCAGCGCGCTTGTGGACCACGCTCTCCAGCTTATAGACGGGACTGTCCAGCTCGCTCACCTCACAGTACAAGCAGGTTTATCAGGAACGCAAACACAGCGGAAATCGCTCTGGAGAGAAAGTCGCTGCCCACATCGAAGAACACCAGAAAAATCAACAGCAGCATCCCGTACCGCTCATAGCGCATCAGCTGCAAATACGCCCGGTCCGGCAACAGGGCAAAGAGCACCTTGGACCCGTCCAGGGGCGGAATGGGCAGGAGGTTGAACAGCCCCAGGCCCAAATTCATCAAAACCAGCGTCAGAAGGAAGTCGTAGAGCCACAGTAAGAAGGGCGTAACCTCCGCGCTCCAGTAGATCCACCGCAGGGGGATACAGCAGAGTACCACCAGCAAAAAGTTGGACGCCGGCCCGGCCAGAGCGGTGAGGGCCATTCCCCTCTTCGGATTTTTGAAGTAGCGCATATCCACCGGCACCGGCTTTGCCCAGCCAAAGCCCGCAAGAAGCATGGCGGCAAGGCCCACCCAATCGATGTGGTGCAGGGGGTTCAGGCTCAGCCGGTGCATCCGCTTGGCGGTGGGATCCCCCAGCGCGTAAGCGGCCAGACCGTGGCAGGTCTCATGAACCGTCAGACACAGCAGCACCGCCAAAGCCCGCGTCATCAGGCCGCTGACCACACTCCAGTCGATCATATTCCAAAGCTGACGAAACAGTCCCACCGCACAAAGCCCTCCCCTGCCGGAATCGCACCTGTCGCATCACAATTAGGAATACTATACCAGAAACCGCCGCAAATTACAAGAAAAAAGAAGGGCAGGGGAGTGACCAAAAGGAGAGTTAAAGGGAATCAAAAAGGGAAAACGGTATGGTAGCCCCTGGGCGGCGGGAGCGATAGTGGTCCTTCTGGAGTCCAAAACGGTTGTAAGCATGGATAAAAACATCAAGGACAGCCTGGAGATTCTCCAGGTTTCTCGGAAAACACCTGCTCCGCCGCGCCAGTGTTGGGATATAGTGGCGCAAATCAGCGTTGACACCTTCCACCGTGAAGGTGTCATTCTTATTGTGGATGTTGTAAATATGTCTGCCCGGGTAGACCACATCCGCCAATGTCAAGCACGGAACAAAAATTAAATGTAAATAAACTATGAACACTT